>CAMLSA010000023.1 GCA_946482655.1 uncultured Sphingomonas sp. | reverse complement strand
CATTGCCGAAATTGCCCTGGCCGTCGACAAGCGGGTAGCGCAGCGAGAAGGTCTGCGCGAGGCGAACCATCGCGTCATAGACCGATTGGTCGCCATGCGGATGATATTTGCCGATCACGTCGCCGACGACTCGGGCGCATTTCTTGTAGCCAGAGGCGGGGTCGAGCCGGAGCAGCCGCATAGCCCATAGCAACCGCCTATGGACCGGCTTCAGCCCGTCGCGGACATCGGGAAGCGAGCGTGCCGTGATCGTTGACAGGGCATAGACGAGGTAACGATCGGATAGCGCGCTGTCGAAAGGGGTATTGCGGACGCTGTCGTCGGGCAGCTCGGCGATATCGGTCATCGAGATGCTCTAGCGGGGAAAGGGGCAAACGGGAAAGTCTCCTTTTCAGATCCCGCCAAGCGTGGTGCTTGGAGGATCTTTACTCCACCACGATCCGCGCCAACATCTCCTGCGTATCGAGGTGGAGCGACTTGCGGCTGAAATCGCCCGCGATGGCGACACCGACCTGGCCGAACCGTCTGGCAGCTGACCGCCCGCCTGGTCATCGCCAGTTCCTCGACCGCGCGGGTGAAGTTGAGGTGGCGCGCCGCCTCGAACACCCCGCATGCCGCTCAAGGGCGCAATCTGTCGGCTCCGACCCGGATTGGCGGGGGGGTGACGAACACAGCTTTAGACGGCATGCTCGGCACATAACCATAGCGGACCTGGTCTCTCGATGCGTTTTCGCTTCCCGCTTTCTTTCGCCGCGCTTGCGCTGGCCGCCCCTCCGTCCGTTCTCGCGATAGACCTCAGCCGGCCGCAACCGCTGCCGATCGAACGCCATGTCCCTGCGGCGCGCGATATTCCCTATCCCGGCACCATCGATCTGAGGGTCGACGCGACGGACGTCGTCCGCGGCATCTTCCGGGTGCGCCAGACCATTCCCGTCGCGGGCGCGGGCCGGCTTTACCTTCTCTATCCGCAATGGCTGCCCGGCAACCATGCGCCGCGTGGACCGATCGACGACATCGCCGGGCTCGTGATATCCGCCAACGGACAACCGCTCTCCTGGAAGCGCGATCCCGTCGACGTCTATGCCTTCCAGGTCGAGGTTCCCCAAGGCGCCCGCGCGATCGACATCAGATTCGATTATGTTTCGCCGGTCGCCGCCTCGCAGGGCCGTGTCGTGATGACCCGTGAGATGCTCAGCCTTCAGTGGAATCTGACGGCCTTCTACCCGGCGGGCCATTTCACCCGCCAGATCATGGTTGCGCCGACGGTGATCCTGCCGGCCGGCTGGGGCTATGGCACCGCGCTCGAGCCGCAGGCGCCCAAGGCGACGGGGACCATCGCCTTCCGGCCGGTCGATTTCGAGACATTGGTGGACAGCCCGATGCTCGCCGGCCGGCACTTCCGGCAGGTCCAGCTCAGCCCCAAGGTCCGACTCAACATAGCCGCCGACCGGCCCGAAGAACTGAAGGCCACCGAGCCGCAATTGCAGGCGCATCGCCGGCTGGTCGAACAGGGGGTCAAGCTGTTCGGCGCCGAACATTATGACCGCTATGAGTTTCTGCTGTCGATCAGCGACCGGCTGGGCGGCATCGGGCTCGAGCATCAACGGTCGAGCGAGAACGGCGTCGCAACCGGCTATTTCACACGCTGGGACGAGCAGACCCAGCGTCGCAATCTGCTGCCGCACGAATATGTCCATAGCTGGAACGGCAAATACCGGCGCGGGGCGGATCTCTACACGCCTGACTACAGCACGCCGATGCGCAATTCGCTGCTCTGGGTCTATGAGGGACAGACCCAATATTGGGGTTACATCCTCCAGGCACGATCGGGGCTGGTCTCGAACGACGATACGCTCGGGGCGCTGGCGATCATCGCGGCGTCGCTCGACACGCGGCCGGGCCGACAATGGCGGCCGATGATCGATACCACCAACGATCCGATCATCGCCGCACGCCGTCCCCAGCCCTGGACCAGCCTCCAGCGCTCGGAGGACTATTATAACGAAGGCCTGCTGCTGTGGCTCGATACCGACATGCAGATCCGCGCGCTGACCGGCGGCAAGCGATCGCTCGATGACTTCGCCGGTGCCTTCTTCGGCATGCGCGACGGGGATTGGGGCACCCTTTCCTACACGTTCGATGACGTCGTCCGCACGCTCAACGGCCTTGCCTCCCATGACTGGGCTGGCTTCCTGCGCAGCCGCCTCGATCAGCCGCAGCGGCGCGCCCCGCTGGGCTGGATCGAGAGGAGCGGCTATCGTCTCGTCTATGCAAACCAGCCGACCAATTATTGGAAACTGGAGGAACGGCGGCGCAAGATCACCGATCTCAGCCATTCGCTCGGGCTGATCGTCGACAATGGCGACCGCAGCGTCGACCAGGTGATCTGGGACAGCCCGGCCTTCGACGCGGGGTTGACCAATGGCGACATCCTCGTCGCGCTTGACGGCGAGACCTTCGACAGCACCCGCCTGAAGGACCGTATCGATGCGGCGGTCACGGCCCGCAAGCCGATCGAATTGATCGTCCGCCGCGGCGATCAATTCCGGACGGTGGGTATCCCCTATTATGGCGGCAACCGCTTTCCACGCCTCGAGCGGGTTGGATCGGGGACAAGTTGGCTCGATCAGCTGTTGATGCCGCGGCGGTAACCTTATCCAGCCTTTCGCGGCGTGGGAGGGCGACCGGCGCCCCCGGTCGCTTCATCTCACCCCACGAACGCCTTTTCGATAACGAAATCGGCCGGCTTGGCGTTCGAGCCTTCCTCGAAGCCGAGGCGCTCGAGGATCGCCGAGCACTCGCGGATCATGTCCATGCTGCCGCACATCATCACCCGGTCGGTCGCCGGATCGAGCTTGGCCTCGCCGTCGACACCCGCGAAAAGCCCGCCGTCCTCCATCATCGTGGTGATCCGAGCCTGCCGCTCGAACGGCTCACGGGTGACTGTGGGGATGTAGCGGAACTTGGCGGCAGCCTCTTCCTCGACCAGCGGATCGCCCGCCAGCTTGCTCTCGAGCACGTCGCGAAAGGCGAGATCCGTGAGGCGGCGAACGCTGTGGACGATGATCACTTGATCATAGCGCTCGTAGATGTCTGGATCACGCATCACCGACAGGAAGGGCGCGAGCCCCGTCCCGGTCGCCAGCAGGAACAGCCGCTTGCCGGGCGTCAGCGCGTCGGCGACGAGCGTGCCGGTCGTCTTGCGGGCAAGGTAGATCTCATCGCCGGGAATGACATGGCGCAGTCGCGAGGTCAGCGGGCCGTCCTCGACCGCGATCGAAAGAAATTCGAGCTCATCTGCATAGGAGGGACTCGCGATCGAATAGGCGCGCAGCAGCGGCCGGGCATCGGTCGGCAGGCCCAGCATCACGAACTCGCCCGAGCGAAACCGCATCGACGCCGGCCGGTCGACCGCGAAGCTGAACAGATGCTCGTTCCAATGCTTTACCCAGAGGACCGTCTGGATGTTAAAGGCATCGTTCGGCGCGACCTTTGCCGCTTCCGTACGGCTGCTCATGACTGTGCTTCCTTACAAAAACCGCCTGTGCGGCCTATAGTGCGCGCCCACATAGAGTGCCTTGCAGGCCCGCGCCACATCGGAATATTTTGGCAGGAGCACAGCTTAGCTTCGCGGCCGAGGTCGAGTATCGCAAACCCCGCCCGCTCGCCGGAGATCGAACGGACGGGGCGCGAGCCGCCCTAGGGGCGGAACAGCATGGACGAGGAGCCGCGGCCGCGGTGTCCCACCAGCGGCGCAAACCGGTCGAGGGTGCGAATACCCCTATCGCCGCCGGGTTCGACCAGATCGACGAAGCGATCGAGCAGTTCCTCGCCTTCGGGCCACCAGCCCAGCCCGTCCATCGGCGTGAAATGGCCGCGGGCGCCGAAACGCGCGAAGCCGGCGCCCCACTGGCGGGCCAGGCTGAAGGCGCGATCGATCGAGATGGCGCGGTCGTCGTCGCTGGCGACGACAAGGGCCGGGAAAGAGAAGATCGTGTCCGGCAGCGGCGCAAAGGTCCGCAGGCGGGCGTCGGCACCGTCGGCGGCCGGATCGCTTGGCGCGATCAGCAAGGCGCCCGCCACCGCCAACTCGCTCTCGCTGCTCATCAGCCGCACCCAGGAAGCGATGGTCAGCGCCCCGATCCCGTGGCCGACGAGGATCAACGGCGCATCGATGCCGCGCAAGGCATGGTCGAGGCGCGAGACGCAGCTGTTCCGATCGGGGGTTTGGGCATGGCCGATGTCGACCGCACGGCAATCGATGCGGCTCGCGGTCCAATGCTCCTGCCAATATCCCCTTCCCTGGCAATCGAGGTCGGGCAGCAGCAACGCCACCGGCGCCGTGGAAGGATGTTCGAAACGGGACGTCGCCATGCCTCGGTCTCCGACTCGGGCACGACGCTCGGCCCTCGAGGAGAAACTATCTCTATCGCGAAGGTTTTAAATAGTCGTGCGGTCAAATGCGGCAAGATTGCGGCAAGCCGGGGGCGGCTAAGGCCCCGCCTCGACAGCCGGCATCTAACTATTTGAATTATTTACCGCGGTTTTTACGATGGGTTTCCAGGTCAAGAATCATATTGTCGCCGTCGGGCATCAGACCCAGCCGGCGCGCAATCTCCTGATAGGCCTCGACTTCACCGCCGAGATCCTGGCGAAAGCGGTCTTTGTCGAGCTTCTCGCCGGTGGTCATGTCCCATAGGCGGCAGCCGTCCGGGCTGATCTCGTCGGCCAGGATGACGCGGCTATAGTCATTGTCCCAGAAGCGTCCGAACTCGAGCTTGAAGTCGACCAGTCGAATCCCGATCCCGGCGAACAGGCCGCACATGAAGTCGTTCACCCGAATCGCCATATCGGCGATATCGTGCATCTCCTCCTGGCTGGCCCAACCAAAGCAGGCGATATGCTCATCGGCGACCATCGGGTCGCCGAGCGCATCATCCTTGTAATAATATTCGATGATCGTGCGCGGCAGCTGGGTGCCTTCCTCGATGCCCAGCCGCTTCACGATCGAACCGGCCGCGACGTTGCGCACCACCACCTCGATTGGGACGATCTCGACCTGACGGATCAGCTGCTCGCGCATGTTGAGCCGGCGGATGAAGTGGGTCGGCACGCCGATTGTACCGAGCATCGTGAAGATATGCTCGGAAATCCGGTTGTTGAGCACGCCCTTGCCATTGATCGTGCCCTTCTTCTGCGCGTTGAAGGCGGTCGCGTCGTCCTTGAAATATTGGATCAGCGTTCCGGGCTCGGGACCCTCATAGAGAATCTTGGCCTTGCCTTCGTATATCTGGCGGCGGCGGGTCATCTTTTCGGCCTCCGGGGGCTCGGGAAACAGAGAAGCCCCGGAGACAACGTCGATTCGGACGCGCCGCCGAGGCAGTTGGAGATCGCCTTTACCTCGATTGCCGGCCCCACGCAAACAATGCCGCACCGCACCAACATTTCGCGTGCATTCTTTTCGACACAGGCCTAATCCGCCGCCGATCGCCGACGGACCTTTGTCGATCCAGACTGAAATCGGCCTGGATGGCAAATCAAGGTCTTAACCTTTGAAGGAGCCTGATAGCCGACATCGGCGGAAGCGCGCGGCGTTTCCACCTCGGGCTATCCGGCTCCAAGGGGTTGCTTGATGCAGAGTGACGTGGCCGACTCCGGGTCCGGACAACCGCAGACCCGGCGTCGCAAGGACACCATGGCGGCGCTTACGCTGGGAGCGCTGGGCGTCGTATTCGGCGACATCGGCACCAGCCCGATCTATGCCTTCCGCGAGGCACTCGGCCAGGCCGCCGCCGACGGCATCGTCGCCGGCGAGATATTGGGCGTGCTAAGCCTCGCCCTGTGGGCGTTGATCCTCGTGGTCACCTGTAAATATGTCCTCTTCCTGATGCGCGCCGACAACAACGGGGAAGGCGGCGTGCTGGCGCTGATGGCCCTCGCGCAGCGGTCGGCCCGCAAGCGGCGGATGCTGGTGCTGGTGCTAGGCGCCGCCGGCGCGGCCCTGTTTTACGGCGACGGGATCATCACCCCTGCCCTGTCGGTGCTGTCGGCGGTCGAGGGGATCAGGACCATTCCCGGCATGGACGCCATCGGTCGTGGCGAGATAATGCTGATCACATCGGCGATCCTGATCGGCCTGTTCCTGATGCAGGCCCGCGGCACCATGGCTGTCGCCAGGCTTTTCGGACCGATCTGCTTCGTTTGGTTCATCACCATCGCCACGATCGGCCTTATCCATATCGCCGACGAACCCGCCATTCTCGCTGCCTTTCTGCCCCATAACGGCGTGCTGTTCATGATCAATCATGGGCTTGCGGGCATGTTCGTGATGGGCGCGGTGTTCCTGACGGTGACCGGTGCCGAGGCGCTTACCGCCGACATGGGACATTTCGGGGCGAAGCCGATCCGGACCGGCTGGCTGGCCATCGTGTTTCCAGCGCTCGCGCTCAACTATCTCGGCCAGGGCGCCTTCGCGCTGCACCAGCTCGAACTTGCCGCGATGAACGGGACCGAGTTCACCAACCAGGACTGGTTCTTCCTGATGGCGCCGGGCGCGGCGCGCATCGCGCTCGTGATCCTCGCGACATGCGCCACCGTCATCGCCAGCCAGGCCGTGATCACCGGCGCCTATTCGCTGACCCAGCAAGCGATCCAGCTCGGTCTGCTGCCGCGCATGAAGATCCGCCGGACGTCGGAACATGCCGCCGGGCAGGTCTATCTGCCGGCGATCACCATGCTGCTGTTCATCGGGGTGATGATCCTGGTGTTCGGCTTCGGCTCGTCGTCGGCGATGGCCGCGGCCTATGGCATCGCCGTGTCGGGAACGATGGTGGTGACGACCTGTCTCGGCTTCGTCGTCGTGCGCCGGGCCTGGGGGTGGAGCCTGTCACTGGCCGTAGCGGTCATCGCGCCCTTCCTCTTCCTCGACATCTTCTTCTTCGGAGCCAACATCCTGCGCGTCTATGAGGGCGGATGGGCGCCGCTGGTCGTCGCCGTCGGAGTTGGCCTGCTGATCGCCACCTGGGTGCGCGGACGCGACCTGCTGCTGGCGATCGACCAAAGCCAGGCAATCGCGCTCGAGGATCTCGCACGCATGCTGCTCGCCCGCCCGCCCGAGCGCATTCCCGGCACGGCGATCTTCCTGTCATCGGACATGGAAGCCGCGCCGAGCGCGCTGCTCCACAACCTCAAGCACAACAAGATCCTTCACGAACGCAATCTCGCGCTGACCATCAACACCCTGAACTCGCCCGTGGCCGATCCGGCAAATCGGCTCGAGCTGACCGAGATCGACGCGAATTTCACCCGTGCCGTGCTCAATTACGGCTTCATGGAAAGCCCCGACATCCCGCGCGACCTCGCCTTCGCGCTGCGCGAAGGCGCCAACAAGCTCGAGCCGATGCAGACCAGCTACTTCATCGGGCGGTCGACGCTGCGTCCCTCGAAGCACAGCGGCATGCCCTTCTGGCAGGACCTGCTGTTCATCTTCCTCTACCGCAACGCGTCCGACCCTACCGACTTCTTCCGCATCCCGCCGAACCGCGTCGTCGAGCTGGGATCGCAGACCACGATCTGACTTGCGCACGCCGCACAACATCTTATGCCGGACCGGATGATAGACGGGCTCGACATCACAAAGCTCAAGGGCAGGCTTTCGGGCCATTCCGGCGAACTCGGCCAGCGCTACGTCGCCCATGGCGAAGACTGGGCCGAGCTGATGTTCGACTATGATCCGCGCCTCTCGATGACGCAATCGAACGGGGTCCTGGCCTCGGGGCCGATCATCTCGCTGATCGACAGTGCTTCGGGCCTGTCGGTCATGGCCAAGATCAAGGGGATCCGCTCCCTCGCGACGCTCGACCTCAGGATCGACTATATGCGTACGGCCCCTCCCGGCCGCTCCATCACGGCGCGGGCGACCTGCTATCGGGTCACCCGCAACGTCGCTTTCGCCCGCTGTGAGGCGCACGACGGCGATCCGAACGATCTGGTCGCCGTCTCGATGTCGAGCTTCTATTTCAGGGACAACTGATCGTGACGGCCACCCCGCCCTATGCCGACGTGATCGGCGCCCGGCGCAACGACGCCAGCGGCGAGCCGATATTGTCGATCAGCTGGCGCCCCGAGATCGGGGGTCGGCCCGGCTTCGTCCATGGCGGGGTGATCGCGGGCCTGCTCGAGCTGGCTTGCTACGAAGCGCTTTCCGCCGAATTCCGAGATGGCGAACGGCCCCGCATCAAGCCGATCAACGTCGCGGTCGACTATCTGCGCGGCGGTGTGATGACCGACACCCATGCGGTCGGCAAGATCGTGAGAATCGGCACGCGCATCGCCAATGCCAGCGCGGTTTGCTGGCAGGACGACCGATCGAAGCCGATCGCCACCGCGCGCATGCACCTGCTGCTGGACCGATAGCTTCGGGCCATGACTGATTTTGCCAGCCTGCTCCTGTCCGATCGTGGTGAGCCCGCGCACAGCCTCATCCCGATCTTCGCCGACGGCTTCGAAGCCTGGCTGAAGGAGCAGTCTGCGCAGGTCCGCACCCTCGCGAGCGCCGGCCAGTTCAGGGGCAAGCCCGGCGAGCTGCTGATCTTACCCGGCCGCAAGGACGGCGAATGGGCAGGCGTGTTCGGCGCCGCCAAGAAACCCGGCCCCTGGGATCTCGCGGCGATCGCCCAGAAACTGCCCGCCGGCATCTACCGCGTCGAGGGCGATGCCCCGGCCGAGGGCGCACTCGGCTGGCTCCTCGCCCACCACCGCTTCGATCGCTATCTCGCCAAACCCGATCCGATCCCGGCGCGCGTCCTCCTCACGAGCGACGCCGCTGCCATCGGCGGTACCGTGGCGCTCGCCGAAGCCGTCGCGCTGGTCCGCGACCTGGTCGACGCGCCAGCCGCCGACATGGGCCCCGCCGAACTTGCGGCCGCGGCGCAAGCGGTGGCCACGGCCGCCGGAGCCGATTTCCGGGTGACCCAGGGCGATGCGCTCGAGCAGGATTATCCTATGATCGCCGCGGTCGGTCGCGCCGCCACCCGGGAGCGTGCACCCCGTCTGATCGAACTCGAATGGGGCGATCCCGGACACCCCCGCGTCGCGATCGTCGGCAAGGGGGTCTGCTTCGACTCGGGCGGCCTCGATATCAAGCCGTCCTCGGCGATGCTGTTGATGAAGAAGGACATGGGCGGCGCGGCGCATGCGCTGGCGCTGGCCCGGCTGGTGATGGGCGCGCGGCTGCCGGTCCGCCTCCACCTGCTCATTCCCGCGGTCGAGAACGCCGTGTCGGCCGACGCCTTTCGACCGGGCGACATTCTGCGCAGCCGCAAGAAGATCTCCGTCGAAATCGGCAACACCGATGCCGAGGGCCGGCTGATCCTGGCCGATGCCTTGACCCGCGCGGGTGAGGACAAGCCGGCCATGATCCTCGATTTCGCCACATTGACCGGCGCCGCGCGAGTCGCCCTCGGCCCCGATCTGCCCGCCTTGTTCGCCAACGACGACAAGCTTGCGGCCGACATCGCCGCTGCCGCGCAGGCGGTATCCGACCCGCTCTGGCGGCTGCCGCTCTGGGCCGATTATGCCGATATGCTGAAGTCGGGCACCGCCGACATCAACAATGCCGGCGAAGGGGGGCTGGCTGGCGCGGTCACGGCCGCGCTGTTCCTCCAGCGCTTCGTACCCGAAGATACGCCGTGGGCTCATATCGACACTTTCGCCTGGCGGCCGTCGCCCAGGCCCGGACGGCCCAAGGGCGGCGACGCTCTGGGTCTGCGTGCTGCTTTCGCGATGCTGAAGGTCAGATTCGTTACGGCATGAGACCGGTTGCCGGTTTTCAGCGACGAAATTCGCCGAAACATATCGCCCAGTGAAACGAAATGGGGTCGTGCGTGTTCTCACATCAGGAGTAACCGCTCCTGGAAATAGTTTCTTGTGAAGGGCGCGTGTAATGGCCGACTCTCAGCTCTCCCAGTGGATGCGAGCCCTGGTTTCCTATGTCCGCTCGGGGCAACCCGATCTTACCAACCGTCAAATGGCCCTGTTGCTGATCAGCTATATCACGCCGGGCCCCCACACGGTGCGCAGTCTCGCCTCGCAGCTTGGCGTCTCCAAACCGGTGATCACGCGCGCCTTGAATACTTTGGGGTCGCTCGGCTATCTGCGCCGGGAGCGCGACGATAATGACCGTCGCAACATATTCGTAGCCAAGACCGAAAAAGGGGCCGCCTTCCTCGATGCGTTCGGAAAATCCATCGATTTCGAGAAGGCGCACGGTTGACCCCACGGGCGGCCGTCCGCTTTCGGCCGCCTTCCATCTCGACGGACCGACCCGGTCGCTCGACGCCCGGATCAACGCCTACCGCCGCGATATCGCCGACGTGGCGCTCGCGGGAACATTGTTCGCACCGCATTATGCCGCGCCGATGGCGCGGATGGCGACCAGCAGCGCGATGATTCGCAGCGCCGCCGGCGACGATGCCGAGGCGGCGTCGCAACTCCTGCCCGGCGAGGAGTTCGCGGTGCTCGATGTCGCCAGCGGCTGGGCCTGGGGCTATTCGCTGCACGACCATTATGTCGGCTATGTTGCAGCCGAGAGGTTGGGACCGCCCGTGCCATCCACCCACAAGGTCACGGTGCGCGAAGCCCTGCTGTTCGCGGGTCCGTCGATCAAGGCACCCGCCATCGGCACCCTGCCCTTCGGTTCGCGACTGGCAGGCATATCGCGCGACGCGTTTGTCGAGACCGCCGCCGGCTTCATCCACCAGCGTCACCTCGCACCGGTCGAACGGCGCGAGGAGGACGCCGTCGCGGTCGCCGAACGCTTCGTCGGCATGCCCTATTTGTGGGGCGGGCGGGGGGCCGACGGGATCGACTGTTCGGGCCTGGTCCAGATCGCGCTCGCCGCGACCGGGGTGCCGTCGCCGCGCGATACCGATATGCAGCGCGAGAGCCTGGGCGAGCCATTGCCCGACAAGGCCCGCCTCCGACGCGGCGATATCGTCAACTTCCCCGGCCATGTCGGGCTGATGGTGGACGACACAAGGCTGATCCATGCCAATGCGCATTGGATGAGCGTGGTCGTTGAGCCCCTTGCCGATATCGTGGCCCGTCTCGCACCAAATCATGCCCGGCCGATATTGAGCCGGCGGAGAATAAACTCATGACCGCCAAGGTCTTCATAGACGGTGCCGCCGGCACCACGGGCCTGGAGATCCGCGATCGGCTCGACGGCCGTAGCGACATCGAACTGATCGCGATTCCAGAAGAGCGGCGCAAGGACGCGGCCGCCCGCGCAGAGGCGCTCAATGCCGCCGACGCGGTGATCCTGTGCCTGCCCGACGAGGCGGCGCGCGAAGCGGTGTCCTTGATCGACAACCCTAGAGTCCGGGTGATCGACGCGTCCACGGCGCATCGTACCGCCCCCGACTGGGCCTTCGGCTTTGCCGAGCTCGAGCCGGGTCAGCCTGCGCTGCTCGGACGATCCACCCGTATCTCCAATCCCGGCTGCTATCCCACCGGCTTCCTGGCGCTGGTGCGCCCGCTCGTGCGCGCCGGGCTGCTGCCCGCCGACACGCCGATGTCGGTTAACGCGGTGTCGGGCTATTCGGGTGGCGGCAAATCGATGATCGCGATGTTCGAGGACCCCGCCTCGCCCGACGCTACCGCGACGGCGCTTCGCGCCTATGCGCTCGGCCTTGGCCACAAGCATGTTCCCGAGATGCAGAAGCGGGCGGGGCTCGCCTATCCGCCGATCTTCTTTCCGTCCGTCGCGCGGACCTATCGCGGCATGCTGGTCGAAGTACCGCTGCATCTTCACCTTCTGCCCGGCCGCCCGACCGGCGGCGCGATTCGTGAGGTCCTGGGTCGAGCCTATCGGGACAGCCCCGTCGTCCGCGTCGCGAACGACAACCCGCCGGTGCTGACGATCGAGGACAATGCCGGCACCGATCGGCTCGACCTGTTCGTCTATTCCGATGAAAAGGCGGGTCAGGCCCGGCTGGTCGCCACGCTCGACAATCTCGGCAAGGGAGCCGGCGGGGCGGCCGTCCAGAATCTGAACATCGCCCTGGGTTTGCCCGAGACGGAGGGCCTGCGCCTCTAAACCGCATTGTCATTACGGGCAAAGCAGCGCATCCTCCCCAGATTGGCGATTGGGGGGAGGTCGCGATGGTTCCTGTCTGGTATTGGGTCGTTTCGGCTATCCTGCTGATCTGGAACATAGTCGGCTGCGCCGCCTGCTACAGCCAGATGACCGCCACTCCCGAAAAGCTCGGCCAGTTGGACGAGGACCAGCGCCAGGCCTGGACCGAAATGCCCGCTTTCGCGAAAGTCGCCTATGTCGTCGCGGTGGGCGCGGGCCTGCTCGGAGGCGTCGCGCTGCTGTTCAGGAGCCTCACGGCCGGTCCGCTGTTCATCGCCTCGCTGGTCGGCATCATCGTTCAGTTCGGCTGGTTCTTCGTGGTCTTCAAGGGAGCGTCCAAGTTCGGCGCATCCACCGCGGCCTTTCCGGCCTTCATCGCGATGGTCGCGCTCGGCCAGATCGCCTTCGCCTGCGCCGCCAAGGCCCAGGGCTGGCTGGGATAGCAACGTCGTCGACGATGTAGGCTGGCCATCCGGTGACGCAGGGAAGGCTGTGCCGAGCTATCCGCCAGGCGGCGCCTACATCTCGCCCCTGGCGCGGCGGATCGCGTAGAAGCGCTGCACATTGGCATCATGCTCGGCGAGAGTGTTGGCGAAGATGTGCCCGCCCCTGCCGTTCGCGACGAAATACAGCGCCTCGCTTTTCGCGGGATCGAGCACGGCCTCGATCGATGCGCGGCTCGGATTGGCTATAGGCCCCTGGGGCAACCCGGGCGAGGCATAGGTGTTGTAGCCGTTCACCGCGTTGAGCTCGGACCGTCTGATCCGGCGGCCTAAGGGTTTGCCCTTGGTGATCGGATAGATCACTGTCGGATCGGCCTGAAGCTTCATGCCCTTGCGGATCCGGTTCGAATAGACCGCCGCGACCGTCGTCCGTTCGGCGGGGACTGCGGTTTCCTTCTCGACGATCGAGGCGAGGATCAGCGCCTCGCGCTTGTTGCTCACCACCGTCGTCGGCTTGCGCGCGGCCCATGCCTCGTCGAGCGCGGCCCGCATCGCGGTCTGCATTCGCGCCAGCACGGCGGCGCGAGGCTCGCCCTTCTCATAGCTGTAACTGTCGGGCAGCACCGATCCTTCGGCGGGAATATCGATCCTGCCGGTGAGTTCGGGCTCTGCCATCAGTCGCTCATAGACCAGGATCGACGGCATGCCTTCGGGAATCGTCACCAGATGCTGGACCGGCTTGCCGTGCTGGAGAATGTCGAGAATCTGGGCACCGCTGGCGCGCGGGGGAATCTTGAACTCGCCCGCGCGGATCGGTTCGTCCGGCCCGAAGCGCCGCGCGAAACGCAGGAAATTGGTGGTCGAGCGGATCGCCCCCGCCTTTTCGAGCGTCCGCGCCGCCGAAGCGAGCGTATCGCCCTTCGCCACGGTCACGCTGATCTGCTTGTCGAGCGGCCCTGCTCCCCACCAGTCGCGCGAAATCCACGCCGCGGCACCGCCTGCGATCAGTGCGAGAACCAGGACCAGCGCGATCAGACGGCGGGTCACCGAAGGCTTCCGGCGCCGCCTCAATCCTCGACTGCGCGCATGATCAGGCTGGCGTTGGTGCCGCCGAACCCGAAGCTGTTGTTGAGCACGGCCCTGACCTTGCGCTTCTTGGCGACGAGCGGAACCAGATCGAAATCCTCGAGCCCCTCGCTCGGATCCTCGAGGTTGAGCGTCGGCGGCACGATCTGGTCGCGCATGGCGAGGATGCAGAAGATCGATTCAACCGCACCAGCGCCGCCGAGCAGATGGCCGATCGCCGATTTGGTGGAACTCATCGACACGGTCTTGAGCGCATCCCCGAACAGGCGGCGAACCGCTCCCGCCTCGAGCTCGTCGCCGAGCGGGGTGGAGGTGCCATGCGCATTGATATAGTCGATGTCCGACGGCTCCAGCCCGGACTTCTTGAGAGCCATCGCCATCGAGCGGTAAGCGCCCGAACCCTCGGGATGCGGCGCCGTGACATGATAGGCGTCTCCCGACAGGCCATAGCCGATCACCTCGGCATAGATCTTCGCGCCACGCGCCTTGGCATGCTCATATTCCTCGAGCACGACGATGCCCGCTCCCTCCCCCATCACGAAGCCGTCGCGCGCCTTGTCATAGGGCCGCGAGGCACGTTCAGGTTCGTCGTTGAAATTGGTCGAGAGCGCCCGCGCCTGGGCGAAACCGGCGATGCCAAGCGGGCAGATCGCACCCTCCGCGCCGCCCGCGAGCATGATGTCCGCATCATCCATGGCGATCATCCGCGCGGCGTCGCCTATCGCATGAGCGCCGGTCGAACAGGCTGTGACCACTGCATGGTTCGGCCCGCGCAGCCCGTATTTGATCGAGACCTGGCCCGAGATCAGGTTGATCAGCCGGCCATGGACGAAATGCGGGGATACCCGGCGTGGTCCCTTGGTCTCGCAGACGATCGATTCGCTGGCGATGCCGGGAAGCCCGCCAATGCCCGATCCAATCGACAGGCCGGCGCGGTAGCTCTGCTCCTCGGTCAATTCGGTCAGCCCGGCATCCTCGAGCGCCTGGCCGGCGGCATCGATACCGTAGATGATGAAGGGGTCGACCTGGCGCTGGACCTTGTGATCGACCCGCTTGTTCGGATCGAAACCATAGGGGTGATCGGCGGGCTTCACCTCGCACGCGATCAGGCAGGCATGATCGGTGGTATCGAAGCGGGTTATCCTCCCCGCGCCGGACTTGCTCGCGAGGATATTGGCCCATGCGGTCTCGACGTCCGCGCCCAACGGCGTGACAAGACCCAATCCGGTTACGACCACGCGGCGCATGGCATTCTCCTGCATTTCGTCTCGAACGGCAAAGCGGCCCCCCGTCCCATCGGATAATCCGGGGTCGGGGAGCCGCTGAAATGCCTCGGCTCTGTCACCTGCCCCGGTCGATCATCGGCCGGTGGGCGGAACGATCAGCCCTTGTGGCTTTCAATATAGTTGATGGCGTCCTTGACGGTCGCGATCTTCTCGGCGGCGTCATCCGGAATTTCGACGCCGAATTCTTCTTCGAAGGCCATCACCAGCTCGACGATGTCGAGGCTGTCCGCGCCGAGATCGTCGATGAAACTGGCTTCCTCGGTGACCTTTTCGGCCTCGACGCCCAAATGCTCGACAACGATCTTCTTAACGCGCTCGGCGGTCTCGCTCATGTTCTAAACCTTCCTTAGGGTCTCTTCGCCTGCCCTAACGAGGGCCGACAAGGCTTGCAAGCATGCTTTGATGACGTGTGCCACGTCCTGGTGAGGATTTGATCGCGAAGGTCAAAGCCGGCCTCGCCTAGATCATCGCCATCCCGCCGTTGACGTGCAGCGTCTGACCGGTGACATAGGAGGCCTCACGACTGGCCAGGTAGACGACGGCAGCTGCGATATCGTCTCCTTCGCCCAGCTTTCCAGCCGGAATCTTGACGAGCAACGCTTCCTTTTGCGCATCGGGAAGAACGTCGGTCATCGCCGAGGAGATGAAGCCCGGCGCCACGCAATTCACCGTTATGTTGCGGCTCGCCAGTTCCTGCGCCAACGCCTTGGACATGCCGGTGAGCCCGGCCTTCGACGCGGCGTAGTTCGCCTGGCCAGGATTGCCGGTCGTGCCGACGATCGAGGTGATGGTGATGACCCGGCCGAACCGCGCCTTCATCATCGGCTTGGTAGCGGCGCGGATCAGGCGGAAGGGGGCCTCGAGGTTGACCGAGATCACCTGATCCCATTCCTCGTCCTTCATCCGCATCACAAGATTGTCGCGGGTAACGCCGGCATTGTTGACCAATATGTCAATCTTGCCGCCGAGCGCCTCGACCGCGCGGGGGATCAGGCCGTCCACGGCTTCGGCATCCCCGAGGTTGCAAGGGACGACCACCGTGTCGCCCCCGATCCCCGCCGCGACCGCCCTTAGCGCGTCCTCACGCGTGCCCGACAGCGCCACCTTCGCGCCTTGCCCCACGAGCCCCCTGGCGATCGCTGAACCAATCCCGCCCGAAGCGCCGGTGACCAAAGCGGTCATGCCTGTAAGGTCGAACATGCCTACTCACCCTTCCCTGTTCGTCATCCAGCTTTCGCCGGGATGAGTCTTAAACTCAAAGGCTCGCCGCAGCCGCCTCGATATCGGCCATGCTGACGACGCTGGTCGCAGTTGCCTGATCGGTGATGTCCTTGACCATCGGCCCCACCACCTTGCCGCCGAACTCGACGAACTGCTCGATGCCCGCGGCGGCCATGGCCGCGACGCTCTCCCGCCAGCGGACGGTACCGGTAACCTGCTGGACGAGCAGCTTGACGATATCCTGCGGGGCGACGGCCGGCGCGGCGGAGACATTGGCGTAGACCGGCACCAGCGGGCTCTGCACCGCGGTCTTGCCGAGCGCCTCGGCCATGGCTTCGGCGGCGGGCTGCATCAGCGAGCAGTGGAAGGGCGCCGAGACCGGCAACAGCAGGGCGCGCTTGGCTCCCCTTCCCTTGGCGATCTCGATCGCGCGCTCGACCGCGCCCTTATGGCCCGACACCACCACCTGGCGGTTGCTGTTGTCATTGGCCGCCTCGCAGATCTCGCCCTGCCCGGCTTCCTCGGCGACCGTGCGGGCAGCCTCGAAATCGAGCCCGAGGAACACCGCCATCGCGCCGACGCCGACCGGTACCGCCGCCTGCATCGACCGGCCGCGCAGCTTGAGCAGCCGGGCGGTGGTGGCGAGATCGATCGCCTCGGCGGCACATAAGGCGCTATATTCGCCGAGGCTGTGGCCGGCGACGAATGCGGCTTTGTCGGCGAGACTGATCCCGCCCTCCTTCTGGAGCACGCGCCACGTCGCGATCGCGTTGGCCATGATCGCGGGCTGGGCATTTTCGGTGAGCATCAGCTCGTCCGACGGCCCTTCGACCATCAGCCGGAACAGATTCTGCTCCAGCGCGTCGTCGACCTCCTGGAACACCTCGCGCGCGACGGTGCTCGCATCGGCCAGCGCGCGGCCCATGCCGACAGCCTGGCTGCCCTGTCCGGGGAAGATGAATGCGCGCATCGGGAGCTCCCTGTGATATGGGGTGCGCCACTAGGAAAGAGCGGGTGCCGAGGCAAGCGGAAAGGCCTAGCCTTCCAGTCGACCGAAGGGCAACGGGTGGCGGGCCAGCTTCCGTGTCGCATCGCCACCGGCGGCTCCACCGGCCGCGCGGCGCTTGCGTTCCCCACCGGAATCCGCCATAGGCCGCCGCGGTCGGGGTGGAGACTCGTTCTCCGCCCCCGCTCATTTTGGAAGAAAGCCGGAGGGGCGTCCGTGATCGGCACGGCGTTAGCGATCGGCCAAATGAAGGAATAGGCGAACATGGCTCTCTACGAGCATGTGTTTCTCGCGCGTCAGGATCTGGCTCAGGCCCAGGTCGATGCGCTGGCGGAAGCCGCCACCAAGATCGTCGAAGATGGCAAGGGCAAGGTCGTCAAGACCGAGACCTGGGGGCTGCGCAGCCTCGCCTATCGCATCGCGAAGAACCGCAAGGCGCATTATGTGATGCTCCAGATCGACGGCCCCGCGGGCGTGGTCGCCGAGCTCGAGCGCCAGACCGCGATCAACGAAGACGTGATCCGATACATGACCATCCGTGTCGACGAGCTCGAGACGGGCCCGTCCGCGATGATGCGCCGTGGCGAGCGCAACGAGCGCGACGGCCGCCGTGGCGACCGCGAAGGCGGCCGTGGTGGTGATCGTGGCGACCGGGGCGATCGCCCCCGTCGTGAAGATCGCGAATTCTAAGGGAGAAGAGACACATGGCACGCGCATTTTTCCGCCGCCGCAAGAGCTGCCCCTTCTCCGCGAAGGATGCTCCGCAGATCGATTACAAGGATGTTCGTCTGCTGCAGGGCTTCGTGTCCGAGCGTGGCAAGATCGTTCCGAGCCGCATCACCGCGGTATCCGCAAAGAAGCAGCGTGACCTCGCCAAGGCGATCAAACGCGCCCGTCACATCGGGCTGCTTCCCTACATCGTCAAGTAAGAAGGGAGGACCGCCACCATGGACGTGATCCTGCTCGAACGCGTTGAGAAGCTGGGCCAGATCGGCGATGTCGTTTCGGTCAAGGCCGGTTTCGCGCGCAATTACCTGCTGCCGCGCAAGAAGGCGCTGCGCGCCAACGAAGCCAACAAGAAAGTCTTCGAGGCGAACCGCACCCAGATCGAAGCCGACAACGCCAACCGCCGCGTCAACGCCGAAAAGGAAGCCGGTGCGCTCGACGACAAGTCGATCACGCTGATCCGCCAGGCGTCGAACACCGGCCAGCTCTACGGTTCGGTTTCGGCCCGTGACGTTGCCGAGGCGCTCGCCGAGGACGGTATCAAGGTCGCCAAATCGGCGATCGTGCTCGGCCGCCCGATCAAGACGATCGGCGTCCACGGCGTGAAGGTCGTCCTTCACGCCGAGGTCAGCCGCGCCATCAAGGTCAACGTCGCCCGCTCGCCCGAAGAGGCCGATCTGCAATCGCAGGGCGTCGACGTCATGGCGTCGATGTTCGAGCGCGACGAAGCCGGCTTCACCGAAGCCTATGATCCCAACGCCGAACCGGGCGAGATCCACGCGGAGCCGCTCGAAGAGCAGCCCGCCGAGGAGGCTGCCGACGAAGCCTGAGGCTTTATCGAGACAAAAAAGGCCGTCGGGAGCGACCCCGGCGGCCTTTTCTTTTGGATGCCGCCCCGGCCAGGGCGACGAATGGCTTACGCGGCCTGGTCGCGATACATCTCCTGCTCGGCCCCGATCAGGATATGCGCGAGGAACCAATAGGCCTCGCCCCACGCATCTAGGATGGTCTGATCGACCGCGTCGCCGAGCACATCCTTGATCGCGGGGAGCAGCGCCGCGGCCACTGCCGGGTAATGCTCGGGCTTCACGCCGGCCTCGACATGGCGCGTCGCCATCCGCTCGACCGCCTGGGTCAGGGCGCCGAGGTTGTCCACATTTTTCGCATAGGCGAGAATCGCGGCGGCGAGGCGCTTGGGCTGCTCGCCGGACTCCTGCGCCGCCTCGTCGAACAGGGCCTTGATCTCGGGGTCGACGAACAGCCGCTCATACATGCGCGTGGTGATGGCGAGCCCGTGCTGCTGGAGCGCGGGCGAGGTGCTCTTCACGATGGCGATGGTCTCGGGCGAAAGCGATTTGGTCATGGCGAATCCCTTTAAAGATGTACTTCCTATGCCTCTATATGGGCAGCAGAAAAGATGCAATTTGAATCCATCTTAGAAATGACCGATAAGAAGCCATGCGCCTGTCCCGCCACACCGACTACGCCCTGCGCGTGCTGATCCACCTCGCCGCGCGCCCCGATCGGCGTGCCTCGATCGCCGAGATCGCCCGCGCCTATGCCATTTCGGAGAATCATCTGATGAAGGTCGTCCACATGCTCGGCCGCGCAGGCTTCATCCACACCGTGCGCGGACGGGGCGGCGGCATCGGCTTGGCGAGACCCGCGAACGAGATCGGGATCGGCGCCGTAGTCCGCCACAGCGAACCCGATCTCAACCTCGCCGATTGCGGTGATTGCCTGATCGCGCCCGCTTGCGGCCTGACCAGGGTGCTGGGCGAGGCCTTGGCCGCCTTCCTGGCTGTGCTCGATCGTTACAGCATTGCCGACGTCAGCATCCGTCGCACCGAGCTGGCCGGACTGCTCGGCCTGGAGCCCGGCTGATCAATTAGACAGGGTGGTGGCCCATCGGTCCGTGACCGCGACCGAAGCCCGGTGCGGCGAGCAGTGCGGCGCGGACGAACGCGCGCGCGCGAACGATCGCCGAGGCGAGGTCCATCCCCTGCCCGAGTCCTGTCGCTATGCCACTGGCCAATGTGCAGCCGGTGCCATGATCGTGAATCGTGTCGATCCGCTCGGCCGACCATCTGTGCCTTCCCCCCTCGCCGAACAGAAGGTCGGTCAGCATCCCCCGCCCGAACTCTCCGCCAGTGGCCAGGATGGAACGACTTCCTCCGGCGACAAGAAGCTGGGCAGCCCGAACGACGTCCTCTTCCGAGCGCAACGTCAGACCGCTCAGTGCGCCGAGCTCATCCATATTCGGGGTCGACAGCGTCGCGCGCCGCATCAGCCGCCCGAACATGGCGATCGACTCGTCACTTGCGAGCCGGCTGCCACTGGTGGCGATCATCACCGGATCGAACACGACCGGCACGTCCGCCAGATCGGGCTGATCGAGCCTGTCGGCGACCGCTCTCCCGATCGCCGCCGATCCGATCATGCCGATCTTGACTGCATCGATCCCGATGTCCGAAACGACCGCGTCGATCTGCGCGTTCACCATCTCGGCGGGCACAGGATGCACGGCGGTGACGCCCAGCGTGTTCTGCGCGGTGATCGCGGTGATCGCGGTCATGGCGTGGCCGCCCAGCAGCGTGACCGTCTTGATGTCGGCCTGGATGCCGGCGCCGCCACCCGAATCGGAGCCGGCGATGATCAGGACGCGGGCGATGGTCACGATTGTGGAGTCACGCGGCCTTACGCACCGCCTCGCAGATCTGGTCAACCATGGTCTCGACGAGCTTCTTGTCCTCGCCCTCGGCCATCACCCGGATCAGCGGTTCGGTGCCCGACTTGCGAATGACGAGGCGGCCGGTGCCATTGAGCTTCTCCTCCGCATCCGCGATCGCGGCGATCACGCTGTCGGCCTTGAGCGGCTCCCCCCCCGCGAACCGGACATTCTTGAGCAGCTGCGGCAAGGGATCGAACAGATGGAGCAGCTCGTGCGCCGGCTTGCCGCTCTCGACCAGCTGCGCGAGCACCTGAAGCGCGGCGATGAGCCCATCTCCGGTGGTGGCATGGTCGGACATGATGATATGACCCGACTGTTCGCCACCGATATTATAGCCCTCGGCACGCATCGCCTCGACCACATAACGGTCGCCGACCTGGGTACGGCGCAGCCCAAGCCCCCGCCCCGCCAGGAAGCGTTCGAGCCCGAGATTGGACATCACCGTCGAGACGAGCCCGCCGCCCGTGAGCTCGCCGCGCTCGTGCGCGCCGCTTGCGATCAGGGCCATCAGCTGATCGCCGTCGATGATCTTGCCATTGTCGTCGACGATGATCAGCCGGTCGGCGTCGCCGTCGAGCGCGATGCCGATATCGGCCCGCGTCTCGCGCACCTTGTCCTGGAGCAGCTTCGTGTCGGTCGAGCCGCATTGATCGTTGATGTTGGTGCCGTTGGGATTGACCCCGATCGAGATCAAATCGGCGCCGAGCTCCCATAGCGCCGAGGGGGCCACTTCATAAGCCGCCCCATGGGCGCAATCGACGACGATGCGCAGACCGTCGAGCCGCAGATGCTCGGGAAAGCTCGACTTGACCGCATGGACATAACGGCCGCGGGCATCCTCCACCCGGCGGGCGCGGCCGATGTCGGCGGAGGCGGCCAGCTTCACCGGCTTGTCGAGCCGAGCCTCGATCGCCGCCTCGTCAGCGTCGGACAGCTTGTAGCCGTCAGGTCCGAACAGCTTGATGCCGTTGTCGGCAAACATATTGTGGCTGGCCGAGATCATCACGCCGAGATCGGCGCGCATCGAACGGGTCAGCATCGCCACCGCGGGAGTCGGCATCGGGCCCACCATGACCACGTCCATGCCGACGCTGGTGAAGCCGGCGACCAGTGCCGATTCCATCATATAGCCCGACAGGCGCGTGTCCTTGCCGATGACGACGCGGTGACGATGCTCGCCCCGCACGAAATGGGCTCCGGCCGCCTGCCCCACCTTCATCGCGATCTCGGCGGTCATCGGGCTCTCGTTGGTGCGGCCCCTGATGCCGTCGGTCCCGAAATATCTACGCGCCATACTCGCCGCCCCTGCACCGGAAATCGCCCGCTAAATGCGCCCAAATCGAGCCGCGCTCAAGCCCTTCGGCCGATGCGGCCGGCATCAGCGCTCATAGGCCTTGGGCAGCGACTTCTCGACCGGATCGAGATAGCGGTCGCGCAGCCGGATCTGGCGGCTTGTCATCGGCTGGGCGACGCCGTCGATGAAGATCATCGTCGGCGCCGAGGCGAGCTCGAGCGGATCGCCGTCCCAGATCACGACATCGGCCCGGCGCCCCGGGCGCAGCGAGCCGATCTCGCCCTCCATCCCGATCGCCGCGGCGGGTTTCGAGGTGATCGTCGCGAAGGCCGCAGCCCAGTCGAGTCCTTGCGCGCCCGGGATCTTCGTCAGCGCGACGAGATTTCCGGCATATTGGGCGAGGTAGGACTCATAAGGCCCTTCGGAGATGCCCGAATTGGAAATAGCCACGTTCACTCCCGCGCGGGTCAGGCGGCCGACATTGGACTGAGTGGACGCGAGCGTCTCAAATTTTTCGGGCAGGTCGACCAGCGCCGCTGCGATCACCGGAACGCGCGCGGCGGCGATCTGGTCGGCGACCATCCATCCTTCGGCCGCGCCGACCAGCACCAGCTTGAGCGCCGGATAATACGCCTTGAGGGCGAGCACCGCCCTGATGTCGGCGGCCCGCTCGACATGCGCGAGCAGCGGGACGTCGCCGCGCACCACCGGCGCCAGCGCCTCGGCATCCTGTCGGGTGATGAGCGAGTCCTTGCCGACGATCTCGATCGCGGCCGGATTGGCCGCCGCCGCCATGGCGGTGCGGAGCAGCACATGAGCCGCCGGGCGGCTGCCGCCCGCCGGCCCCATGCCTTCTTCGCCCAGCTCGACATATTGGAAGGCGCGTGGCCGGGTCACCGCGTCATGATCGGCGCCGAGGTCGATCACCGAGCCCTGCCCCGCGAACATCGTGTTGCCGGGCACGGGCATTACAAAGGCGCGCGTGACCCCGGCCGAACGTTCAGCCGCGATCCGCTGGCCGGTTGGATTGATCGCCGGAGCAATGTCGATCGCCGCCGAAAAGGGCGACTTGTCGGCCTTGGTGTCGTTGACCTCGGGCATTCCGTATCCATCCTGGAGGCCGAGTGAACTGACCCCCGCGACGATGCCGGGCGACACCCATTTGCCGCGGGCGTCGATCACCCTCGCACCCACCGGAACGGCGACATCCGCCCCGGCGCCGACCACGCGGCCCTTGTCGATGATGACGGTGCCGCCCTGAATCGGTGCGGAGCCGTCGCCGATCGCGACGGTGCCGCCGGTGATGGCGATGGTTTCGGCGGAAAGGGGGGCCGCGATCAGCGCGACGCCAATAAGGAGCCTCATTTCACGTCCCCTTCACCGGGCTGGCCCAGCTCGAAATCGCTGACTGGCCGAAGCCGCGGGTTGAACGCGTCGTAGAGCAGCGCCCCGTCGATCCAGACCTTCTCGGGCCTTGTATAGACGCTGAACGGGTTGCCGTTCCACAGCACCACATCGCCCATCTTGCCGGGCTTGAGGCTGCCGGTCCGCTCGGCGATACCGAGTGCGCGGGCCGGGTTGATCGCCAGCCAGGTCCAGGCGAGCTCGTCCGGAATCCCGATGCCGGCGCGGCGCGCGGCGGCAACACCCTTGGCGACTTCCTGATTGAGCCGCTGGATGCCGTTCTGATCGTCCGAATGGATCATCACGCAGGCGCCCGACCGCTGCAGGATGGCGAGGTTCTCGCGGATACCGTCATAGCTTTCCATCTTGAAGCCGTACCAGTCGGCCCAGACCGCGGCGCAGGTGCCGCTTGCCCTGAGAAGATCGGCGATCTTGTAGGCCTCGACCGCATGGTGGAAGGCGGTGACGCGGTAGCCGAACTCCTTCGCCATATCGAGTACGATGGCCATCTCGTCGGCACGGTAGCAATGATTGTGGACGAGGATCTCGCCATTGATCACCCCCATCAGCGTATCCATCGCCACATCGCGGGCGGGTATCTCGCCGCCCTTCTCCTCATATTTGTCCCATTTGCGCTTGTACTCGATCGCCTTCATCCAGGTCTGGCGATCGACCGCGACATTGCCCATCCGGGTCGAAGGCTCGCGATTCCGGCCGCCATAGACGCGCTTGGGGTTCTCGCCGCAGGCCATCTTCAAGCCGTAAGGCGCGCCCGGGAACTTCATTCCCTGGGTTGTGCGCGCGTAAACATTCTTCAGCGTCACCGAACGGCCGCCGAACAGATTCGCGGAGCCGGGCAGGATCTGGAGCGTCGTCACGCCGCCATTGGCGAGGGCGCGGCTGAAGCCCGGATCCTGCGGCCAGACGCTATGCTCGGCCCAGACCTGGGCGGTCACCGGCGCGGTCGCCTCATTGCCGTCGGACAGCGCCTTGACCCGCGGCGACGGATAGTCGCCCAGGTGGCTGTGGACGTCGATGATGCCCGGCGTCACCCACTTGCCCTTGCCGTCGATCACCGTCGCGCCTGCCGGCACCGCGAGATCCGGACCGCCGACCCCCATGACCTTGCCGTCCGCCAGCAGCACCGTGCCGTCCTCGATGCGGCCACCCTCGCCGTCATAGACCGTGGCGTGTACGATCGCAGTCGGCACGCCCGGATAAGGACGATAGGTCGACGGAAAGGGATCATGGTCGAAGCCCTTGCCCTTGCCGGGCGCGGGATTGTCGGAGGAGGCCGATTTCGGCCCGGTGCCGGCGGTGCAGGCGCTGAGAACGAGCGCCAGCGCAGCGCAAAGCCTGAATTTACTGAACACCGTGCATCCACCTCTTGATGAGAGGAGAAAGGACCAGCAGCACCGCGCCGATGCCGATCGAGACAAGGCCGATCGTCTGGAAGACGCCGGCATAGGTTTCGAGGCTGACCTTGAGGTTGGTGACCTGACCGCCGACCGTCTCGACGCTGGCGAACTGGGCGACAATGCCCGCGACATATTGGGCGCAGCTGATCGACAGGAACCAGAGACCCATCATCAGGCCCACCACACGGGCGATCGACAGCTTGGTGATCATCGACAGGCCCACCGGCGAGATGCACAGCTCGGCCATCGAGTGGATCAGGTAGAGCAACGCCAGCCACCACAGCGCCACTTTGAAGTCGGGCCCGGCATAAGCCGTCCCCCAGACGAGAGCGAGAAAGCCGAGGCCGACGCCGGCGAGCGCGATCGCGAATTTGATCGGGATCGAGGGCTCGATCCCCCGCCGGCCGAGCGCGTTCCACATGATCGACGTGAGGGGAGCCAGCACGACGATGAAGAAGGCGTTGAAGAACTGCGTCTGCCCTGCGGTCATCTGCCAATCGCCGGCGACCGTCAGGTCGGTGTTGCGATCGGCGAACAGGGTCAGCGACGATCCGGCCTGTTCGAACAGCGTCCAGAAGACAACGTTGAAGATGATCAGGACGATCGCCGCGACCATCATTTGGAACTCGACCTTGTTGCCCGCCTTGAGCGCCCAGATCGGAATGCCGATCACCGACAGCAGGAAGGTGAAGAACAGCACCTTGCCCATGATCGGCAGCGCCAGGACGTAGCCGACAATGCCGCTGCCGGCCTCGGCCGGCTGGCTGGCCATCAGGTTCACGAACAGGAACCAGCCGACCGGAACGGCCGCGAGCGCGCCGATGTAGATCAGTAACGACCGGTCCTTGGCCTGGCCCGGAGGCGGATCGCCATAACCTTCGAGCCTGTCGCCCGCGAACTGAATCAGCGCCCAGCTGATCATCATGCCGGCGGCGGCCAGCCCGAAGCCGGCCCACCAGCCGAGCGCCACCGCGAGGAACGGGCAGAGGATCTGCGAGAAGAGCGAACCCAGATTGATGCCCATATAGAATATGGTGAAGCCGGCGTCGCGCCGCCGGTCGCCCTGCGCGTAGAGCGAGCCCACGATGGTCGAGATATTGGGCTTGAAGAAGCCGTTGCCGATCGTGAGCAGCGCCAGCGCGACCAGCATGAGGCCGGTATGGAAAGAGCTGCGGTCGGCATCGGACTTGAAGCCCCCCTTGGCGATGCTGCGCTCGACCGTCCCATCGGGAGCGACGAGGTTCACCGACCCGTCTTCCTGGCCCTTGATCGCGAGCTTGCGCGCACCATCGACTATATATTGCTGCCTGGCGGCGTCGATCACCACCTCGTAGCGGGTGCCTTCGACGACCGCATAGGGCTTGGCGGTGGGTCCGCCGAAGCATAGGGTGAGATAGGCGATCGACATCAGGACGGCGCCGAATTTCACCGATTTCTTCGAACCGAGGTAGCGATCGGCGAGAATTCCGCCGATCAGAGGGGTGAGGTAGACCAGGGCGGTGAAGCCGCCGTAAAGCCCGTTGGTGGTCTGGTCGCTGAACAGGAAATGCTGGGTGAGGTAAAGGGTGAGGAGCGCCCTCATTCCATAATAGCCGAAGCGTTCCATCGCTTCGGTCGAGAACAGCCGGGCAAGCTGTCGGGGATGTCCGAACCATGTGTCGCCATCCGATCGGCTCAGATGCGGCGAGCCGGGCTCGGTGGTCGCGTCAGCGTCGGGATTGACCATGACCTGCTTTCCCCCTTTTTGCGTGGCGGCTTGAGCGCTGTTCGCGCGGTTCTGCCTTCATGAATGTCAACAGTAGCGAGCTAAATGGCGCTGTGAAGCCGATTGTTGCAAACCGTTGGCGCTGGTAGGAGCCGGCCATGTTCAACGATCTTTCCTCGGCCGCCGCTTTGCTCGCCACTCGCCGCTCGGCCAAGCCGCGCGACATGATCGCTCCCGGCCCCGACGCCGCCCAACTGCGCGGGATATTGGAAACCGCGATGCGCGTGCCCGATCACGGCAAGCTCAATCCCTGGCGCTTCGTGATTATCGAACCCGAACGGCGCATGGCCTTCGCCGCCCTGCTGGTCGAGGCCTATCGCGCTGAAAAGCCCGACGCCGGCCGGCTGGAGCTCGAAGCGCAGGAACAGTTCGCACGACAGGCGCCCGTGATGGTCGCCGTGCTGTCGACGCCGGTCGAGAATCGCAAGATTCCGGTCTGGGAGCAGCAGCTCTCGGCGGGCGCCGTCTGCATGAACCTGCTGATCGCGACCCATGCCGCAGGCTTCGTTGGGAGCTGGCTCACGGGATGGGCGGCTTATAACCAGCAAGTGCTTGCGTCACTGGGCGGAAACCCGCGCGATCGTGTTGCCGGCTTCCTCTTCCTCGGCTCGCCCTCACGTCCGCTCGAGGAGCGGCCACGGCCGACGTATGAAGCTGTCGTTTCGACCTGGAAAGGCTGATTGCCATTGACGCGCCATGCTGTGTTAGCACAGTGTCACGCCATGAGCAGTCAGGATCGCCCCGTCTATCTACGCCTTCGCGACGTCATCGCCGAGTCGATCCTCGACGGCACTTATGGCGACGGCGCTGCCCTCCCGTCGGTCCGCGCCTTTGCCGCACAGCACGGCGCCAATCCGCTGACCGCCGCCAAGGCCTATCAGGGCTTCCAGGACGAGGGTTTCGTCTCGGTCAAGCGCGGCGTCGGCATGTTCGTCGCGGAGGGCGCGACCGCCCGCTTGCGCCGCGAAGCCCGCGAAACCTTCCTGCGCGACGAATGGCCGCGCATTGTGCGCAGCATGCGCAGGCTCAAGATCGAGCCGGCCGACCTGCTCGAGCGTGTCGACTGATCCTTGCACATCGCCACGCAGCGCTATAGCGGCGCGGCGTGACCATCACCCGCATCATCCCAGCCGATCCGGCCGGCGTCGAAGAGGCCGCCGCGCTGATAGGGCGCGGGTGTCCAGTGGCGGTCCCCACCGAGACGGTCTATGGTCTGGCCGGCGATGCCACCTCGGGAGAGGCGGTCGCGGCGATCTATGCGGCCAAGGGGCGGCCCAGCCTGAACCCGCTCATCGTCCATGTCGGCAGCGTTGCCAAAGCCGAAGCGATCGCCCGGCTTTCGCCGACCGCGCGCCGGCTCGCCGTAGCATTCTGGCCGGGTCCGCTGACCATGGTGCTTCCCCGGGCACCGGAATCGCCGATTGCAGGCCTTGTGACGGCGGGTCTTTCCACCGTGGCCGTCCGCGCGCCCGCCCATCCGGTAATGCGCGCGCTGATCGAGGCGGTGGGCCAGCCTCTCGCCGCACCATCGGCCAACGCGAGCGGTTCGGTCAGCGCCACGCGCGCCGAGCATGCCGCCCGCTCACTCGACGGCCGCATCGAGCTGGTCCTCGACGGCGGGCCGACCAGGATCGGGATCGAGTCAACGATCGTCGCGGTCGAAGAAGATCGGCTGCGGCTGCTGCGTCCCGGCAGCATAACCATCGAGATGCTGCATGCCGCCACGGGAGTCTCTGTCGAGACGGGCGACAGGGGCGCGATCGAGGCACCCGGCCAGATGCTCAGCCATTATGCCCCGTCCAAACCGGTCCGGCTGGAGGCCGCCAGTGCCGAGGCGGACGAATTTCTGATCGGCTTCGGTGCCGTGAGCGGACGGGTCAGCCTGTCCGGCAAGGGCGATCTCGCCGAGGCCGCGGCGAGGCTGTTCGATCTGCTCCACGAGGCGGACCGGTCGGAGGCGCCGCGCATAGCGATTGCGCCCGTTCCCGCGGAGGGCTTGGGCCTCGCGATCAATGACCGGCTGAACAGGGCGGCTGCGGCGCGCGTCTGAATATCCTCCCCGCGCGAAGCACGGGCGGGGTCTGTCAGACCTTCGCCGATTCCTTCAGCCGGTTCGCGTAGCTCTTGCGGAACTTCGCCAGCTTGGGAGCCACCACCATCACGCAATAGCCGTTGCTCGTGCCTTCACGAGAGAAATATTCCTGGTGATAGTCCTCCGCTTCATACCAGGGCGCGTCGGGTTCGATCGAGGTGACGATCTTCTGCGGCCAATCGGCCTGGGCGCGCTCGATCGCGGCCTTGGCCTCCGCCTCCTGCTCGGGCGAGTGCGGGAAGATCGCGCTGCGGTACTGGCTGCCGATGTCGTTGCCCTGACGGTTGAGCTGGGTCGGATCATGGACGTGGAAGAAAATGTCGAGCAGCTCGCCATAGCTGATCACGTCCGGGTCGAAGGTGACGCGGATCGCTTCGGCATGACCGGTATCGCCACCGCACACCGCCTTGTAGGTCGGATTGGCGACATGTCCGCCGATATAACCGCTCTCGACCGAGCTGACTCCGATCACATCGTCGAACACCGCCTCGATGCACCAGAAGCAGCCGCCCGCCAGGGTTGCGATTTCCTGAGCCATGTCGTTCTCCCATATCTGGTTTGAAGATAGGCCATCAGGGCCGCTATGCAATGGATCGAACACCGGCGTCGACTTCCGCCGGAGAGAAATGCCAGAGGGTCTGTAAGCCGGGTTCTGTCCACCCGGCCGAAACGAAGTCGGCGCGGGATGGGCGATCATTCCTCTAGGACCGGGCTCGCGCCCGGCCTCCAGCAATCAACCCGGACGACCGGGCGGAGTAGCCCATATGCCGTCCCTATTCGATCTTGCTCCCGGTGGGGTTTACCATGCCGTTCCCGTTGCCGGGGCCGCGGTGCGCTCTTACCGCACCCTTTCGACCTTACCCGGAGCGAAAAGCCCGCCGGGCGGTCTGCTTTCTGTGGCACTGTCCCTGGGGTCGCCCCCGCCGGGCATTACCCGGCACCGTCACTCCTTGGAGCCCGGACTTTCCTCCCCGCATCGCTGCGCGGCGACCGCCCGACCCTCTGGCAGACGCCACTTAGGATGATTTCCATCCGGGCTCAAGCAGCCCGTCACCTTCCCGATGGAGCAGAAGACGCAGCAGGATCGCTCGGGTCTCGCCGTCGGCGATGCCATCGATCACCGCCGGGCGGAACCGGCGCTGGAAGGCGGCGACCGCCGCCGGGCCGTCGCTGACGTCATAGCCGAAGCGTTGGAGTGCGAGCAGGAAGCCGCCCGGAGTCCAGTGAGGATCGGCAAGACCGTGCCTGGGCCGGCGCAGCGCGAGGCCGAGTTTGGCAAGCAGTTCCCAATCGAACAGCTCACCGGGATCCTGCTTGCGCCGGGGCGCGACGTCGGAATGACCCACGACATTGGCCGGCTCGACCGCATAGCGGGACATGAGATCTGAGATCAACGGGATCAGCGTGTCCATCTGTGCCTTCGGGAAGGGCCGATAGCCCAATTCATGACCCGGATTCACCAGCTCGATGCCGATGCTTGCCGAATTGACATCGGTGATTCCGCGCCAGAACGCCGTGCCGGCGTGCCAGGCGCGACGCTCCTCGGCGACCATGCGCACCAGTTGTCCATCTTCGGCGATCAGATAATGGCACGAGACCCTGGCTTCCGGATCGGCCAGGCGGGTGATCGCCGACGCAGCGTCCTGCATACCCGTATAGTGAAGCACGAGCATCGAAACCGGCGTGGCGCGCTCGTCATGATTGGGCGACGGGCAATCGATGATTTCGGTCATGAGGCCGTCTTAGAACCTGATCGCCCCAGGTGGAAGCGCCTCGCGGCGTCCCCTGCGGCAACGCGTCAGGCGGCGTCGGACAGGCTCCCTGAAGGCGCCGGGCGGTAGACCATGGTCGATACCGGATCGCTGATGAAGCGGTTCGAGTTGCCGACGGTCGTTTCCCCCGCTCCCAGCAGCAGGGCTCCATCCGGAACGATCGCCAGCGCGAGGCCCTCGAGCATCTGACGCCGCCGCTCGGGCGAGAAATAGAGCAGCGCGTTGCGGCAAAGGATCAGGTCGAAGCGGCCGCCCGCGGGGGGCGGCCCGAGAAGATTGTGCCGGCTGAAGGTCACCAGCCTCGATAGTTCGGGCTTGGCGTGCCATCCCTGATCGAGCACCGGATCGAACCACGTGATGAGCTGGCGGATCGGAAGGCCGCGCTGAACCTCGAATTGGGAGTAGAGGCCGCTCCGCGCCTGCCTCACCGCCGAGCGGGAAATGTCGCTGCCCAATATTTCGATCTTCCAACCCGCCCAGCGCTCGCCCTGCTCGGCGAACAATATCGCGAGCGAATAGGCCTCCTGGCCCGAGGAACAGGCCGCCGACCAGAGGCGCAGCCGTTTCTCCCGTTGGCGGTCCGCCGCGAGCCGGGGGAGTATCTCTTGGGAAATATGGGTGAATACGGCGGCATCGCGGAAGAAGCTGGTCTCATTGTTGAGCAGCGCATCGATCATGTCGAGTGAGAGCTCGGGGTCCGCCGACCGCTCGATCATCGCGGCAAGCTGATCGAAACTGTCGATTCCGCGAGCGCGGCAAAAAGGCGTGAGCATGGTGTCGATCCGCCAGAAGCGATCCTGCGACAACAACTGTCCGGTGGCCTTCTCGAACAGGCCGGCGATGATGAGGGCTGCGCCCTGGCTTACTTCCACGCCGCACCTGCGGCGCGCGTGCAGACATGCCGGGCAAGATCCTCTGGCGACATGACCAGCGAAGCAAGACCCGCCTGGGCGACCGAACCAGGCATTCCCCAGACCACCGACGTGGCCGCATCCTGGGCGAGGATCTCGGCGCCGTTGCGTATCATGGCCTCCGCGCCGATCGTTCCGTCGCGCCCCATTCCGGTGAGGACCACACCGACGCCCTCTGCTCCGTAAATCTCGGCGACGGCCTCGAACATCGGATCGACCGAGGGCATGCAGCGGCTCGGCGCAGGGGCCGAATCTATCCGGACTACGATCCGCGAACCGTTGCGGACGAGACGGATATGCCCCTCCCCCGGCGCCACGAGCATTTCCCCGGGGACCAGCGGCACGCCATCGGCGGCGACGGTGGCCGGCCGCCCTGCGATGTCGCGCAGCTGCGCGGCGAAGTAGGTCATGAAGGGCGGCGGAAGATGTTGGGTGATCAGGATCGGCGCCCTGAACTGCGGCGACAACCGACGGAGGAAGCCGGACAACGCATGGAGGCCACCGGTTGACGCACCGATCGCAAGGCAACTGATCCTTCCCGTCCTGGTGGGCCGCAAGGCAACCACCGGCGGGGGCGCGGCAAGACGGCGAGATGCGCCATCGTGCCGCTTATCCGCTTTGTCGATAGCGTGATTGGCGTGGCCAATGCGCAGCAGCGCATCGACGAACTTGTGTGCGAATTCGCCCGCGAAATTGCCGGCACTCGGCTTGAGCAGCGTATCGGCGGCGCCGAGGGTGAGAGCCCGGACGGTCGCCGAGGCGCCCGCTTCGGCGGCGGAAGAAACGATCAATACCCGCGCGCCGTGGCTTGCCGCGAGAATCTCGGGCAGCGCGGTCAGCCCGTCCTTGCCGGGCATCTCTACGTCGAGGACGACGATATCGATATGGTGAGTGGCCAGGAAGGTGATCGCCTGATCGGCGGTGGGCGCCGCGCCCGCTATTTCGAGTTCGGACCGGCCATCGAGCAGGCGAGCCAGGACGGTGCGCGCGACGAGCGAATCGTCTACCAGCAACACACGGATCGGCCGGACCTGGGAAAGGCCGCTATCCGCTTGTCCGTATCTGACGCTGCCTCTGAGGCCCGCCTGCGCCATGGCTCAGGCGACGCCGACGAGCTGCAGCTTGCTTTCGAGCGTCTCACGATCGAACGGCTTCATCATATACTCGTCGGCCCCCGCGTCGATTGCGGCGCGGATATGCGCGACGTCGTTCTCGGTGGTGCAGAACACCACCTTCGGACGATCGACGAAGCTCGCCAGCGAGCGCAGGAACTCCATCCCGCTCATCACCGGCATGTTCCAGTCGAGCAGGATCACGTCGGGCAGATTGCCCGCATTACAACGATCGAGCGCCTCGCGCCCGTCTCCGGCTTCTTCGACGTTGAATTGCAGGGCTTCCAATATGTGACGAGCGACCTTTCGGATCACCTTGGAATCGTCAACCACCAGGCAGGTCTTCATCACGGTCTTCCGTTTTAGCTGTACATCCGGGGAGTGTGTAGCGCGGCACCGGTAAGTACCGCGTTAACGGGATCGTCAGGCTGCCAGATCGAGCGGACCGGCGATCATGGCGGGAACATCGATCAGCAGCAGCGGCTGACCGTCATGCTCGAGCACACCCGCCGAATAGCGGACCCAGCCGGGCGACAGCAGCGCGCGCGGCTGGCTGGGCACACCCTCTATCGCGACGACGTCGTCCACATTGTCGACGAGCATTCCGTAGAGATGGCCGTCGACGGTGACGATCACCGCCTGCTTCTCGCCCGCGCTGCTGCGCGTGCCGCCAAGCGCCGCGATCGTGTCGATCACGGTCAGCACGCGGCTTCGTAGCGCGAACAGGCCAAAGACGTGCGACGGGGCACACGGCACGGGGGCGACGTCCTCGATCTCCACCACCGACTCAACGAAGGCGGCGGGCAAGACGGCACGCTGGCCGGCGATTTCCACGGTCAGATAGAGATGTTGCATGATCAGGCGCTCCGCTTGTTCCAATGCCTGCGCAATTCAGCGGTGAGGCCCGCCCGGTCATAGCGCCACAGACTTTCCGGCGATGCGCCGCGTTCCTCCGCGGTCGGGCGCAGGCGCAGCACTGCGCCAGCCTCGACAGGTTCGACCGGCGCGCCGTCGGAGACGATCACCAGATCGGCGGCGGCGGATCGCTCATCGTGCGTGAAGATGATGTCGTAGCCGGCGCCTTCGACCAGCGGCGCCAGCACCTGCCGTGTCCAGGGATCATCGTCGGAGAGCAGGCAGACCGGACGGTCGGCGGGCCTTCGCGCACTGCCCAGACCCTGTGCGAACAACCAGAAGGCATCGAGAAATTCGACCGGGCGCTCCTCGACCAGCATCACGCCGGCAACCGGGCCGGGCACCGAGCTGCGCTGCAGATTGATCGCGACCGGCACGATATCGATGACGCTGTCGATCGCGTAGGCCAGCTCTTCGCCGCCGTCCCGCATTCTGAGAACGCGAAGCTTGGCATCTTCGATAGGCGCGCCGCACGAAATCAGCGGCACCAGCCGGCTCTCTATGTTGAGTAGCATGCGACCCGCGGTCGTGCTGACCGATGAAGCGAAACAATCCTCGATTCGTTCGACCAGAGCGAGCGGAATGCCGCGCTCCCTGCCGTCGAGGTCTCGGAACAGCAGAACGGGAACCGCCCCGTCGTGCTGCATCGTCTCTTCGGCCTCCTCGGCGCTAGGCTCGGTCGTCTTCACGTCCCGGCGCACCCCGGCTTTTTCGGCGACGCCTGCCACGTCGAGCAGCAGCATCGGCCGGCTGTTGTCGGGCAAGGTGGTCCCGCCATAGATGCCGCACGCCATCACGACCGGCGCGGCGGGCTTGACGACAAGTTCCTCATGATCGTGGACGGCTTCGACCGCGAGCGCATAGCGCGCGCCGCCCGACAGCTTGAGCACGACGAGATTGGCCGGCTCACCCTTGTCCGCCAGCCCGATCACATCGCCGAGCGATACGACCGGGAGCCGGGTCCCGCGGATGAAGACGATTGCGGCTCCGCCCAGGTGGCTCATCTTCACCGCCTCGCCGCCGATCCGGACGATTTCGTCGATCGCCGAGCGGGGAATGGCGAAATGCTGGCCACCGCTGCTGATCGTAAGCGCGGGGATGATGGTGAGGGTGAGCGGCACCCTGAGGGTCAGCCGCAACCCCTGGCCCGGTCGGCTGTCGATATCGACCAGGCCGCCGATCCGCTCGACATTGGCGCGCACGACATCCATGCCCACGCCGCGTCCCGATATCGCGGTGACCGTCTGCGCAGTGGACAGGCCGGGTTCGAAGATAAGCTCGAGCTTGCGGCCCCAATTCATCCCGGCCGCCCGCTCCTCGCTCAGAATACCGAGGGCGATCGCCTTCTTGACGAGCCGGTCGGCATCGACACCGCGGCCGTCGTCGATTACCTCGATCAGGATCTGGTTGCCGACCTGGCGCGCACTGACATGGAGCCTGCCCGCCATCGACTTGCCGGTCAGGATCCGCTGCTCCGGCGGCTCGATGCCATGATCGATCGCGTTGCGGACGATATGGGTCAGCGGATCGCGGATCATCTCGATCATCTCGCGATCGAGCTCGACGTCGCCGCCATCGATCTCGAGCTGGACCTGCTTGCCCAGTTCGGCTGAAATATCGCGCACTATCCGGGGCAGCGCGGTGAAGAGGTTCTCCACCCGCGCCATTCGGGTGCGGGTGATCGCGTCGCGCATCTCCGCGATGCACAGCGACAGCCGCTCGAATGCGACCTCGGTGACCGATTCGGCCGCGCCGTCGCGCAGCCGGCGAGCGAGCTCGTTGCGCGCCAGCACCATATCGGACACGCCCGCCATCATCCGGTCGAGCAGGTCGACGGGCAGACGGATCGAGCGCGAAACGGCCCGTGGCGTGGAGGAGGCGCTGGCAGCGCTCATTTCGGAGGGCAGCGCCGTTTCCGGTTCGGAGTCGACCGCCCCCGGCTGAAGCGCGGCGATCAGCAGATGGTCGTCGGAATCGGGCACGACATGGCCGGTCTCGATCGCGTCGGTGACCTCGGCGATCCGATCGATCATCGCCAGAACGGCCGTCACCAGCCTAGCGTCCGGACGGCGGCGATCGGCGCGGACATCTGCCAGGACATCCTCGGCCGCGTGGCTGAGCTTCTCGAGCCGCGGCAGATCGAGGAAGCCGCAGCTCCCCTTCACGGTGTGCACGAAACGAAAGATCGCATCGAGCCGCGGTCGGTCTTCGGGCGCCGCCTCCCATGCGACGATCTCGCCCGCCAGGGCTTCGAGCGTCTCGCGGGTTTCCGCGACGAAATCGCCGAGCAGATCGTCCATCTCATCCTTCCTGAATCGAATATCGGGAAGAGTAATGGCATCAATATGGTTAAAACGGCGTTACGGCGGAGGCCTCGCTCCAATCATCAGACGGGCAGGTTCGCTCCGAACATCAGTACCCCTTCCCCGGGCTGCGAGACCTGAACGCTGCCGCCATGATCGCTGACCAGCATATGCACCAGCCACGATGCCGCCGCACGCGGTGTGATCATGTCGGGATCGGCCTGACCCAGCAGGGCATTACGCAACTCGGGGTCGAGGATGAGCCGGGGGCCTTCGGCGCGGACGACGATCTCGTGCCCCTCGGCGGCGATGTCGAGCTGGCCGCCGCGGACCAGCGCGTCGCCGGCGATCAACGCCAGATTGAGCAGCACCTTGATCGCGACCTTGGGCAAGGCGCTCGCCTCGACCATCCAGCCGAGCTTTATCTTGCCCTGGCCCCCGTGCAGCGATTCGAGCGCCGCCTTCGCCTCGCCCGTGTCGACAAGTTCGCCGAACCCGCCCGCCGCGCCGAACGCCAGCCGGAAGAATTTGAGCTTGTTGGCCGAAGCCCGGGCACTTT
>CAMLSA010000022.1 GCA_946482655.1 uncultured Sphingomonas sp. | reverse complement strand
TGGTCTCAGCTACGCCGTGCGTATGGTCCCATTCGACGGCCGCGAAACCAATCATCTGGCGGATCAGCCATTTGGCCAAATCCCGTTCCTGAAGGACCACGGGGTGGAAATATTCGAAAGCGGCGCCGGACTGCTGCACCTTGCCCGGAAAAGCGAAAAGCTGATGCCGCGCGATCCGGTGGGAAAGGCGGAAACATTGCAATGGACGATCGCCGCGCTCAACTCGATCGAAATGGTCACCGTACCATGGTGGTTCCTGAAGCTGTGCGGTGATGAGAACAACGGTCTTACCAGGTGGATGGGCCAGCGTCTCGACCATCTGGAAAGAGTTGTGAGCGAGCAAGAATGGCTCGCCGCCGGGCGCTTCACCGTCGCAGACCTGTTGATGGCGGACGTTTTGCGCGTTCCGGACGTGCGCGCTTTCGGCGACCGGCCGGCGACCGAGGCTTATGTCGCTCGCGTGACCGATCGGACTGCATTCAAGAAGGCTCAAGCTGATCAGATCGGTCATTTCGAGGCGGCGGAACGAAAGAGAGAAGAGGCAAGATCAAACTGAAGCGCGGTTTGGTCCTTCCGGCACGATCAAGCGAGTGTACGGCGGCGGCAGGTTCCTTAGGCGGGGCCTCGAAGCGGTAAAGGCGGAAGCGGCGCTCCCGATTCCGGCCTCAACATGCTCCACGCGATGAATGCCTTCGGCCCGAACGATTGACGCCAGCGGCATGACGTGCGCGTCGCAGTGCCGGCCGCGGCGGCTGGCTCTGTGTGTTTTGGCACGGCCTGAACCGCGACGCCCCGTCAGCGTTTCCGATCTACCGAAGATCAGAGGCCGTCATACACATAGCCCGTGCTGGTCTCGACCAGATGGGAGGCTTGGACGCCGTCGAGTACGATGCTGTAGCCGCCGCTGAGGCTGATCTGGGCACCGACGCTCGTCTGGCTGACCAAGGGATCGATACCGCGCGAAAGCCAGGTCGACAGGTTGATGACGTCCTTCTCGTTGTTAGCGCCGAAGTCGGTGATGTGGTCATCGCCGAAGGACCAGCCGAAATGGAACGTGTCCACTCCGGCGCCGCCGGTCAGCAGATCGTCGCCCGCTCCACCTTCGATCCGGTCGATTCCGTTGCCGCCGAGCAGCGTGTCGTTGCCGAGGCCACCGTTGAGGATATCGTTGCCGTCATTGCCGACCAGCCGGTCCGCGCCGCCGAAGCCGCTCAGCGCATTGGAGCCCACGTTGCCGTTCAGGACATTGGCGCTTTCATTGCCCTTGCCCCAGAGATCGCCGGTGCCGGTCAGGGTCAGCGCCTCCACCTCCGCGCCGAGCTGGAAAGCGGTCGAGCTGACCACGCTGTCATAGCCGCCAGCAGCCGCCTCGACGATGACGTCGGCACGGGTTTCGACATGATAGACATCGTCGCCGGCACCGCCGACCAGCGTGTCGGTGCCCGTCTCGCCGCGCAGGATGTCGGCACCAGCGCCGCCCACCAGGCTGTCATAGCCCGATCCTCCCCACAGCTGATCGCTTCCCGTGCCGCCAGTCAGCGTGTCGTTGCCCGACTCGCCATAAAGCTGATTACCGGCGTTGTTGCCGGTGATCGCGTTGGCGAGCCAGTTGCCGGTCACGCGCGCCGCGCCGCCGAGCAGGACCGCATTCTCTACATTGGAGCCGAGCGTCAGGTCGATCGAGGTCGAGACCGTATCGGTGCCCTCGGCCGAAAGCTCGATCACCTTGTCGGCGACGTTGTCCACCAGATAGCTGTCGTTGCCCGCTCCGCCGGTCATGCTGTCGCCGCCCGTGCCGCCGTCGAGCAGGTCGTTGCCCGCCCCGCCGATCAGCACATCATCGCCGGCTCCGCCGCGCAGCGTGTCGTTGCCGGCGCCGCCGTCGAGTTTGTTGGCCGCCGTGTTGCCGGTGATGGCATTGTCGAGGGCGTTGCCGGTGCCGTTGATCGCCGCAGTGCCGGTCAGGCTCAGGGCCGTGTCGTCTCCATCCATCGCTGTGGACACGGCGGCCGAGACCGCGCCCGTCGCCACCTCTTCGAGGCTGTAGACATGGACATAGTCGACCTTCATCGTCGCCGAGCTGAAGCTCGCGCTGGGCGAACCGGCCCAGTCGCCGCCCACCGCCAGGTTGACGAGCATATACATCGGCTGATGCATCGAAGCCGGGGTCGGGACCGAGCCGACCGCGTTGCCGTCGATATACCAGGTGATCGTCTCGGCGGTCCACAGCAGCCCATAGGTGTGCATGCCAGTCTGGCCGTCGGGGAAGTAGGTGCGGAAGGCGTCGCGGCCGTTGGTATCGATCGAACCGCCCGAGGCGTAGTTCTCGCCGACATTCTCCATGATGTCGATTTCCGGCGGCCACACCTTCGCGGTCGGCATCAGCCAAAAGGCCGGGAACATGCCCTTGATCTGCGGGAGCTCGGCCTTGATCTCGAAATAACCGTAGGTCTGGGCAAAGGTCTTTTCGGTCGTCAGCAGGCCTGAGCTATAGTCATAGCCCCATAGCTTGGCACTTTCGGCATCGGTCAGCTTCTCAGCAGTGATCGAAAGGACGCCATTGTTAGTCGAGAAGGGGTCGAGGCCGAGTGAGGTCGTCGACTTGGACGGGTCGCCGGCATAGGCCGCGTCGGTATAGACCTGCAGTTCGCCATTGCCCGACAAGGTCCGCGCGGCGAGCGAGCCATAGCCGTCGCTCGGCCCATAGCGGAAGGCCGTGCTCCAGGTGCCGCCGGTCTTGTAAAGCGACAGGCCATCGAACTCGTCGCTGAAGGTTAGCTTCAGCTTGTCGGGCGCGAACGGCAGCAGGAAATCGTCGCTGGTCAGGTCGGCCAGCTTGACGTTCCTCAGCACGATCGCGTCGGCCGAGGTCAGATCGATCCGGACATCGGTGCCGACCTGGGTCATCGCGCCCTTGAGCGCGTCAAAGCTGGTGAACTGCGGCGTGTTGAGCCGGATCAGATCATGGTTAACGCCGGTGGCGGTGAAGCCATAAACCGCGTCCTTGCCCGATGAGACATCGAACTGGAACAGGTTCTGCTTGTCCGTTGAGCGATCGATGAGGATATCGCTGCCCTTGCCGCTGACAAGAACGTCGCGCGATCCGAACGCCGACAGCATCGATCCCGTATCGGCGGCCACTCCGGTCACCATATCGCCCTGAATATTCAGGATCTCGATGTTGGAGGAGAGTTTGAAATTGGTATATGCCGTAACGGAGTCAGTTCCTGAATTGGCATATTCGACGATCTTGGTGCGGGAATCCGCGATCATGTAGTGATCGTCACCCAGCCCACCTGCCAGCGTTGCGCCGCCGATAGTATCAGGCATCGAATCGTTCTTTGTCGTTCCAGTTAGGGTGCCACCAACCGCCGGCTTAGTGGTAAACCAATTGTTCACAGCTAGAGGTGTCGCGAACGCGACATTTGAAAAGGTCAAGTAAGCCACTAGTAAACCCCACCCCATAACGCTCATCCCGAGCAGTAAGACATTCCGGAATTTCACCGGAAAAAGTTTATGAGCGGTTAAGGACACTAAAACGCCCCCCGGCGTTGAAGCGGGATCGGAGTGAAGGAAACATGGATTAACCGCTACGTCGTAGCGATCGGCTGTGTAGCAAAAGGGTTGAAACGAAGAATGTGCACGGAACCATAGATGGACGTCGTCGTTACGGCGTGCGGTTTATTAGACGAAATGATTATTTCTGCACTTTGGTGACAGAGGGCTATTAAACCCACGGCGTGGGTTTTGGTGGAATCAAGCAATATGCGGATTACGATTCGATTAATCGCGATATTTACTTTCGTAAGCGTAATGATCGCAGGTGGCTGGTCCATGCCGGGCACCGCCCAATCGGCTCCTGCGGCTTCGGAAACCAGCGGCGATTATCAGCTTGGCGTCGCCGACGAGTTGCGGATCACCGTTTTTAACGAACCAAACCTTTCCGGCCAGTTTGTCGTCAACTCCAACGGAATGCTCTCGCTGCCGCTGATTGGTGAAGTGCGCGCGGCCGGCATCACGGTCGACCAACTGCGCAATCAGATTACCACACGGCTCGGCGACGGCTATCTGCTGAACCCGAAGGTCAGCCTCCAGGTGCTGACCTACCGGCCGTTCTACATATTGGGCGAGGTCAACAAGCCTGGAAAATATCCCTATTCGACAGGGTTGACCGTGCTGAACGCCGTCGCGACCGCTGAGGGTTTCACCTATCGAGCGAACAAGCGGAAGGTGTTCGTCAAACATGCAGGCAGCAATGAAGAGAGGCAGGTGGCGCTGACTCCTGCCACACCCGTCCAGCCTGGGGACACCATCAGGATCGGCGAGCGTTATTTCTGATCACAAAAGAAGCAGGGGAGGGGTATTCGCAAAAGGGAGCGACAATGATCCGTACAAGCAAAGGGCCAGGCAAACCCGTTCACGCTCTTGCCGCACTGCTCGCATCGGTATCGGCGCTGTCCGAGGCGCAAGCCCAAGGCATAGCAGGCGAGCTCCTCGAATCCGATCTGCCATTCTCGCCGAGTAGGGGGCGAAATATCGCGGTGCCCGATCGTCCCCGTCCTGCCTATGAAGCGACGGGGATCCGCGCCGGAGGCTTCATCCTGCTCCCGCGGGTCGAAGCCGGTCTCGGCTATGTCAGCAATGTCTACAGCGCATCGGTCGATCCCCAAGGGGATTTCTATGCCTTTCTGGCGCCTTCGATAGTAGCCAGGAGCGATTGGGTGCGGCATGGGGTGAGGCTCGAAGCCGGCGCGGAGTTTCAGCGTTACTTCAAGCTGGGCGAGGAAAATCACACCGATTGGTACGTCGAAGGCGAGGGCCGCTACGACATCGTCGGCGACAGCAATGTCGCGCTGATCTCGCGCGTGGCCAAGACCACCGAGCCGCGCTACGCCGAGGGCTTCCCCGACGATGCGGGCGAGCCGGTGCCGATCAGGACGACGGCGGTCACCGCGCGCGGCACCTATCAGGGCGCGCGCGTCCGCCTGATCGGGGCGGCATCGTTCACGCGACTCGATTACAAAGACGTTGATTCGCTCAGTGGCGGCCGCGTCGATCAGGACTATCGCGACCGGCGCATCTACCGGATCAGCGGCCGGGGCGAATATGCCTTCACCCCAGACACGGCGGCTTTCGTGCAGCTCAGCCACGCGCGGATAAAATATAACCACTTCACGCTGCCGGTCGACAATCGTAGCGCCGACGAGAACCAGATCCTGGCCGGACTGAGCATGGACTTGTCGGGAGTGCTGCGCGGCACGATCGGCGCAGGCTATGTCGAACGCAAATTCGATCTCGCTCAATATGGCAAGTCGGACGGCTTCGTCGCCGACATGCGGCTGCAATATTTCGTGACCGATCTGACTACGGTAACGGCGACCGCGCACCGCTATCTCCGCGACAGCGCGGTCCGGGGGTCGCCCGGCTATTTCGACAATCAGGTCGGTCTGCGCGTCGACCACGAACTGCTGCGCAACCTACTGCTCTTCGTGCAGGCGGAATATCGCCACGACAAATATCAGCGCATCGACCGCCGGGACAATATCGCTTTCGTCGGCGGCGGCGCCCGCTACCTGATGAATCCGAGCTGGGAGCTCGGATCGCGCATCGAATATACCGACCGTAGCTCAAAAGGCGTCGATCGCGGCCGCAACATCAGCGAAGTGCGCGCGCTCGTCTCCGTGATCTGGAAAAGGTGATCTTGCATGATCGACTATTCGAGCAACATCATCCCGCTGCCGCGAGTGGCGCCGGTCCTGCCGCAGGGACGGACCGACCTGTGGACCCCCAAAGCCTTTCTCCGGATCATCGCACGGCGATGGAAGCTGTTCGCCGCCATCTTCGGCGGCGTGCTCGCCCTTACCGTGCTGGTGATGCTGCTGGTGACACCGATCTATACCGGCGTAGCCCAGATCAAGATCGATCCGAGCGAACGTTCGCCGATCGACTTCCAGGCGGTGGCAAATGGCGCACCGCCGGATCAGGCGCTGATCGATACCGAAGTCGCGCTGATGCGCTCGCGTCTCGGCGCGCAGGCGGTGGTCCGCAAGCTGGGGCTCGCCAAGAGTCCCGAGTTCGTGACCAACAAAACGGGCAAGGCGGCCGAGAACGAGGCGATCGAGCATTTGCTCAAGAGGCTCGACGTCGCGCGGGACGGCACGACCTACGTGGTCAACCTGTCTTTCAGGTCGCGTGACGCCCGGACGGCGGCAACCGTCGCCAATGCTGTCGCCCGCCAGTATCTCGACAACAGTGTCCGATATCGCGTGGGCACGGCCGCAGCGCAGTCGAAGATCCTCGACAGGCGATTGTCCCAGCTTGGCGCCCAAGTCTCGGTCGCCGATCAGAAGCTCGCCCAATATCGTGCGACCACCGGCTTGGTCGAAGGCGACGGCAGCGGCACCATCACCGAGCAACAGATCGCGCCGCTATCGTCCCAGCTGGCAACTGCCGAGTCCGAAGCGGCGGCGGCACGTGCGGCGGCGGCGGCCGCCGCCGCTCAGGCCGCCAGCGGTGGCATCGGCTCGGTGTCGGGCGTGTTGGCATCCGAAGTGGTCGGGGCACTGCGCGAGAAGCGTGCCGACATTCTTCACGATCAGGCGCAGATCCTGCAGCGTTACGGCCCCAAATATCCCGATGCGATCCGGACCAAGCAGCAGCTCGACGAAATCGATCGCCAGATCGCGGACGAGTCCCGGCGGATCGTTGCCGGCCTCCAGGCCAATGCGCAGGCCGCCGCGGCGCGCGCCGGCAGTCTTCGCGGCGAATTGGCTCGTCTGCGCGCCGAACAGGCCGGCAACACGCGCGCTTCCGCGACAGCGGCCAGCCTCAAGCGCCAAGCCGACGCCAAGAGCTCGGTTTATACCCAGACCTCAGAAGCCGCTCAGAAACTGACGTCGCGGCAGCAAGCCGCGATGCCGCAGGCGAGCATCGTCGAGCCGGCGGTGATTCCCGATCGAGCGACCTTCCCGAACAAGCCCCTGATGCTGGTTTTCGGCATATTGTTTGGACTGATCGCGGCCAGCGCCACCGTGGCGGTGCTCGAAGCCAACTCGGTCGGTTTCCGGACCGTGCAGGATATCGAGCAGGGACTCGGGCTGCCCTATCTTGCTTCCTTGCCTCAACTCACCCCGCCGCGCGGCACCATTGGCGGAGCCTCTTCCTTCCATCCGTGGGACGAGGTCGTGGACCGGCCGATGTCGAGTTTCGCCGAAGGGCTGCGCTCGCTCCGCACTACGCTGGCTCAATCGCGTGAAGGGGCGGCCGCCCAGGTGATCGCGCTGTCCTCCTCGGTCCCGCGCGAGGGCAAGACCTCGACCGCCGCCTCCTTGGCACGGGTCATGGCGATGAGCGGCGATCGCGTGGTGCTGGTGGACTGTGATCTCCGGCGCAATGCGCTGGCCGACATGACCCCCGACACCGACACGGGCCTCGTCGAGGTGCTGCGCGGCCAGGCGCCGCTCGAACGGGCGCTGGTAGCCGACAGCCGCGTGGATGGATTGTCGATCCTGCCGCTGGCTCAGTCGGTGTTCGATCCGACCGATCTGTTCACCGATGAGGCGATCACTATGGTGCTCGACAAGCTTCGCGACCGGTTTGACGCGATCATCCTCGACGTGCCTCCGATCCTGGCGGTCGCCGACGCGCGCAAGCTCGCGATGCGGGCGGATGCCGTAGTGCTGCTGGTCGCGTGGAACCGCACGCCCCAGCAGGCGGCACGTCGGGCGCTGGCCCAGCTCCAGCGTGACCAGGCCAAGGTCGTCGGCGCCGCCTTCACCCTGGTGCGGCACCAGACAGGCTTCGTCGATCCGGACGATCCCGCTTATTATTCAATGATGTACGAACAATATTATGGACACCAACAGCGCGCCTGATCCGAAAGCGCCAGCACGGATTCCGTCTCCGACGGGGTCCGCCTCGCCGTTCATATCCGCGGGACATGGGCCAAATTTTCCCTATTTGCGGTGCAACAATCGACAGAGGAATGCGTTGGATGTGGCGAGGGCGCCAACGTGCGTCCTCTGCCTGGGTGTCGAAAAGCGACAGCCCGGAGCAGCCAAGGTCAGGCGAGCATTTATAAGGGGCGGCCAACGTGAAGCAGTTGTGCTGGCAAATGGTTGAGTATTCGCTGCCCCCTAGCAGCAGCCCCGGCTCGTCCACTTTCAGCTCAAGCGCTAGCCATCCAACGCGCCGGCTCCTTTCCGGCTGGTTTCACCAGGAGGTCGATGTATGAACCCTGGGGTGTCGCAATCGTGTTCGAGTGACAATAACGAAAGCGTCCAACCGGTTGTGCAACGCGATCTGTCGCTGGGAAGACAGATCGATGTGCTGCTTTCCATTTCGGCCCTGATCTTCCTCGCTCCGCTGATGCTGATGGTGGCGCTGCTGGTTTACATCGTCGATCCGGGTCCGGTGTTTTTCGGCCACCGTCGCCTGGGCAAGAATGGCCAAACCTTCCGTTGCTGGAAGTTCCGCAGCATGGTCGTCGATGCCGATGCTCGGCTTTGCGCACTGTTGGAGTCCGATCCGGTCGCGCGGGCCGAATGGGAAGCCGATCACAAGCTGCGCGATGATCCCCGCGTCACCCGCATTGGGCATTTTCTGCGCAAGTCGAGCCTCGATGAGCTTCCCCAGTTCTTCAACGTGCTGAGGGGCGATATGAGCCTGGTTGGCCCCCGTCCGATCGTCGCGGACGAGATCGTAAAATATGGCCGCTATTTCACCAATTATTGCCGCGTCCGGCCCGGCATCACCGGGCTGTGGCAGATCAGCGGCCGCAACGACGTCTCCTATCGCCGGCGCGTGGCACTCGACGTCGCCTATGTCCGTTCGAAATCGGTGGTGCTCGACCTCGGGATACTGCTGCTGACCGTGCCACGCGTGGTGGCGCGGCGCGGTTCCTATTGATGCCGGGTGAAGGCGCCCGGCCGAGTACCCCTGTTCATAGTCGTGTTGTGTCATGAGAATGGATACGATGTCAGTGGATCTTCCCTCCGCCGGCGATGCAGCCGAATCCCTCCGGGTCGCGCCGTCATCGCAGCGGAGGAAGGTCGCCGTCATCATACCGACGCTGAACGAGGCCGATCATATTGGCGGGCTGCTGCGGGCTTTTCTGCGTCAGGGGCCCTCGATCGTCGAGATCATCGTCGCCGATGGCGGGAGCAGCGACGGAACCCCGGAGATCGTCGAGCGGATGGCCGCGACGGAGCCGCGGATCCGCCTGATCCACAATCCTGCAAGGCTTCAGGCGGCCGGCTTCAATCTCGCCGCCGCCAAGGCGTCGCTCGAAGTCGACACGTTGATTCGGGTCGATGCGCATTCTTCATATCCCTCCGATTTCGTCGAGACGCTGCTCGCCGAGCAAGCGGGATCGGGCGCCGAGAGCATCGTCAACCGGCTTCGCAGCGTCGGCACCGGCGGCTTTCAGGCCGCCGTCGCCGCGGCATCGAACAGCATCTTCGGCACCGGCGGCGCGGCGCACCGGCAGGGCGCGCCGAGCTGTTACATCGATCATGGCCATCACGCGCTGTTCGATCGCGCCACCTTCCTAAGCCTGGGCGGCTACGACGAGGCGTTCGCCGCCAATGAGGATGCAGAATATGATGTCCGCCTGCGTATCGCGGGCGGCCGCATCTGGTTCACCAACAAGGCCGATATCGCCTACTTCCCGCGCCGCAGTCCCAGGGAGCTGATGCGGCAATATTTCCGTTACGGCGCAGGCCGCGCACAGACGCTGCTCCGTCATGCCGAGCCGCTGCGCTGGCGGCAGCGCGTGCCCGCGCTGCTTCTGGTCGTCCTGGCCTTCGCGCTGCTCTTATCGCCGATCATCCCGTCGCTGCTGGCCGTCCCCGCCGCTTATGTCGCCTCTCTCATCTCGGCAACGCTGATCCTGATGATCCGGGAGCGGCGGTTCTGCGTCTGGGGGGCGCTGCTGGCCCTACCGATCATGCATCTTGCCTGGGGTGCGGGCTTCGTCTCCTACAGGCTGCGTCACCGCCGCACCGCCGGCCGCGGTTTCTCCGCGGCTCGGCCGGAGGTCGGCATGCTTCCGGCGGATCTGCCCGCAAGGGTACAGGGCTGAGCCGATTTGGCCACGCTTTACCCCGCATCCTTCCCGTCGGACGTGACAATGCCCCGCTATGAGGTGGCCGCGCCTCCTGGAGAAGTGAACGAAGCCAGCCGCGATCGGACCTGGATCGTGGGGCTGGTAGGGCTCGTGCTGCTCGCGATGATCTTTGGCCAGAAGATCGGTGTGCCGGCCGCGGGTAGCCACGTCGAGCTGGTACTCATCCTGACCTATGGAGTGCTCGGCGTCCTTGCGTTCCGCGCGGCGCTGATGGTGAGCGCGACACGGCTGTGCCTGCTCACCATTCTCCTGGCGACGATGATGGTGAGTCAATCGATGTCGCAGCAGCACTGGGCCTTGACCGCCGCCATCATAGTGCTTGCGCTTTATTGCCCGTTCATCTTCGTGCTGCCGGTCTCGCGCGAAAGCTATCGGCGCGTTCTCGACATATTTCAGATCGGGATGCTGGTAGTCTGCGCAATCGTTGCCGCGCAGCAGGTGGTGCAGTTCACCATAGGCTCCCAGCATTGGCCCGATCTCAACAGGATGGTGCCGGAGAAGCTGCTGGTGCCGGGATATAACTACCTCCGGGAAACGTCCTACGGTTCGGGCATATTCATGCCCAATGGCGTCTTCTTCCTCGAGCCTTCGATCACGTCGCAATTTCTCGCCATCGCGCTGATCGTCGAGATCGCGCTGTTTCGGCGGCTCCTGTGGCTGATTGCCTTCGCGGCCGGCCTGCTCCTGACGCTCGCCGGCTCGGGACTGCTGGTGCTGGTGCTGTCGCTGCCCTTCGCGATCGTCCGGCTGGGCAAGCGAGTCCTGCCTTTCACGCTGGCGGCGCTGGTGGTGATCCTGCCGGTCGCCCAGGCGGTCGGCTGGGTGGATCAGATCGCCGCGCGCGCAAGCGAGTTCACGCAGCCAGGAACAAGCGGCTATATCCGCTATACCCAGCCCATCAGCGAAATGGTCGATCGGTTGACCACGCGCGACGAACAGCTGATCACCGGCTCGGGCAGCGGCAGCACGCTCAGCGATCCGGGCCACAACAGCCTGGGGGTGACCAAGCTGGTCAACGAATATGGCTTGCTGGTCGGCATCGCCTTTTACGCCTTCATTCTGGCCTGCATCTTTGGCGGGGGTCCTTCGCTGGTGATCGCCTGGGGCGTTTTCGTCTATTATATGATCGGAGGCGGCGGGTTGTCGGTCGGCATATACGCCTTGCCGCTGCTGTTCTTCGCCAGTCTGCTGCGAATAGCGGACGGCGACGGGGAAGCCGATCCCAACAAGGATTCCGATGAAGGGGATCAAGCGGCACAGCGGCTCCAGCCGTCCCTGCCATGACGACCCGGGGGGCCTGGCTTCTCCTCGACAATGCCAGTGCAGCGATCTTCGCATTCGTCTTCTTCGTGGTGACCGCGCGGCTGTTGCCCTCGGCTGAATATGGCGCGGCGGCATTGGCGCTGAGCCTGGCCCAGATCGCGACCCCGATGATCGAGAGCCTGTTCCACGACGCTCTGATCCAGCGCGAGGATCTGCTCGATCGGCACGTCCGCACCGCCACTGCCGCAACCCTGCTGTGGGCGCTGTTGCTCGCCCTGCTGCTGTGGATAGGCGCGCCGCTGGCGGCGGTCATGTTCGGCGCACCCCTGCTCGCCGATTGCCTGCCCTGGTTCGGGGTCGCGCTGATCGGTTCGGGGCTGATGGCGGTGCCTGCGGCTCTCGCCCGGCGGCGTATGGAGTTCCGGCTGCTCGCGATCCGGACGGTCAGCGCCCGTTCGATCGCCACCGTGATCGGACTGGCTCTGGCTTTCTCGGGAGCCGGCATCTGGTCGGTAGCGGCGCAGTTCGTCCTGTCGGCGCTGCTGTCGGCGATCTTCCTCCTTTTGACGACCAAGGAGCCGCTCAAGCTCGGGCTCGATCGTACGTCGCTCGGTGAACTGCTGCGCTTCGCGATGCCGACGATGGGCAGTCAGTTCCTCCTCTATGCCAACAGCCGGATCGTCACCTTGCTGGTTGGCGGCTTTATTGGGCCGGTCGCGGCGGGCGGCTGGAATGTCGCGATGCGCTTCGTCGAGCCGCTCCAGACCATGGCCGCGACGACGATCGGTCAGTTCGCCCTGCCGATCTATGCTCGGCGCCAAGCCGATCGTCGAGGGCTGGCGCGTGCCTGGGCGATCGGGACACGGCGCGCGGCTTTCCTGCTCGTGCCCATGTTCGTCGGTCTCGGAGTCTGCGCCGAGCCGGTGCTGGTTCTGTTCGTCGGGACGCGCTGGGCCGGCGTCGCGCCGGCCATGTTGATCATCTGTCTGGTGATGGCGTTGATCATGGCCCGTCAGTTGTGCGAGATCGTCTTCACTTCGATCGGCGCGCCCAGGATTAATCTGGTGGTGCAGTTGCAGGCCAGCCTGCTGTCGCTCGGCGGAGCGGCGATCGGCGCCCCCTTCGGGCTGCTGCCCGCCACCATCGGCTGGAGCCTCCGAGCCCTGCCGTTTCTCAGTTGGTCGGCCTGGCTGATGCGCAGCCGCGCGGAGATCGGCCTCGCCGATCAGTGGCGCGCGATGCGCGGTTCGCTGTTGGCCGCTGCCGTCATGGCTGTCGGCATGATCGCGGTTCAGGCGATGGTTCCCGACTATCGATCGGCGGGTTTGCGCCTGCTATGGCTGATTCCACTCGGCGGCAGCTTCTATGTAGCGGCGCTGCTCGCGTTCGACGGCGTGGCGCGGTCGGATGCGGCCATGGCGCTGGGCTGGCTCAGGCGCCGTGAAGGTGCTCAGTCCTCGGGAAGCTGATCGAACAGGCGCCGCAGATCGGCGAACGAGGTAAAGCGCCCATCGGTATCGGGACAGCCATCGGGCGCGGGCGTGGTTCCCGGCTGGACGTTCTGGAGCGTGATCGCGCCGACCGCGCGCTTGGCGCCGACCAGGTCGCAATGATGATTGTCGCCGATCATCCAGACCGGACCCTCGACGCCGCCCAGCTTCGCCAGCGCCAGTTCAAAGCTCGCCGGATGCGGTTTGTCGCGGCCGCTCTCCTCCGACGTCACTATCCAGTCGACGCGGGCATCGAGATCCAGCGCGATCATCTTGCGGAGCTGGATCTCGGCGGTAAGGTCGGTGACAATGACCGCGGGGATATCGCTCAGCCTGAGATCGTCGAGGAAGTCCATGACGTGCGGGAAGAGCCGCGCACCATCGATATAGGCGCGCCAATAGGCCTGCTCGAGCTGGAGCGCCTCGAACGGGCGGCTGGCGAGCCCGGCGCGTTCCAGCATCCGTTGGAAATAGAGCAGGCGATGATGCGACGCCGCCTGGTCGCCGAGCCGGTTCTTGATCTCGGACCGGGCGTCGGCGAAGCAGCGATCGAAGTCGGCGGCGGCGAGGTTGAGGCTCTGCTGGGCAAGGTTGCGCGCCGATTCGATGCCGGCGACATGGCAGGGCTCATAGGCGTAAAGCGTGTTGTCGAGGTCGAGCAGAACGCAGGCGGGGCGCTTTGCGAACAACTCGGGCCGGAAGATCTTCATGCGTTGACGCTCCTGCGCCGGTAAACCTGCTCGAGCTGATCGAGCATGATCAACTGCATGATGCCGCGCAAGCCGTCTTGCCATTCGGGGGCGCGTCGCACCATCGCGCACATGGCCGGGGCGATGCGGCGGGCAGAGGCGACGATATCTTCGGGCGCCGGATCGCCCTCGATGATCAGGCGGGTCGCGCCCGAGGGGCGCGGCACCTCGATGGCCTGAACCCCGCACAGCGCGACCAGCGTCCGCGCGAGGCGGTTGAAGACGATGCCCGGTACCGCCTCGACGATCAGCCGCAGCGGTACCGGCCGGCTGTCCGCACCGACGGCCTGACTTCCTTCGATTGCTTCGGGCCGCCGCGGTTCGAGCCGGAACACGATGTGTGCCACGGCCTTTTGCGGGTGGACGAAGCTCACCGCGTCCTGATGGCGGCGCTCGATCGAGGTGGTGACCCGTTCGAGCGGATGGCCGCGCTCGTGGACATCGCGGCGAATCTTGAGGTGGCGGCGCAGTTCTTCGTCCATGTCGAGAAAGATGCGCAGGTCGTAGAGCCGGTTGAGCTCGGGGGACCAGAGCGCGTGCAGCCCCGAGGCAATGACGATGTCGCCGGGATCGGTCTTGGTCGGCCGTGTCATCCGCCCGGTGCCATGGTCGTAATGACGCGCCTTGATCCAGCGCCGGTCGGCGAGGTCACGGATGTGACGGCCGAAGCCGTCCAGGTCGTTGGCCTTGGGATTGAGATGCGTCAGCGCTCGCCACATAGGCTTGTTCCGATCCCAGACATGGTAGTCGTCGCCCGATATCTGGGCGAGCAGCTTGCGGCTGAACAGGCCCGCGACGCCTGCCACCAGCGTGTCCTTGCCGACCCCGCTGTCACCGGCGATGCCGATGGCGATCGGGCGCCGCATCGCCAGCCAGGCGGGCGAGCGCAGATAGCCGCGTTGGTAGATCTGAAACCCGATCAGCAGCGCCGTTCCCGCCGCCAGGGTGGGCCAGAACACCGCCGAAGGATCGGCGCCCGCGCCTCGGCCCGCCGTGAACCAGATCGCGCCGAACATCACCACGGAATAGAGTGCGAGCAGCGCCCGGCCCGATCGTTCGGCATAGGCGGCATGGCTGGCGAGGAACGGAAGGGCGATAAGAGCCGTCGACGCACTGGGGCCGCCGAGCCCGGCGAGCGCGAGCGCCGCCAGGGTGGAGCAGGTCCACAGCAGCTCGCGATCGAGCAGCCGTGCGCGCCAGGCGGCATAATAGATGGCGAGCAGCAGCAGCGGCAGCAGTGCCACTCCGCCGCCCATCACCGGCAGCAGCGGGCCGGCAAGACCGACGAAGTCATGCGCGATCAAGGCACGATAGCTGACGTCGCCGATCGAAAGCGCGATCCCGAGCAGCAGCGCCAGCGCGAGCGTCCCGAGCAGCCGGCCTGCGCCCTGATCGAGCCGGTGGGTGCCCTGGGCAAAAAGCAGCAGCGGCGGGAGCAATGCGATCAACACGGGCTGGGCCGCGACAGCGAGGCCGTAGAGCAGCCCGGCGCCGGCTCGACGGCGCCGTTCGAGGCACAGGAAAGCCCCAAGCAGCAGCGCCAGCGGAAACACCGCCGCCGTGCCGCAGCCATAGATGAGCAGGACGGCGAGCGGCGAGGTCCAGTAGAGACCTGCGACTTCGTGCCGTCGCTCAGTGCTGCCATAGGAGGCCAGGCACAGATAGCAGGCGAGATCGCAGAGAAACAGCGCGATCAGAGCGCCGGGCCACCAGGCGCCGAACAATGCGGTGAGGGCGGGGATCGCCACCAGCGGAACGGCGGGGAAGCCGAAGGCGAGCGCGGAAAACGGCGGCACCAGCAGGCCTGTCCAGCCGCCCGGAAAGGGCCACGGAACTTCGGCCGTGCTGGCCGCGAGGACGACGAGCACGAGAATGAAACCAACCCGGCCGGCAAGCCCCTTGGCGAACGACCGCGACGTCAGCAGCGGGCTCAGGCCCATAGATCGGGCCGTTTGGTGCAGACCGCGTCGGCCTGGATGTCCTCGGCGGCCAGAAGCTCACGCAGGATATCGATTTCGTCGGCGGAGCGGCCCTGCAGCTCGGGCGAGACCACGCACAGCTTGAGCCCGGCTTCGACCAGCCTTGCCGCGGAGATCCGATCGAGCGGGAAGCGCGAGAAGCAGTCGACCCACGCCCAGTCGACCAGAGGCGCGACAGCAAGCGCGGTCTCGACAGATTCATATTCGGAAACACGGACGGCCGAGCGGCGTTCCCCCTGTCGGGCGGTGCGGATGAGAAAGGGAAAGCTCTGGTCGAGGAAGAAGAAACGATCGATGCCGCGATCACCCATGATCGCCTGCAGCCGGCCTTCAAGTCCTTCCTCCTTGACGTTGAGGATCAGCGTGCCGTGCCGATAATGATCGATCCACCTGTCGAACTCCTCGCCCTCGGCGAAGGGATCATGATGGATCACCAGCCGACCGCCGTCGCTCCTGATGTCGACCTCGACTCCTTGTTCGGCGGGGGTCGCAACCAACTCTTCGATTCGGTTGCGTCGGTGCGCGATGATTTCCAATTCCCCAATCCCCGCAGCTATTCGTGCCGGATGCGCAACGAGCCGATGAGTTCGGCCGACAACGCGCCGGATCGTTGTTGCAGCGCAACACGCCGCGTTGACATTGCCAATGCACAAGCGTCAGTTTCGATCCATGATCGGCGCTGATTTATTATCGGGACTTGCACGGATGTCGGCGCGGATCGGCGCCGATCGCCTGCTCGTCCAGGGGCCGGGCGGCAACAGCTCGATCAAGGATGGCGAGGAGCTCTGGGTCAAGGCGTCGGGGCAGTGGTTGGCCGAGGCCGAAGCCAAGCCGATCTTCGTCCCATTGGCGGCGCGCGCGCTGCGCGACAGCCGCGGGAGACCGCTTGACGAGGCCCCGGCCGAGGCGGTGATCGCGGCACGCAACGCGGCGGGTCTGCGGCCGTCGATCGAGACGATGCTCCACGCGATCATGCCGCATCGGGTGGTGGTCCATGCCCATGCGGTCAACGCCATGGCAACCTCGGTGCTCGCCGACGGTCGCGCCCGCGCATCCGAGCGGCTGGCCGGGCTGGCCTGGGAATGGATTCCCTATAAGCGTCCCGGCGCCCCTCTCGCGCGGGCGGTCAATGCCGCGCTGGCGGCGCGTCCTGCGGATATCCTGCTTCTCCAGAATCACGGTGTCGTCGTCGGGGGGAGCGATTTTGCGCGGGCCGAGGCGCTGTTGATCGACGTCGAACGGCGCCTGGCTTTGCCGGCGAGGGAGCCGCCGGCGCTGGAAACGCGAATCCGATCGGACGATCCCATGTTCGAGCAGCACGAGCTGCTGTCCGCCTGGGCGTTCGACGCCACGGCCTCGGCGGCGCTCACCCGCTTTACGCTGCTCCCCGATCAGGTCGTCTTCCTGGGCGGACCGCTTCCACTCTGGAAGCCGGAGGAGAGCCCCTCCGACGCGGTCGCGCGGGTGCGGTCGGAAACGGGCGTCAGCCCGGCGGTGCTGATGCGGCCGGGCCTCGGGGCCGTCGCGGCGAATAGCCGTACCCCCGCGACTGAGGCGATGCTGGGAGGCCTGATCGAGGTCGCGCGCCGCCTGCCGATCGGAGCTCCGATCTGTGGGCTGTCGGCATCGGATGTCGCCTTGCTCGCGGGCTGGGAGGCCGAACATTATCGGCGGAACATTGATGCCGCTCGGCAGTAGTCCCCGCTGACCATGCAGATCGTCATCCCGATGTCCGGTTTCGGAGAGCGCTTTCGCCGCGCAGGCTATGACGTTCCCAAGCCGCTGATCCTGGTCGATGGCAAACCGATCATCGCCCATGTCATAGACATGTTCCCCGGCGAAACCGACTTCCTGTTCATCTGCAACGAGGATCACCTGGCCGAGCCGGCCTATCGAATGGCCGAACTCATCCGCCGCTATTGCCCGAAGGGCCGGATAATCGGCATCCCCTCGCACAAGACCGGCCCGATCGGCGCGGTGCTCAAGGCGCGCCAGCACATTCGCACGGATGGGCCGGTCTACGTCAATTATTGCGACTTCACCTGCTATTGGGACTGGGCCGATTTCCGGCGTTTCACCGCCGAGACCGGCTGCGCCGGGGCCGTGCCCGCCTATCGCGGCTTTCATCCGCACAGCCTCGGCTCGACCTTCTACGCCTATATCCGCCAGCAGGGGCTGTGGCTCGAGGACATCCAGGAAAAGAAACCCTATACCGATGATCCAATCGACGAGTATGCCTCGACCGGCGGATATTATTTCGAGACCGGCGCGCTGTGCCTCAGCGCCTTTGAAGAGGTGCTCGAACGCGATCTCAGCGTGAACGGCGAATATTATGTCAGCCTGGCCTACAAGGTTCTCGCCCGGCGTGCGCTGCCGGTTGCCGTCTATGAAGTCCAACATTTCATGCAGTGGGGCACACCCGCCGACCTCGAAGAATATAAGGGCTGGTCGGACGCCTTCCGCCGGCTGGCGATAGACGACGGCCGCCGCGCGCGGCAGGGCGGATCGGTGCTCGTGCCGATGGCCGGGCTCGGCAAGCGCTTCGCCGATGCCGGCTATGAGCTGCCCAAACCGCTGATTCCGGTATCGGGCCGTCCCATGGTGATCCAGGCGACGCGCGACCTGCCCGACGCCCCCGCGACACGCTTCGTGCTGAGGCGTGACCTCGACCAGATCGACGAGATCAGGATGAAGCTGCGCACCTCCTTCGTCGGCGCCTCGGCGGTTGTGCTCGACGGACCGACCGATGGCCAGGCGACCAGTTGCGCCGCCGGACTCGATGGCCTCGATCCCGACGCGCCGCTGACGATCGGGGCCTGTGACAACGCGATGCTCTACGACAGTATCGCGTTCGAGGCGGCGTTGTCCCAAGGGGATGCCGATCTGCTCGTCTGGGTCGTGCGCGGGCATGCCGACGGCCGCATCCGGCCGCAGATGTTCGGCTGGGTCGATGTCGACGGCGTTGGAGCGGTGACCGGCGTTCGTGTCAAGCGGCCGCCCGATGATCCCGCGACCGCGCCGATGATCGTCGGTGCCTTCACTTTCCGCAGGCTCGCCGGCTTCACCCGCGCCTATACCCATCTGCGCGAGCGCGGCGCGACCGTGAACGGCGAATATTATGTCGATTCGCTGGTCGAGGATGCGCTTGCGCTCGGCATGAAGGTCGCGCTGTTCGAGATCGATCATTATCTCGGCTGGGGCACGCCCAACGATCTCAAGACCTTCGAATATTGGCAGTCCTGCTTCCACAAATGGGCGGGCAGCCCCTATCGGCTCGAAGGGGACAGCCGCGTGCCGCGTTCGGCGGTACGCGCGCTGGAGGCACGCTATGCTGCGCTCGTTCCGCCGCGTCCGAATCCGATCAGCGCAAGCGCGCCCGGGCTTCGCGCAGCCTCTTGAGCAACCGGAGCAGCGGCGTGGTGGCGAAGCCGAGTTTTGGAGGCAGACGGATTTTGGCGGTTTGCGAGACCGCGATGCTGTCGGGCGCGATGTCGACCAGCAGACCCTGAACGAAGGCCCGCGCGCACCACTCGACATCCTCGGCTTCGTTCCAGGCGATCAGGTCGTTGAGCGGACAGATCTCATGCGCCGCCTTGGTGACGTAAAAGGCGCCGCCGTCGATGAACAAGTGGCCCTTGCGGTGCAATGCGATGGGATCGTCGCCGGCATGCCGCATCAGCCAAGGTGTCCGACGCGGCATTCGCCCGGGCCACACCGTCTCGGTGCTGCCGAGTGAAAGATAGCTGGCGGACCGCCCCCCCGCCTGCTGCAGCACGTTCGGCCCCGACAGGTCGAACTCGCGCGGTACCGCCGCGAGCGCGCCGGGCGCGAGTACCACGCGGGCGTGGAGAATCAGGATGCGCGGGCCCACCAGTGTGCGGATCAGCGCGTTCTTCTTGGCCGCGATCATCACCCGCTCGCCCGGGGAGTCGACATGCTCGACATAGCGGACGGCGGGGAAGCCATCGAGGAAGCCGAGGTCGCGCGGCGGTCCGCACACCACGACCTCGCCGCCGCCGGTCAACTCGGGCTGGGCGTGCAACCCTTCCAGCGCCTTGAGAAGAGTCGGAATCTCGGCATCGCGGCCCGAAAAGACGATGCCGGCGGACCAGCCCGGCGGCGTGACCGGCCTAGTGCGCCGCAACTCGATTCGACCGGGTGGGTCGAGCGACAGCAGTTCCACGTCCCGGCCTATGAACTGGAAGGTCCATTGCCGCACCAGCTTGTGCGGAACCACGAAGGCGGGGCTGCCCATGTCACCGTCCGCCTCGTCCTCGATCAGGATCCGTCCACCCTCGCGCACCGCGAACAGCGCATATTTGAGCGCGAGGGGCAGCAGACCGGTTGTCTTGAGCCGGCGCGCGTCGACCATCACAGCGTCGTGCTCGATGGCCATGCGCGCACGGACGATATCCTCGGGGCTCGCGATCCGCAGGGGTGTGGAAAGGCTCATTTGGGTGCGTCCCAACGATAGACGCGGATATAATCGACCTTCATCTCCGCCGAACGGAAATCGGGTCGAGGAGATCCCGGCCATTTTCCGCCGACGGCGAGGTTGAGCAGCATGTACATGGGCTGGTTCAGCGATGGCGGGGTCGCCGTGGAGCCGACCACCTGGCCGTCGAATATCCAGCTGATGCGGCTGGGTGTCCACAGCACGCCATAGCGGTGCATGCCCCGCACGCCGCCATGGAATCGGACGAAGAAGGCGAGCTTCCTTTCGGGTAGGACCATGCCGCAGGTCACGAAATCCTGGGCGACATTCTCCATGATATCGATCTCGGGCGGCCATTTCCCCGACGCTGGCAGCAGCCAAAAGGCGGGGAACATCCCCTTGACCTGGGGCAGCTCGGCGCGGATTTCATAATAGCCATAGGTTTGGGTGAAGCTGGGTTCGCTGGTGAGCAGCCCCGAGGCGAAGTTTATGCCCCACAATTTGGCGCGCTTCTCAGGCGGCAAGCGCCAGGCACGGACCGAGAGCATCCCGTCGGCGGCGCTGAACGGGTTGAGCCCAAGGGGGAGCGCCGAGACGGCCGGATTGCCGGCATAGGCGGGGTCGACATAGATCTGCTGGTCATCGTTGCCGGTGAGCCGGCGGGCATCGAGCGATTTCTGCCCATCGGCGGGAGCATGGATATAGGCGGTCTTCCATCGGCCGGTCTTGCTGTGCCGATCATAAAGCGAAAGCGTGTCGAACTGGTCCTCGAACACCAGCTCCATCTCGTCCGGCATGAAGCAAAGCAGGAAATGCTCGGATCGCAAAGCGGCGGGGCGAATGCCCTTGATCAGGATCTTGTCGCGCGGGGTGAGCGTTAGCAGCGTATCGTTGCCGCCCAGGGGCGTCAGCCGCTGCCTGACCTCCGCGAAATCACAAAGGCCAGGATAGGTCAATCGGATGTAGTCATGCGAGTCGCCTTGCGCCTCGAAGTTGAACACTGCGTCGACCCCCGAACCCGGGTGGAACAGGAAGACCGTTTGTTTCGCCTCCGGGTCGGCGATCATGGTGTCGCTTCCCGGCCCGCTTTCTAGAACATTTGCCAGCCCCTTGCTGGTCAGCAGTGAACCGCCGCGCGCGGCGGTACCGGTCGAATATTGGCCTACGAGGACCAGGTTCTCGACGTGCGGCGGCACCTTGAAGCTGTTCCATGTCTCGATCGTATCGATGCCCTGGCCGGGGCGCTCGACGATGCGGGTCCTCTCGTCGGGGGCCTGATAGGTGTCGTTACCGCCGAGGCCGATCAGGATCGAACCCTGGCTTTTCTCCACAAGCTTGTCGTCGAGCGGTGAACCCCGGACGCGCTGACCGGCGCGACCCCTCACAAGGATCACATTCTTCGCCTCGGGTCCCGGACGGCGCTCGACCAACGGGAGTGGCGGTCGAATGGGCTTCTCGGGCCTGGGTTGGGGCGGGGCCCTGAGCAGCAAGGCCATCCCCATCGCCAGCAGCACCGCGGCGGCCAGTCCAGCCGCCCATATCCAGTGCGATCGCTTCACCGCACAGGCAGTTTGGCGAGACGGCCGATGAGCCCTGCGCGTTCGGCCTTGGTGAAGAAGAGCACGCGGGGGGGCCTGGCGATCGGCGCGCCAGCGCGCTTTAGCGTTGGGATACAGTGAACGATCGCGCTGTTCTTGAGATCATTATGGATGAGATGCATGAAACCCTTCGGCAACCCCTTGTCTCGCCGGCCGCGGGATCGCGTGTCGTCGCTGCCTTTTGAGCATCTCGCCAATGGTTCCCCGCAACACCGGACCACCGGCTTGGTTCCTCCGTGAATGGCGGAGACGTAACGTTCGGCGTATAGTCTCGGTTTCATGGCGATAGGGTTTTTCCGAGCAGACAAATTGGCCGATTCTGGAGCATTTACCTTCGTTATGCCCCCGAAATTGCTTGTCGTTAGAAGGGACGGAAGCTATTTGAGGGCTAATGCGCCCAGCGGTGGCCCGTTGTTGTAACGCGGTGAACGGTAAGCCGTGTAGGTGACAGGAACGATTTTCGGTACGCCGAGATCAGGGGATGGTTGGCTTATGCGGGACAGTGCGAAGACTGGAAATGCCGTTAGTCGGGCAGCGGACCTTCCCACGGGCAAGGATAAGATCGGTCGCTCGGACAGTGGCGCCGGCCAGCCTGCGGTCGACAGACGGCCCTATTCCGAGCTTCCCGATCGCAGCAAAAAGTGGCCCAGGCCGGTCCGAATGCTTTTCATCGCCGGTTCGGCAGCCGCACTCTGGGGCCTGATCTTCCTTGCGATCAGGATGCTTTGACGGGCCGGGCCATCGCCTGATCGAACTCGTCGAACCCTGAAGAAGAGTCTTTAGTCGCGCGACTTGGCCGGTGCCCAGGTCTGGTAAGTCTGGCCGCGCCAGCTGTCGGTCAGCCCGACGAAGATTGCGCTGATCGACCACAAAATCTCGGCAAGCTGACTGAACGGACGAATCCGAGCCCGCGCCAGCAACAGCGCCGTGCCCGCCATCGCCCACAGGCCGAGCGCCCAGGCCGGTTCGCCGGCGAGCAGCAGCGCGCCGGTCGCGCAGAGAGCGGCGAGGATCAATATCGGCAATCCGAGCCAACGCAGCACCTTGTGCGAAATATATTTATAGATGTCCGCGGATGGGAAGGTACGCTCGATCTGCGGCCAGAGATGACGGTGGGTGTTGAAGGCGCGGCAGGCGATCCGGCGCTTGCGGCGGAATTCGTCGCTCGCTGCGGTCGCATTCTTCTCGTAGGCGATCACGTCGTCGGCATGAATCAGGCGATAACCCGCGAAAATCGTGCTCATCGATACGGTCATGTCGTCAAGCAGGTGCGAAGGCACCATGGGATAGAGCGAACGGCGCGTCGCGAAGATCGACCCGTCGGCGCCCATGATTGACCCGCAGCGTGATTCACGGCGTTTGATCCATTCTTCGAGGCGCCAATATAGGCCGCTGACCTCGGCCGTCAGGCTGTCGCCGTCGTTGATATAGCGTAGCGTGCCGGCGACGCCCCCTACGGTCGGGTCGGTGAAATAGTCGAGCAGCCGGTCGATGCTGGCGGGGTCGAGGATGACATTGGCATCCGTGAAGATGCAGATCTCAGCATCGGTCGAGGCGACCATGAGCCGCATGCCGGTCGCCTTGCCGGTGCGCTCGCTGCTCGGAATCAGGCGCAGAAGGTCGCAATGCGCCTCGAGCATGTCGCGGGTGCGGTCGGCGCTCATGTCCGAATAGGCGAGTACTTCGATGTCGGGGTGTCGTGCCTTGATCTCCGCGATGTTGGCAAGCTTGGCCGGTAACGAGCGTTCCTCATTATAGGCAGCAAACAACAGGGCAGCCGAACGCGGCCGCGGACCGCTACCCTTCATGATCGGCCGCTCGCGAAACAGCAGCAGGCTGATCGGATAGCTGACATAAGGGTGTATGAACATCAGCAGGAGCAGTGCCGATGCGAGCATCAACAGGTTCAGCATCGCGCATTCCTCAGCATGCTGCAACGCCGCATAATTTGGACTGGCAACATAGGACAGGTCAAGGGCATCATAGCGTGAACCGGATCCCTATCCTTGCCTGCTGTCCCGAAAATCGGTCGGCTGATACCGTTGCCGTGCGGCGGACATGTTCGACCGAGAAGGTCACGCTGGTGAGTCTGCTCATCAGATAGCGGCCCTTGAGCGCGGCGCTGTAGAGAGATGCGTCCCGATCGATTCCGATGTAATTGATATGCTCATAATTCGCCTCCACGGTGGCGATCAGATTTGGCAATATCTCCCGATCGATACCAAAGGTTCCCCGCGTGAGAATCTGAGACTGGACAACCGACGAGCTGGACTCGCTGACCCTCCGTGTCGCCTCGAGCCGAAAGCTGGTGCGGGGCAGCGCATTCCAGACGACATTGGCGGTCAGGCTCAATCCCTTCGCATCGTTCAGCTGCGGCGATCTGAAGTTTTGCATCAGATAGCCTGCCCTCACTTCGGCCGACAATAGATCACTGGGACGAAACAAGAGACCGGCCTCCAAAGTTCCGCCGCTCGAACTCCGGTTGATCCCGTCCGAAAGCCGGTCGAAGACGCGCTTGTTGAGGCTGCCCGCGACGATCAGCGAGGCCGAACCGGAAACCGCGTAGCCCACCCGGAGTGAACCCTGGTATCGTGTGAAATCGCGTGCGCTCTGATCGATTCTGTTGCCGTTGAACGAGACTGTCGAGCGATAGGTGCGGCGGTCCACCGTGATATCGGCGTCAACCAAAGTCAGACCGTTATCCCTCTGATAGGAGATATTGCCGCGCATACGGTCAATCTGCGCCGGAATGCGGGCATTGTCGGGCGCGTTGATGTCTTCGCGCGGCTGAGTAAGCCGGTCGAATTGGGCGACCGCGCTTAGATTGGATATCGCAGTTATGTCGTAGCGAAGGCGCGCCAACGCGCCGAATTCGGACCGGCTCTCATCCTCCAGCGTCGCCCATTCGGTTCGCCGGTAATAGCCTTCGGTCCCGACATAATGTCGGCCCCAATTGCTCTCGGCCGCCAGCCCCGCGGTCGCCACTGCGGCCACATCCGATCTACGGCCGTTTTCGGTGGCGCGGACATTGGTCTTGCCCAGCGCTTCGATTCCCAACGACGGATAGATCAGCAGCGCCCCCACCGGAACGCCCAGCGGATCCCACTCCGGCCGTGGCTCATCTGCGACGCTGCGGACATAGGAGCCGATCGGCGGCGGCGGGCGCAATATCTGCCCCGGCGGGGCGAGGGGCCGGGGGCGGGTGGTCGTCACCGGCTGGGTCGCGGGCGTCGGCGCCCCTTGCGCAGTTCCACCCAAATCCGGAAGCCGGGGCGGTTGTGAAGCGCCCAAGTCCGGGATCGTTCCCGGCTGCGGCATCTGCCCATGCGCGGCGGCCGACATTCCGGCCGCGACCACCCAGCCGCCGAGCGACAATGCGCTCTTTTTCAATTTCGGTTCCAAGCGCCCATTCCCCTGCTTGCGCCGGTGTTCATCCCTACCTCATGGTCTACCAATCGAGGTGTAGTTGAACCCAGCCGCGCTCATCTGTTCTGGTCTATAAACGTTACGCAGGTCAACAATGGTCGGTGTCTTGAGCAGGCGCTTGACGCGGTCGAGATCGAGCGCCCGGAACTCGTTCCATTCGGTAACGAGGACCAGCGCGTCAGCGCCGTCCATCGCATCATAGGCATCCTCGGCGAACTCGACATTTTCGAGCATGGTCTCGGCTTGGCGTCGGCCTTCGGGATCAAAGGCGCTGACCTTGGCGCCATTGTCCTGGAGGACGCGGACGATGTCGATGCTGGGGCTGTCGCGCATGTCGTCAGTGTTGGGTTTGAAGGTGAGGCCGAGCAGCGCGATTTTCTTGTCGTCGACCGAGCCTCCCGCTGCCGCGATCACCCGCCGTCCCATCATCCGCTTGCGCTGGTTGTTGACGTCGACCGTCGCCTTCACGATCTGCATCGGCGTCTCATAGTCCTCGGCGGTCTTGAGCAAGGCGGTTGTGTCCTTGGGGAAGCAGGAACCGCCATAGCCGGGGCCCGCGTGGAGGAATTTTCCGCCGATCCGGTTGTCCATGCCGATGCCCTTGGCGACGTTCTGGACATTGGCGCCGGTCCTTTCGCACAGGTCGGCGATCTCGTTGATGAAGGTGATCTTGACCGCGAGGAACGCATTGGCGGCATATTTGATCATTTCGGAGGTTTCGCACTCGACGAACAGGATCGGCACCTCACGCAGCGACAGCGGACGATAAATGTCTCGCAGCACTTGCTGGGCGCTCTCACTCGATGTTCCGCACACCACTCGATCCGGGCGCATGAAGTCTTCGATCGCCGATCCCTCGCGCAGGAACTCGGGGTTCGAGGCCACCTCGATCGACAGCTCGGGCCGGGCCTTGGCCACGATCGCCGCGACATGCTTGGCGGTGCCTACCGGCACAGTCGATTTGGTGATGATGACGCAAGGCCGGGTCACCGACTCCGCCACTTGCTGGGCGGCGGCGTAGACATAGGAGAGATCGGCATGGCCGTCGCCACGCCGGGAGGGCGTCCCTACCGCGATGAACACCGCCTCGGCGTCCTTCACCCCTTCCTTAATGTCGCTGGTGAACTTCAATCGCTCGAAGCGGCTATTGCGCTTGACCAACTCATCGAGCCCAGGCTCGTAGATCGGGATTTCTCCCGCCTTCAGCTTCGCAATCGTGGCCTCGTTGATGTCGACGCATGTCACCTCATGGCCGAACTCGGAAAAGCACGCCCCCGATACCAACCCAACATAGCCCGTGCCGATGATCGCTAAACGCATATAATGTTCCTTGCCTGGTGATCGGGAGCCTTCGGCATCATCCGTCTCATGCGGTTGTCATCACCGCTTCTTGCTGTTGAAATCGAGGCACGCGAAGCTGCTGCTGGCTAAGCCACCACAAGGCAGCCAAATTGCAGGCTTGCGCCACCAACAGCGCGATGGCCGCGCCGAGCAGGCCCAGCGCGGGGGCGAGCAGCAGCAGCCCGCCGATCGCCAGGGCGGCGCTCAGACAGCGCGAGAACATCAGGATGCGGGCTTTTTCCTGGACGACCAGGAACGTCTCGAAAGGCTGGTTCACGCTGAGCAGCAGGCAATAGGCCGCTAGCACCGCCATTTCGGCGGGATGATGATAAGCCGGGCCCAGCACGAACTGCTGGTAGGGCGAAGCGAAGATCGCCGCCGCCAGCAGGAAAGGACCGTTCAGCGCGAGCAGCAGCCGGCGGGTGCGGTCGGCCGAGCGCTTGGCTCCGTGGGGGCCGTCTTCGTGGAAGGCGGCGATCGCGCGCAGCTTGTCGGTCGAGTCCACCGCACTGATTAGGCTCACTGCCGGCGAGAGCAGCGCGCGCAGCGCGGTGTAGCCGGCGGTCGCCGCGGGCCCGGTGAGCAGCGCCAGCAGCAGCGGATAGCCGTTGTTGTAGAGGATGTAGGGAATGTGGGCGAGGCTCTGCCACAGGGTGAACTCGCGCCGCCGGCCGATCAGCGTCGCTGTCCGGACCAACCAGCCGTCGCGCGACGGACGGCACAGCAGGAATGCGATCAGCGCGACGACAAGCGCGCTCACGCCCAGGATGGCCGAAGCGAGCATGGGCGGAGCGCCGATGATGAACAGCAGGCCTATGCCCGCCGCAGTCAGCACGAAGCCAGCCACCGAACTGATCAGAACACTGCCGACGCGCTGATGCTGGTAGAGCCACCGCTTGGCGAACTCCTGGAGCAGCAGCGCGGGCGACTGGAGCGCGGCGTAGAGCGCGCATTTTGCGGCGAACACCGATGCACCCGCCAGCGCCAGTCCGGTCGCCGTCGCGAAGAGAAGCAGCGCCACCATCAGCGACACCCGCATCGCCAGCCATGCCCACGCACTGCGCGGCACCGGATCGGGCTCGTCCTTGGCGCTCAATATATAGGGCATAACGATCGCGGCGCGGTGGAAGCCGAAGATCAGAAAATGAATCGCTACCGCGACGCCGATCGCGGCGAAATCGTCACGCGGCAGCAAACGGGCGAACGCGGCCAGCGCCCCGAAATTGGCCAGCCCGACCAGCGCCTGGTCACTGATCGCTACCAGCCGATCCCGCCGGCGGGCAATGTGTTCCAAGATGTGCCGCACAAGGCCTCAGAAATAGCGTTTCGGCACAGTCAATATGTCTCCGGGCCGCACCGCGAACTGAGATCTCACCTCGAGCGGTACTCTGCGATTAACCTGATCGCCATCACGATGGAGGATGAGTTGACGGCTGTTGGCGCGCACGGTGTAGCCGCCGGCGACCGCGACCGCACGATGCAGGGTCATATTGGGCTCGAACGGGTAGCGACCGGGCTTTGCGACCTCTCCCATGATGTAGATCGGCCGGAACTCGGCCACGTTCACCGCGACTTTCGGGTTCTTGACCATCCCGCCGCCGAGTCTCTGTTCGAGCATCAAGCGAATTTCTTCGGTGGTCATGCCCGCGACGTCGACTTCGCCCGTCAGGGGGAAGGCAAGTTTTCCGTTCGGCAAGATCGTGAAGGTGTTGGTGAGGTCCGTCTCCATGTAGGTGGAGATGCGGAGCACATCGCCTGGACCGACCCGATAGGTATTGTCGGACGAAGGAAGAGCGGACGCGGCCTCGAGGGGCAGTCCGCCGGTTTCGGTGCAGGCTGTGAGACAGCCCAGCTGGAGCGCGAGCATCGATGCTAGCAGAGGTCGGGGTATCACTGTGTCTCCCTTTTCTGTTCGCCCCCCGACGTGCCGATGCGCGAAAGCATGCGGTCCGGAGGGGATATACTAGTTTCGGTGGCGATTCACCAACTCTGAACGCAACATGTCATAAATTTCTACCGCACTGCGGCAAAATCCTTGCCGGCGCGTTCTGCTCCGCAATAGGCGTTCTCCCGTCCGGGGGGCGCTCGCAGCGAAGAAGGACAAGCGATGGTTAAATGCCGCGTCGCCCACCTGAGTTCCCACCACCAGCCGGTGGACAATCGTATTTTCCAGCGCGAGTGCCGCAGCCTCGCCGACGCGGGCTACGCCGTTCACTTCGTCGTCCGCAACCCCGCGGACGAAATTCGTAGCGGCGTTCACATCATCGCGGTGAAGGCGCCGCGCAATCGGCTCGAGCGGGTGACCGTCACCGCCTTCCAGGTTTTCCTGCGCGCGCTGAGGACAAAGGCCGACATCTATCATCTTCATGATCCCGAGCTGATTCCCTGGGGGCTCGTGCTTCGCCTGCTCGGCAAGACCGTCGTTTTCGATGTTCATGAGGATTTCGCCCAGGCGGCGGGAGTAAGAAGCTGGATTCCCAAGCCGCTGCGGGGACTGGTGGCACGCGCCTGGCAGGGAATGGCCTGGCTTTCGTCCAAGCTGTTCCACATCGTCATCGCCGAGCGCTATTATGCACGCAGCTTCCCAAAGTCGGTGAAGGTTCTCAACTATCCGCATCTCGAACGCTCGGAAGCGCTTCGGTCGGTGGATCGCTGCTCGCAGGCGCTCGACCGGGTGCGGCTCATTTATGCCGGCAGCACCACGCTTAGCCGTGGCGCCGCGCTTCATGCGCGCCTCGCCACGCTCATTCCCGGCTGCCTGATTCATTACTGCGGCAACATGTCGCAACAGACCGCAGCCGCCATTCGGCAGGCCTCGGGCGACGCAACCATCGGGACAATGCGCGAGGACGGAGAAATTTCTTGGGAGAAACGTTCGACGCGCGCGGAACCTGAGGTGTCGACGATCATTCTCGAAGGGCTCGACTATTACGTGTCCGACCGGATGGTGGAGGCGCTGAAGGAACCATGGACCGCGGGCCTCTCCATTTTCCCCTACAGCGAACATTATTACGAAAAGGAGCTGACCAAGTTTTTCGAATATATGGCCGCCGGCTTGCCGATGATCGTGTCCGATTTCCCGAACTGGCGCGCGATCGTCGAAAGCGCGGAATGCGGCTTCGCGGTCGATCCTGCCCGGCTCGAGGACGCCGTTGACAGGATCAACTGGTTGCAGACCAATCCGGCAACTCGCCTCGCCATGGGGGCGAATGGGCGCGAGGCGGTTGAAACACGCTACAGCTGGTCCAGCCAGCGGCAGAATCTGCTCGATTTCTACGGAAGGCTCGCGGGGTGAATGGGCACCCTTCCGGTGTTTCAGATGAATTTCCGATCACGGAGGAGAAGCGCCCATGATTGTCGATCTCGAACCCCTAGAGGGCCAAGCCGGCTTGCGAAACCGGTTCACCCAGCCCGGTTATCTGATCAATTTCCTGACGGACCGCGCCAAGCTCATGGCGATGGTCGCGGGCGGGGTGCTGGTGCTGGTGCTGCTCTATCTTCTGCTCGCGCCGCGTGAATATACCGGCAAGTCGATGGTGCTGATCGACCCGCGCAAGCAGGCGCCGGTGACGACGGACCCGGTGATGTCCGGCCTGGAACCCGACGCGCCAATCGTCGAGACCGAGCTGCAGATGATTACTTCGCGCGGTCTCGCCGAACAGGTCGGTAGGGATCTGGGGCTTCACCGGAACCCGGCCTTCCTCGCTAAATCCACCGGCGTGATCGCGTCGATCAAGGATCTGGTGAGGGGAGACGCGCCCGACGATGCCATCCGCGTGATGACCGATCGGTTGCTCGGCGGCCTTAAGGCCAGCCGGGTCGGCACTAGCTATGCGATCCAGATCAGCTGGAAGGGTGACGATCCGACGCTCGCGGCGCGAGTCGCGAACCAATATGCTCAGCGCTACATCATCGAGCAGATCGACGTTAAGGACAGCGCGACCTCGCAGGCCAACGTCAAGCTGCGCGATCGCCTGGGCGAAATCCGTCAGCAGCTCGCCGACGCCGAGGCGCGGCTGCTCGCCTATAAGCAACGCACCGGTCTGGTCTCGGCGATGGATCCCGGCAACAACTCGCTCGCGATCGCCGGCCTCAACGAACAGCTCGCCCAGGCCCGCGCTCAGGCGGCCGAGCAGCAGGCGCTGCTCGCGGCAGCCCAGCGTCAGCGTGGGGCTACGGCGCCCGCAGCCCAAGCCTCGCCCGCCGTCCAGGCGATCCGTGCCCAGTCGGCGCTGGTGGAGGCACAGGCGGCGCAGATCAACGCTCGCTACGGCGCCGATCATCCGCTCGTCCAGCAGGTCAACCAGCAGCGCAGCGAGATCAACCGCCTACTGAGCCAGGAGATCGGCCGGTCGATCACCGCAGCGCGCGAAGCCGCGCGTGCCACCGCCACGGCGGCGGCGCAGCGTGCCGGTTCGAGCGAAGCGAGCCTCTCGTCGGTGCAAGGTCAGTTCGGCAGGAACAGCGCCGCGACCGCGAAGCTCGCCGCGCTCGAGCGTGAGGTGACTGGTCTAGCCACGCTGTATCAGTCCTATCTCGGCCGGTTCAACGAAACCGGCGCAGAAGTCGGCCTCCAGACGCCGGACGCGCGCATCATCAGCCGCGCCGTACCGTCACTCGCCGCCTCGTCGCCGAACATCGCGCTCACCTTGGCGCTCGGCATTCTCCTCGCGGCGTTCGCGGCCCTCGGCGCGGCGATCATCGCGGAGTTGCTGCTGTTCTTCAGGCTCAAGCGCCAAGAGGCCGAAATTGTCGCCTAGACTCCCCGAACCCCTGGGCCCCGAGCCGGCTGCTCTCAGCCGGCCCGGCGGCGCCGTGGGCTGGCTGTTCAACGGCGGCCTGTGGGGCCTCTGGCTCGGCTTGAGCCCGCTCATCCTGTTCCTCGGGGCACCGCCACGCCTCCCGGTGTGGCAATATGGCACGGTCGACACCCGCCTCGAGACGCCGGCCACCCAGCTTGTGACGTTGCTGCTGATCGTGCTGGGCATCGTCCCCGCGCTCGCGACCATGGCCTGGTCGCGACTGCGGCCCGCCCAGGCCCTGCCGATGTTCGCGCTCTCGATGCTGATCCTCGGGGTGATCACCATCAGCCTGCTCGGCACCGATCAGACGGGCGAGCTCGCCAAGCCGCTGCTCGGCCTGTTCGTCCTTACGCTTGGGGTAGTGCTTGCCTCGGCCGAGGTTCGCGACGAAGCGTTCATCCGCAACCTGCTCGTCGCCTACGCGGTGATGCACGCCGTGGCCGCACTGGTCGCGCTGATCGATGCCAATTTCATCTACGGCCGGTTCATGGGCCGCGTCGGTCCCAACTTCTGGGGAGCGGTCTGCGCCTATGGGCTTCTCGCCGGCACCGTGGCGCGGCAGCGCTGGTTGTTCGTCGTGCTGTTCGCTATCGACCTGACCGTTCTACTCCTCGCCCAGAACCGCGCCTCGATGGTCTCGGCGATGGTCGGCGGAATGTTGCTCATCGGCCTGGCTTATCACCGGTCGAGCTTGTTCGGGCGGCTGTGGATATGGCTCGCCGGAACTGCGGTGGGCATCGCGCTCCTGTTTGCGCTGCCGACCCTGCTGAGCAAGGTGTTCATGATCGACGATCCTCGCCGCGGCCTCGAATCCGGCGGCACCGGCCGGGCTGAGGCGTGGCGCGAGGCGCTCGAGGTGTTCCAGCAAAATCCGCTGCTGGGCGTCGGCTATCGACACCATGAGGATTACATCACTGCTGCCTCTTCGGCTCACCAGGCCTATCTTGCGACGGCCGCGGACATGGGCGTGATTGGATTGCTCGCCTACCTGCTGTTTCTCGGCGTCGGAATCGGATCGGGCCTCTACAAGGCGGTGATCTACCGCTCGCACGTTCATGCGGCGCTGACTGCGATCATTGTCGGATATGCGGTACAAGGGTTTGCCGAGCAGCGCGCGATCAACTTCGCCAACTCCGTCTCGCTCATGGTGATCATGGCGGTAGCGCTCGCGTCGAAGGTCAATATCGGCCCCTCCACCTCGCATTTCCGAGTGGTGGGTCGTGCTTGAACTAGTAACGAGGCGATCCGAAGCCACTGTTGCCGACGTCGCGAGAAAGCAGGTCAAGGCTGCGGGCTATCGCGCGGATATCGACGGGCTGCGCACCATTGCGGTGCTCTCCGTGGTGGTGTTTCACCTTGGCACCAGCGTGCTTACGGGAGGCTTCATCGGCGTCGACGTCTTCTTCGTGATCTCGGGCTATCTGATCACGGGAACACTGCTGCTGGCGGAGGGCAGCTACAAGGAACGTCTCGCCGAGTTCTACAAGCGACGGATCAAACGCATCTTCCCGGCACTGTTCGCACTCTATTTCGCCGTGATGATGGCTTCGTTCATGATCCTGTTCGCTGACGAGGCCCGGGATATCGCTTTCACGACGGTCGCTTCGATCTTCTTCGCCTCGAATGTCCTGTTCTTTTCCTCGAGCGGCTACTTCGATGGCGGTCTTGACTCCAATCCGCTGCTTCACACCTGGTCGCTGTCGGTCGAAGAGCAATTCTACATCTTTTTCCCGCTCCTCCTCTTCTTCAGTCGCGGTCTGACGCCGAAGGGGCGGGTGAGGCTGGTTGCGGGCATCGCACTGGTGAGCTTCGTGCTGTCCTGGTGGCGCGTGAACACCGACATGAGCGCCGCCTTTTATCTGGTGCAATATCGGACTTGGGAACTCGCGCTCGGAGCCCTGCTTGCGCTGGGTGCCTTTCCACCGGTGCGATCCGCGCTCATCGCCAATCTCGAAACGATGGCGGGAATCGCGCTGATCGTCGCGGCGGTGGCGCTGTTCGATCGGACGACACCATTTCCCGGCCCTGCCGCGTTGCTGCCTTGCATCGGTTCGGCGCTGTTGATCCATGGCGGGTTCGCCCATGACACGGGGATCGGCAGGCTGCTCGCCACAGGGCCGATGCGCTTCATCGGGCTGATCTCCTATTCGCTCTACCTGTGGCATTGGCCGGTTATCGTCTTCTACAAGAGCATCGATCACCGACTGAGCCTCGTGGACCGAGGGTGGCTCCTCATGGCCAGCCTCCTCCTCGCGACATTGTCCTATTTCCTTGTCGAGCAGCCTTTCCGGCAGCCCGGCCGGCTGAGCGATGCGCGCAAGGTCGTCTTGGGAGGATTGGCGCTGATGGTCGCGGCATCCGCAGGAGCGCTCGGATCGGCCTATCTGAGCGGGGTGATCTGGCCGATCTCGCCGGCGGCCAAGCAGGCGCTGTCCTATCTCGACTCCGGCGGCCAGAGCGAGGGGATGCGGACCGGGACCTGCTTTCTGGCATCGCAGGCCGACTTCAGCGCTTTCGATCCAAAATGTCTCGCGCTCGCGCCGCACAAGCCCAATATCCTGCTCGTAGGAGACAGCCATGGGGCGCATTATTATACGGGGCTGGTTACGGCCTTGCCCGAGGCGAACATCCTCCAGGCGACGGCGTCGGGCTGCAAGCCCACACTTTCGGCGCGGGGCGAGAAGCGCTGCGTCGAACTGATGAACTATATTTTCAACGAGTTTATACCCAAAACCAAACTCGATGGTGTGGTGTTTTCGGCGCGCTGGTCAGCGGAGGATGTCGACGAGGCGATCGAAACGGTGCGACTGATCCGGCGTTTCGTGCCGCATGTCGTCGTGTCAGGGCCGATCGCAGAATATGATGCCGCTCTGCCGCGCTTGATTGCCCGCAATATCGATCATGGCGAACCGATCGATGCCCATCTGGTGCCGGACGTTGCACCGGTCGATCAACGGTTCGCCCAGGCTTTCGCCGATGCCGGGCTACCTTATGTTTCTCCGCTACGGGCGATGTGCCGCCGGAGATGTACCGTCTGGGCCAAGAAGAGCGTGCCGCTGCAGTTCGATTACGGGCATCTGACCGCCGAAGGGTCCCAACTGATCGTCGGGCGGCTGGCCCCCGAGATCCGGGCGAAGCTCGCCCTGCCGCAACGGCCATGATCCGCATGGCGCGGAATCTGATCATCGTGACGATGCTCGGTGGCGTCGCCGTCGCGGTGCTGGCCATGGGCGATGGCCGCTATTCGACCTGGCCGGACCGAGCAGCGCAATCCTGGAAAAGCCGATTCAAGATTTTTGCTCCCGACGAGGATGCGAAGATCGAGGCGCCGCCGGGCGGATGGACCGGTCCCGTCGTCGTGCAGGGCGGACGCCATGTCGTGCTCGATGGACGTGGCGAGCGGGTCTCGCGCCTGGTGTTCAAGCAACAGACCGCTTCGGTGACAGTGTCCAATCTCAAGATATTCCTGTCCAAGGAAGGGGATGCCATCGCCGTCGCCAGCCGCAACGGTCGCAGCCCGGACGTCACCCTTCGGAATATCGTGGTCGGCGGTCTGCGCGGTTCACGCGACGGGATACATTCCGATATTTTCCAGGGACAGGGCGATGTCGGCCGCGTCACGATCATCAATCTGGTGGGATCGAGCGGCTATCAGGGCATTTTCCTCAAGGGCACGAAGGACCGGGCGGTCGGCAGCGCCTATCTCGAGCGGGTGAGCCTCAGCCATAGTGGCGACGCTGCCGGCTTCCTGCTCTGGTTCGGCGACGGCATCCGCAAGCCGGGGCAGATCGCCGCGCCGCGTTTCCCCGTCCACCTCAAGGACGTCTATGTCACCCCGCGGCCGGGCCAGGATCTCAGCCGGTCAATCTATCCCAATCGTGGCGTGACCGATGCCAAGGGCCGCGACATCGGCGCCTATTCGACGGATGGCGGCCGCACCTGGCGCTGGCCGCCCGCCGCCAATATTCATGGCGTGGTGATCTCGGGTCCCCCGCCCAAGGGCATGTTTCCGAGTCCCGATAAAACCGGTCACTAGACTTGATCCAGCTTTCAAGCTGATCCAGCCCGAAATCATCGAGGTCTAGGACATTTCCAGCACCTTCTGTGAAATCTCGGTCGCTCGCTTGGTCGCCACCTCAGCAAGGTGATCGAAGCGTGCGTCAAAGACCGCCATGCCTTGGCTCAGCGATCGCAATTCCCGCGCGAGATGGGTGAGTTCGGCCTCGGGGAGCAATATCTCGATCACGTCCCAGCGAGACCAATCGGGGCGCGGCGAGATGCCGAGCAGTTGGCCGCGGCGGCTCGAAATGGCGGAGGTGATCCGCGATGTCGCGCTACCCGGAGCATAGATGGTCACATGCGAGATCGGCTCCTGGAGAAAGGGACCGGCGGCCGCCAGCGCTTGCGAAGCGGCCAGCCGCCCGGCGGTACGGAAGGCGAGTTCGGAGCTGTCGACGCTGTGGAACGATCCGTCGACCAGCGCCACGGCGACATCGACCACGGGAAAACCCAGCGGGCCCTTGGCAAGCGCGTCGAGAACGCCTTGCTCCACCGCGGGGATCCACTGCTTGGGAATGACACCGCCGGTGATCTTGTCCTCGAACTTGAAGCCCTCGCCCGAGGGCAGCGGGCGGATCTCAATCACGACGTCGCCATATTGGCCATGACCGCCCGACTGTTTCTTGTGTCGGCCGCGAAAGCTCGCCGGGTGCCGGATCGATTCCTTGTAGGCGATCGCCGGCTCCCGGGTTGTCACCGCGACTCCATAACGGCGTTTCAGCCGCTCGAGTGCCAGCGAAAGATGCTCGTCATTGATGCCGTGGAGCAGCGACTCGCGGCTGTCATTACCCCGCCCCCAGAACAGCGACGGATCCTCCTCGCACAGCCGCGCGAGTGCCGAGGCCAGGCGGACATCGTCCTTGTGATCGGCGGCCTCGATCATCAGCGCGCAATGGCGGGCGGGTTCCTCTATCGGCGGCACCGCCGCCGGCGCTTTACCCGAAAGGCCGACCACGTCGCCGGCCTTGAGCTGCTCGACCTTGGCGATGCCGACGATGTCGCCGCAGGCTGCCCGGGCGACCTTGGCAGTGTTGCCGCCCTGGATCTGGAACAGCGCCCCGCTCCGCAGCTTACGGTCGTCCCTGTCGGTGAGTTCGGAGCCCTCGGTCAACGGCACTCCGAAGACACGGCTGATCGCGAGTCGGCCGACCGTGCTGCCGTGCTGGACCTTGAGGACCCGGATTCCCGGACCGGAGAGACCCAGTCGGGAAACCGTCTCGGCCGGAGACGGCGTGTCGTGCCGCAGCATCTTGATCAGCCGGCGGATGCCGAAGCCCTTGAGCGCCGATCCGAACAGCACCGGGACGACGAAGCCGGCTTTCGTCTCCTCAGCGAGGTCGGTAAAGATGGTATCGAGGCTGGGCACCTCGTCGGAGATGATCTGCTCCAGCAGCACGTCGTCGTGATCGGCGAGCTGCTCGAGCAGATGCTCGCGCGCCGCCATCTCCTGCTGCCGCAGATCGTTGGTCAGCTCGATGCGTTGCGCGGGCTTGCCCGCCTCGTACCGGAACGCGCGCTCGAGGGTCAGGTCGACATAGCCGGTTACCTGCTCGCCCTCGCGGATCGGAATCTGCCGGGCAACCAGGGCGGCGATGCTCATCGGCTCGAGCGCCTCGAGCAGATCCTGGATACTGCCTCGCGCCTGGTCGATCTTGTTGACGAACAGCGCGTGTGGAATGCCGTTTGCTTCCAGCCACCGCAGGATCGGCTCGACGAGCGGCGCCCGCACGGGATCGGGATCGATCACGACGACGGCGAGATCGCATGTCAGCACGGCGACGTTCGCGTCGGGGGAGAAACCGGCCGACCCGGGCGCGTCGATGATCGCGAAGGTTTCGCCCTGCGCCGTGAACCGCATCAGGTTGAGCTCGGTCGAGCCGCCCCGGCTTCGGGCTTCGGCGCTGGAGTCGCCGACACTGCTTCCGTCGGCTACCGAGCCTTGCCGGACGATCGACCCGCTGGCGAACAACAGCGCTTCGGCGAGCGACGTCTTTCCGACACCGGGTGGCCCAACAAGAGCGATGGCTCTAACCTCGGCGGCATTTCTCTCCATGGTCGGCCTCCATGTCTGTTCGTCGGCAAAGCGGAAGACGGGGCGTCGGAGTCGGAGGGTCTGCCTGTACGTCGGAAAATGCAAGAGCCTGAAGGCGGACGCAAGGACCGCCGCCAAGGCACTGGCTATGGCCGATAATCAGGATGCCGGTACTTCCCTGATCCTTTGCAGCCGGCCTTAGAGATGGGTCCTCCTCGTCCCCAGCAGGGGAGCACATTTTCGAAGAATACCGGGAAGTT
>CAMLSA010000021.1 GCA_946482655.1 uncultured Sphingomonas sp. | reverse complement strand
GCTGGCGGCGCGCGACCTCCCCTTCCCGCGGCTGTCGGCCTATGCCTTCTGGGCCTATGCGGTGGGCGGCCTCGCCTTCTTCTGCTCGCTGTTCTTCGGGCTCGCCCCTGATGGCGGCTGGTTCATGTACCCGCCGCTCACTTCGCGGGCTTATTCGCCGGGCATCAACACCGATTTCTGGCTGCTGGGCATCGGCTTCATCGAGATCTCGGCCATCGCCGGCGCGGTGGAGATCATCGTCGGCGTGCTGCGCACCCGGGCGCCGGGGATGCGGCTCGACCGGATGCCGATCTTCGCCTGGTCGATGCTCGTATTCGCCGCGATGATCGTGATCGCCTTTCCCAGCGTGATCCTCGGCACCCTGCTGCTCGAGTTCGAGCGCGCGCTGCACTGGCCCTTCTTTGACGCCACCCGTGGTGGCGATCCGATGCTCTGGCAACACCTCTTCTGGTTCTTCGGCCATCCGGAAGTCTACATCATCTTCCTGCCGGCGGCGGGGATGATGTCGATGATCATCCCGACGGTCGCCCGTGCTGAACTGGTCGGCTACCGGCTGATCGTGCTCGCGATGCTGGCGACAGGCTTCATCAGCTTCGGCGTGTGGGCGCATCATATGTTCTCGACCGGCCTGCCGACGATGACCACCGGCTTTTTCTCGGCGGCCTCGATGGCGGTGAGCGTGCCCGCCGGCATCCAGGTCTTTTCGTGGATCGCGACGCTTGCGACCGGCAAGCCGCGGTTCAACACACCCGGCCTGTTCGCGATGGGCAGCATCATCGTCTTCGTGACCGGCGGCCTTACCGGGGTGATGGTGGCGCTGGTCCCGTTCGACTGGCAGGCGCACGACAGCTACTTCATCGTCGCGCACCTCCATTATGTGCTGATCGGTGGGATGGTGTTTCCGCTGTTCGCCGCCTTCTACTACTGGACCCCGATGGTCAGCCGCCGCGCGCTGTCCGAACGGCTGGGCAAATGGGTGTTCGCGCTGATGTTCGTCGGCATGAACGTCGCCTTCATGCCGATGCACCTGAGTGGACTCATGGGGATGCCGCGGCGGGTCTATACCTATCTTCCCGATCGCGGTTGGGACTTGCCCAACCTCATCTCGACGGCCGGCGCCTTCATGCTCGGGCTCGGCGTGCTGCTGTTCCTCGTCGACCTCGCCCGCAACTTCCGCCTCGCACCCAGCGAAGGCAATGCGGGCAACGTCTTCGGCGCGGGGACGCTGGAATGGCTGCCGACCGCGCTCTATTCGACCCGCTCGATCCCGGTCGTCCGCAGCCGCGAGCCGCTATGGGACGATCCCGACATCTCCGAGCGGGTCGAGCAGGGCCGTTACTTCCTGCCCCGTTCGGCGACCGCACGGCGCGAGACGATCATCACCAGCCCGCTGCTCGCCGAGCCGCAATATCTCCAGATCATGCCGGGGCCTTCGCCCTGGCCGTTCACCGCCGCGGTGGCGACTGCGGGCTTCTTCCTCGCGCTCACCGTCCAGGCCTATGGCTTCGGCATCGCGAGCGGCATCCTCGCGGTGATCGCGACGCTGCGATGGCTCTGGGAGACCGACCGGCCGGTCGAGGCCGATCGCGTGGATATCGGCGCCGGGATCGAGGTGCCGACCTATGTGACCGGCCCGCGCAGCCATGGCTGGTGGGCGATGGTCATCCTGCTGATCGTGGTGGGCATGATCTTCCTGATGACGATCTTCTCGCTGCTGTTCCTGGCGAGCAACCAGCCCGCCTTCTGGACCGCGACGCCGCCCGTGCTCGCCGCCTGGCCGATCCTGCTGCTCGAAACCGCCGCGATCGGCGCGGCGATCGGCGGGCGATGGCTGTACGAGCGCTCCAAGGCGGCCGGGCTGGCCCTTCTGCTGTCATCGGCCGTCGCCCTGATCGGCGCGCTGCTGCTCGACTGGTTCGCATGGCGGGGGGCGATCGATCCGCAGCTCAGCGCCCAGGGGGCACTCATCTACGCGCTCCTCGCGCTGCAGGGCACGGCCGTGGCGATCGCGGTGCTGATGGCCGGCTTCACCTGGGCCCGCGGCCTGACCGGCGGCCTCGTGCGGCCATCGAGCAACATCGTCGACCTGACCATGCTGATGCTGGCCTATACCGGCACGCAGGGGCTCGCCGCCGCGCTGCTCACGCGGCTGGTCGGCTGATGCGGCATTGGGCGCTCCTGCTCGGCGGACTGCTCATATGGGCGGCCGATTTCTTCGTTATCTATGCGATCGCCGAGTTCATCGGCCCGCGCACGATCGGCCGCGTGCTCGCGGCCCTGGCCGGGGCCCTTTCCCTGGGCGGCGACGTCCTTATCGGCATCCGCGCCGCGCGGCTGGCTGCCGCCGACGATTATGACCGCTGGCGCCGGTCGACCGCACTGCTCGGCATCGCGCTGTCGATGATCGCGATCGTCTGGCAGAGGCTGCCAGTCCTGTTCGGAGACGTGGAATGACCGAATGGATCGAGAAGCTTGTCGAGCAGTTCGGCTATTTCGGCATCACGCTGCTGATGCTGCTGGAAAATCTGTTCCCGCCGCTGCCCTCCGAATTGATCATGCCGCTCGCGGGCTATGCGGCCGCGCGCGGCGACCTGTCGCTTCCCGGCGTGATCCTGTCAGGCCTGGCCGGCACGACGGCGGGCGCCCTCACGTGGTACGCGATTGGCCGCTGGACGTCGGAGGAGCGGCTTCGGCGCTGGGCGGACCGGCATGGCCGCTGGCTGACCCTGTCGCGCAAGGACATAGACCGAATCGATGGATGGTTCGGCCGCCACTGCCGCTGGGCCGTGCCCGTGGGCCACCTGATCCCGACGATCAGGACCTTGATCTCGGTGCCCGCCGGCCTGTTCGGCATGCACCTCCCGCGCTTCCTCATCCTGACGATGATTGGAGCCGGCATCTGGACGAGCCTGCTGGCGGTGCTCGGTCATGCGCTGGGCAGCGCCTATGGCCAGATCGATCGCTATATCGGCCCGTTCAGCGCCGTGATCATGGGCGGCATCGTCGCCTCCTATCTGTTCCGCGTCGCCACCTATCGGCGCAGGAGCCGGTGATGACCGTCGCGACCCTCGTCGATGCCCCTTGCCCTCGGAGCCGTCCTGACGAAAATGTGGAAGGCCCGGCGCAATGGCCGGGCCTTGCCCTCAACCGAACAGGAAATCGCTGGAGCTCAGCGCCGGACTGTCGGCGATAAGGGCGATCCGTACCGCCGCAGCCCCACCGAGCCCATCGGCGTCCCAGAAGAGCAGCCCGTCATCCGAGTCATAGAGCACCGTCCCGACCGCCGCGATCGCCTTCGGCGTCGTCGAGGCGACGAAGTTGGTCCCATTGAGCTCCGTCAGGCCAAAATCGACCAGCAGGAGCAGGTCGCCCGCGGTGAAGTCGGTAATCGTGTCGTAGCTCTTGTCGGCAAAGTCGAACATGAACACGTCGTCGCCCAGGCCGCCGTGGAGCGAATCGTAGCCGGCTCCGCCCCAGAGCCTGTCGTCGCCCGCTCCGCCGAACAGCCGATCGGTCTCCGAACCTCCGGACAGCCGATCCGATCCATCGCCGCCATAGAGCGCGTCGGAGCCCGCGCGCCCGTCGATCAAGTCCGTACCGGCGCCGCCGATGATCGTGTTCGCGCCGCTGCTGCCGTAGAGATGATCGTCGAACTCGCTTCCGATCAGGCCAGCGATCTGGGCGTAGCTGTCACCGACCGCGTCGCCGGTGTTGAGAGCCGGCGACGCCAGGTCGACGGTCAGCCCATTGGCCGAGGTCTGATAGCTCGCGGAGTTCTGGCCAGCGCCGCCGATCAGCGCGTCGCGCCCAGCGCCGCCGATCAGCGTGTCGTTTCCATCATATCCCACCAGCCGGTCGTTGCCGGTGGTGCCGACCATCAGATCGGCCCCCTCGGTGCCGTTGAGCGTGCCGTCGATGATGGTGAGCCGGAGCGCACCTTCGAGCGGGTCGACCGCGGGTGGCGGGGCGCTCGCCTGGGGGAGAGGCGCAGTCTGCGCTGATGCCGCCGCGCCGGTGACACGGATTTCGGTCGAAATGTTGGCTCGTGCGTCCGCCGCGCTGACGTTGGTCAGGGTCGCGAGCGTCACATAATTGTCGCCGCCACCGCTGGTATCGATCTTTACCAGCGTATCGGCGCCCGATTGGACCAGCGACACATAGCCATTGGTGAAGATATCCCCCTTCCAGCCATTGTGGATCGCGAGCGCGCTGAGATCGACCGCGTCTCCGCCCAAGCCCGACTGGAAATCGGTGATGACGTCACCCGCTTCGCTGATCGACAGATAGGCGAATCGATCGCTTCCCGCGCCGCCAGCGAGCAGGTCGACACCGCCCCCTCCCCACAGATAATCTCCGCCGCCGCCGCCCTGGATCGTGTCCGCGCCGCCTGCTCCGACCAGCCTGTCATCGGCCAGCGAGCCGGTCAGGCTGCTCGGGCTGTTTTTCGTCCCCCAGGGCAGCACCGTCTTCGTCGTGTTGATGGTGGTGAGGCCGGTGGTCGCCCAGACCTTCCCGTCGAGCGTCTCGAAGGTCGAGTTGCTGATGACATTGTCGGCCGTGTTGCCGGTGGTCATATATGCATAATAGTCGAGCGCGCGGATCTGGACGTTGTCGATCGCGATGTCGCGGCCGTCGCCATCGCCATATTCGTAGAACTGGATGCCGCGCGCGTTGCCGCTGCCCGCCACGTCGCTCATGCTGTTGGCGACACCCCGGGCGCCGAGTACGCCGAAACTGTTGAACACGACCGAGTCCGTGACGGTGCTTTCGCGCCCTTCGCTATGCCAGGAAAAGGCGGCTGCGGTGGCCCCGTTGGCGACGACGTCGCTGACCGTCAGCGCGATGTCGGCGCCATATTTCGAAGGATCGATCGTCCCCGCCGGGATTCCCACGGCGTTGTTATCGGTCGCATGCCGGACATTCTCGACATAGAGGCCCTGAACGGTAGTGCCGTAGGAACTCGCGGAATGCACGGCATAGCCGTTGTGGCCGTTGGCCGTATCATTGGTCAGGTTGAGAGCCGCGGCCTGGGTGATCTTGGCGTTCACCGAATCGACGACGTTGATTCCCATCGAGTTGCCGTCGCGCACGATGAGGTGATTGACGTCGGCGTCCACCGTCGTGCGGATGTGAACGAGGTCCTTGAGCCACGCCGGATTGCCCTGGTCGCCGCGGATCGTTCCGTTCTCGATCGTCGGCGTGCCGCCGAGATATTTGGAGATGCGGACATTGTCGACATAGAGCGACTCGTCGAGCAGCTCACCCTTGAGGATCAAGGTCTTGCCCGAGACGCCGATCACTTCCATCGCCTGACCGAGCCGCGTCTCCGAACCATGGTCGTTGGGCAGGACGTTGTCCGAATAGATCTTGATCCAATCTCCCACCTGCGCCGCCGCCGTGCTGCCCGAAGTCGTGAGGGTGAGCTGGCCGCCGCCGTCGTGGCCGATCACGCCTGCTTCTCCCGCCGCATGCTTGCCGCGCGCGGTCAGCACCGTGACGTCGCCCGCCTGTTGCAAGGTCGAGCCGTTGAGATCGAGGGTGATCGATCGCGACGCGACATTCATGATGAGGCCGCTCTTGATCTCGATGGTCTGGTTTGCCGCGAGAACGAGCTTGCCTCCATCCGGCAGACCGTCGATGGCCGCTTGAATCTGAGCTTCCGTCGCGCCAGCTGCCAAATTTACTACTAGATTAGACACAACTTCTCCGCGAAATCTATTAAAACTGTGGAATTTCGCGGTTAATTCTGGCGGAACGGGCTTAAATAATGGTAAATTTATGAGGTAAATTCCTCGCATATACTAAAGTATTAGCCGAATATTGCGCATAAGTAACTTTATAGATTAGTCTATTACATCGACGTTTCATCTCGTGTTATTGCATGTGTGCTTAAGTATCGGTCGGACCTGATTTCTATTGTGGATCATAAATCTTGGATAAGAGGCGCTCATCCGCACGCTATCGATCGCGTCGGCTGGGCCCGATGTCGAACCGCACATTTCGCCACGCCGGGATAGCATGCACGATTCAAGCGTTCCCCCTTCATGACCTTCCGACCCAAATCCCTGTTCTGGCTCCTCGCCCTGCTTGCACCGACCCCCGCTTTCGCCGACCAGATCTGGCTCGGCGCCTATCAGCACGACGTCACCATGTCCGAGACCAAGTTCGAGACCGGGCAGGATATCAAGGCGGGCTGGATCGGCGATCGGATGGAGGGCTGGCGCAGCATTGGGCGTCCTTCGATCCATCTGCTTGTCTCCAAAAGCCTGAAGGGCGAGACGAGCTACATCGCCGCCGGCCTGAACTGGACGTGGGGATCGAGGCTCTATCTTCGCCCCGGCATCGGCATAGCCGTGCATGAAGGTCCGCGGAGGGCGTTCCGCGACGGAAGGCGCGTCGATCTCGGCTCTCCCGTCCTCTTCGAGCCTGAGCTGGCGGGCGGGTGGCGGATCGGCGATCGTTTCGCGATCGAAGCGTCTTGGATCCATCTCAGCCATGCCACCATCTTCAGCCAACAGAATCGCGGCATGGACTCGCTCGGGCTGAGGCTGCTCTATCGATTACCCTGAGGCGCCGAAGCGAAACACGCCAGGTGGAACATCCCGAAACACTGCGGGGTTGATCGACCGTGTCAACCGTCCCCCCTGCCGCCGCTCCCGTTGAAGGCAATGCCTGCGCCGTTTCCCCCGGATCGGACACATTGCTGACCGACACGCTCGATGTGCTGGCATCGGGTTGCGCGGGCGAGAGCATCTCGTTTGACGATCTGACCTCGACGCTCGGCAGCAAATGCTTCGCCGGGCTGCTCTTCCTGCTCGCCGCGCCGAACATGTTCCCGACCCCGCCCTTCGTGGACCTCGCCCTGTCCATTCCGCTCCTGATCCTCTCCGGGCAGCTGGTCTTCGGCGTCCGTCGGCCCTGGCTGCCGGCCTGGGTGCTTCGGCGTCAGGTATCGACCGAGAAGTTCGCCAGCGTGGTCGAGCGCCTGGGCCCGGTCACCCGCCGCGTGGAGATCGTGCTGAAGCGCCGGCTCGACATCCTGACTGGCATCGTCGGGCAGCGGCTGATCGGCGGGGTCTGCGTCGCTCTGTCGATCATGCTCGCGCTTCCGGTGCCGCTCGGCAATGCCGTACCGGGCGCGGCGATCTCGCTGTTTGCACTGGGGCTCCTCAACCGCGACGGGATGGCCGTGCTCGGCGGGATCGCGGCTACCATCGCCAGTGCTGCCATCGCCGCGGGTTTCGGCCTTGGCGCGCTTCGTGCCGGCGAGTGGCTGGCGCAGATATTCTGATGACCCGCAGCAAAGCTCAGCGCGCGCCGCCCGCCCAGGTGACGATCTTCACGCGTGCGCCGGGTTCGAACGGAACGTCGCCGTTCAGCGTCGTGAAGAGCGCACGCCCGTTGGCGTCGGCCATGCGGCCCGCCAGCGAAGCGGCGCTGTCGCCGGGGCCGACGGTGACAACCCGGATCACCCGCGGCCTCAGCCGTGCGATCTCTTCGGCGCCGAGCAGGCGGAAGGAAGCGAACAGCCTTTCAATCGCGACCATGTTGCTGTCCGCCAGCGGCGATGCCATCACGAAATGATAGGCGCGACCGCCGCCGGCGTCGTAGACCGCCATGGCCAGCCGCATGGTCCCGCCCTCCGTCTGAATCTCCGCCGGGATGATCAGCGCGGGCAATCCGTTGACAGTGAGCGCCTGCGCGGAGCCGACGGCCGCGGGCATGTCGCCGAACACCTCTCCGACAAGCCGTCGGGCATAATCGCCAAGATCGCCACCCCGAAGTTCTCCGCCGCCAAACTCGCCGCGCATCTCGCCGGGACCGGCCAGCGCGATCGCCTGGGGGCTGTTCGTGAGGGTGAATCCCTCGGGCGCCTCGAACCCGATCCGCATCACAGGATGCGCGAAACGGCGCCCCAGCACGAAACCCTGCTCGGGATCGTCGCCATAGAGCAGGCCGTCGACATGGTTGAGATATGCCGCCTCATTCTCGGGAAGCGCATCGGGGGCCATCCCCGCCGCCCCGGCGGTCTCCTTGGCGCGGCTGACGCGCTTGTTGGTGAGCGGATGGCTGCTTGCCCATTCGGGCATCGCCTTGGCCGCATCGCGGCCGCCAATGCTCGCGAGATATTGCGCCTGCCGGCCGAGCGCCGCGAGCATGTCTGCGGCGGCGTAAGGATCATAGCCCGCCGCGCTCACATACCGGATGCCGAGATCGTCGGCTTCATATTCCTGGCTCCGCGAGTAGCGCAGGCCAAGAAAGGTAGCGGCCGTGCTCGCCAGCTGGGTCAGCCGTTCGGAGCCGGCCAGGCTGATGACGATCACGCCCAGCGCCTGCCAGATCGAACGCCTCTGCTGGCGTGCGCTGTGGCTCGCGACGATATGGCCGATCTCGTGGCCCAGCACGGAGGCCAGCTCCGCCTCGCTGGTGACGATCCCCATGAGACCGCGGGTCACATATATGAAGCAGCCCGGCACCGCGAAGGCGTTGACGACGTCGCTGTTCACCAGGGTGAAAGTGCACTGATCATCGAGGCCGGCCGCGGCCGCCATCTTGCCGCCGAGCCGTTTGACATAGTCATTCTCTTCGCCCCCATATTCGCCGCCGAACGAGGCGAGCAGCTGGGGATGCTGCTCGGCACCGAAGTCGTGATCCTCCTGGCTGACCTCGGGAATATAGTCGTCGGTGGGCTCCTGCTGGCAGCCCGCCAGCGCCATACTGGCCGCGACGAGCACCGTCAGAGGCCTGGACCGGCCGGAATAGTGCTTCGCGATCGTCATCCCGTTCTTAATGCGCGGGAACCCGATCGGTGCCAAGAAGCAGACGGCCCGGCCTCCCGACGTCGGCAAGCAGACGCGACCGGCTCCGTCCCAAATTAATTCCGGCGCGGCTATTGTCGCGCGGCGGCATCACGAATAGCCTCCGATCAAAATACAACCGGCGCAGACCGTCAAAGGCGAGCCGGGGAAGGAGCGAGAGCATGATTCCAGGAAATTTCGAGTATCGGCGGCCATCGTCCAAGGCAGAGGCGCTGGCGATGCTGGCGCGCGGCGGCGAGGAAGCGCGCCCCATCGCGGGTGGCCACAGCCTGATTCCGATGATGAAGCTTCGGATGGCGCAACCGGGCATATTGGTCGACCTGCGCAAGCTCGACGAGCTGCGCGGCATCAGCGTGGGGGGCACGATCTCCATCGGCGCGGCGGTAACCCAGCATGAGCTGATCGCGCATGAGGGCCTGGCGGCTGCCTGCCCCATCATTCGCGAAACCTCGCTCCTGATAGCGGATCCGCAGGTGCGCTATTGCGGCACGCTGGGCGGCAATGTCGGCAACGGCGACCCCGGCAACGACTTGCCGGCGCTGATGCAATGCCTGGATGCGGATTTCGTCGCCGAGAGCGAGAAGGGCGCCCGGACGATCAAGGCGCGCGAATTCTATCTGGGCCCGTATTTCACGGCGCTCGAGCCAGGCGAGATTATTTCCGAGATCCGGTTCGCCGCGCCACCCGCCGGCCATGGCTATGCCTATGAGAAGCTCAAGCGCAAGGTGGGCGACTATGCGACCGCCGCGGCCGCGGTGATCCTCAAGATGGAGGGCGGCAAGGTCGCTTCCGCTTCAATTGCTCTCACCAATGTCGCGCCGACGCCGCTTTACGCTGCGGATGCGGGCGCGAGGATCACCGGAACGACGCTTGAAGCGGCCGATATCGACGCGGCGGCACGCGCTGCCGAGGCCCTCGCCGACCCCGTTTCGGATGGGCGCGGTTCGGCAGAATATCGGCGTGCGGTTGCAGGTGTGATGGTCCGGCGCGCACTGGTGCGCGCGCAGGAGCGGGCTAGCGACCTGCCGGGTAGCAATGGCACCGGCGATGGCGGCAAGGACAAGAAGGGAGGGATGTTCGGATGGCTAAAGAAATAGTCTCGCTGACGATCAATGACGAAACGCACGAAGTGGCCGTGGAGCCGCGGGAGCTTTTGATTCACACGCTGCGCGAACAGCTTGGCCTGACCGGAGCCCATATCGGCTGCGACACCACCCATTGCGGCGCCTGCACGGTCGATCTGGACGGCCGTTCGGTGAAGAGCTGCACGATGTTCACCGTCCAGGCGGCGGAGGCCGACATCCGCACCGTCGAAGGACTGGCTGCGGCGGACGGGACCTTGCATCCGTTGCAGGAAGCATTCCGCCACGAACATGGCCTGCAGTGCGGTTTCTGCACGCCGGGCATGCTGATGCGGTCGTTCCGGCTGTTGCAGGAGATTCCCGATCCGAGCGAGGAACAGATCCGCTGGGGCATTTCGGGGAATCTCTGCCGCTGCACCGGCTATCAGAACATCGTGAAGTCGATTCAGCGCGCCGCGCAGGCTTCATCGGCGATGGAGGCGGCGGAATGAACGAGATCACACTCGCCACGCGTGCGGAGCGCACGGAGAAGCTCGAGGGCATCGGCTGCAAGCGCAAGCGGGTGGAGGATATCCGCTTCACCCAGGGCCGCGGCAATTATGTGGATGACATCAAGCTGCCGGGCATGTTGTTCGGTGATTTCACGCGCAGCCCTCATGCCCATGCGCGGATCAAGAAGATCAACAAGGATTCGGCGCTCGCCATTCCGGGGGTGCTCGCGGTCGTCACCGCCGAAGATCTGATACCGCTCAACCTTCACTACATGCCGACGCTCGCCGGCGATGTGCAGGCCGTTCTGGCGCACGAGAAGGTGCTCTTCCAGAACCAGGAAGTCGCTTTCATTGTCGCGCGCGACCGCTACGCGGCTGCCGATGGCGCGGAGGCGCTCGAAATCGAATATGAGGAACTGCCGCCGCTGATCGACCCGCATCATTCGCTCGATGCGGACGCGCCGATCCTGCGGGAGGACATCAAGGACAAGACGGAGGGCGTGCACGGCCCCCGCGAACACCCCAACCACATCTTCACCTGGTCCGCCGGCGACGAAGCCGCGACCGAAGCCGCCTTCGCATCGGCCGATGTGGTCGTGAAGCAATATCTGGCGCATCCGCGCGTCCATCCATGCCCGCTCGAGACCTGCGGATCGGTCGCGCACATGGACCCCATAACCAAGCAGCTGACGCTCTGGGGCACGTTCCAGGCGCCCCATGTGGTGCGCACCGTCGCTTCGCTGATCGCGGGCATTCCCGAGCACAAGATTCGTGTGATCGCCCCCGATATCGGCGGGGGATTCGGCAACAAGGTCGGCGTGTATCCGGGCTACGTCATGTCCATCGTCGCCTCGATCGTCACAGGAAAGCCGGTCAAGTGGATCGAGGATCGGATGGAGAATCTCTCCACCACCGCCTTTGCCCGTGACTATCATATCGTGGCGGAGCTGGCGGCGACGAAGGAGGGCAAGATCCTGGCGATGCGCACCAATGTGCTCGCCGACCATGGCGCCTTCGACGCCTGCGCGGACCCGACGAAGTTCCCCGCCGGCCTCTATCATGTCTGCACCGGCTCCTATGACATTCCGTCGGCCTTCGTTTCCGTGAAGGGCGTCTACACGAACAAGGCTCCGGGCGGCGTTTCCTATCGCTGCTCTTTCCGGGTAACCGAAGCGGCCTATACGATCGAACGGATCATCGAGGTGCTGGCTCTGAAGCTCGGCATGGACGCCGCCGAATTGCGGCAGAGGAATTTCATCAAGCCCGAGCAATTTCCCTATGTTTCCGCAACCGGCTGGGAATATGACAGCGGCGACTACCCGACCGCCATGGCCAAGGCGATGCAGGCGGTCGACTATGCCGGTCTGCGCGCCCGCCAGGCCCGAATGCTGGAAGACTTCAAGGCCGGCCGATCGCGCGAACTGCTTGGCATAGGAATCTCCTTCTTCACGGAAATCGTCGGCGCAGGTCCGTCGAAGAATTGCGATATTCTGGGCATCGGCATGTTCGACAGCTGCGAGATCCGCGTTCATCCCACGGGCGCGGCGATTGCTCGCCTGGGCACCAAATCGCAGGGTCAGGGACATGAAACCACCTACGCCCAGATCCTCGCCACCGAAACCGGCCTGCCGGCCGATATGATCGCCATAGAGGAAGGCGATACCGACACGGCGCCCTACGGCCTCGGCACCTATGGCTCACGCTCGACGCCGGTCGCCGGCGCGGCCTGCGCGCGGGCCGGTCGCAAGATCCGGCACAAGGCGCAGCTCATTGCCTCGCACCTGCTCGAAGTCCACCATGACGATCTCGAATGGGATGTCGACGGTTTCGTGGTCAAGGGGATGAGCGACCGGCGCAAGTCCATGAAGGAGATCGCGTGGGCCGCCTACAACAATGTGCCGCCGGGCATGGAAATGGGACTGGAGGCGGTCGACTATTATGATCCGCCCAATTTCACCTTCCCTTATGGCGCCTATTTCTGCGTCATGCGGATCGATGTCGATACCGGCGAAACCCATGTCGAGCGTTTCTATGCGCTCGACGATTGCGGCACGCGCATCAATCCTATGATCATCGAGGGCCAGGTGCATGGCGGCCTGACGGAGGCCTTCGCCGTCGCCATGGGACAGCTCATCGACTTCGATGAAAGCGGCAACGTTCTGGGGGCGAGCCTGATGGACTTCTTCCTGCCCACCGCGGTCGAGACGCCGAAATGGGAAACGGACTATACCGAAGTGCCGAGTCCCCATCATCCGATCGGCGCGAAGGGCGTGGGCGAGAGTCCGCATGTCGGCGGCGTCCCCGCCTTCTCGAATGCCGTCAACGATGCCTTCGCGAAGCTGGGCGGCGTGCACACGCATATGCCGCATACGGCGGCGCGGATCTGGGCCTATGCGCGCGAGCTAGGCCTGCACGGCAGCTGACGCCGGACTCGGGAGAAGGCCGTGAGCCTATTGTCGGAGATCGCCACGCCGGCGGGGTTTCGTGAAGCTCTGGCCGGGGTCGGTTACGTCTGCGACGATATGCTCGCGACCGCCCTGTCGATCGCAACGCGGCTCGAGCGGCCATTGCTCCTCGAAGGCGAAGCGGGCGTGGGCAAGACCCAGGTTGCCGCGTCGTTGGCGAAGGCGCTGGGGCGCCGTCTCATCCGCCTCCAATGCTATGAGGGACTGGATGCGACGCATGCGCTCTATGAATGGAACTATCAGCGTCAAATCCTGGCGATAGCAGCGGCGCGCGAAGCCGGACGGACGATCGAGGAATCCGCGCTGTTCTCCGAGACCTATCTGATCCGCAGGCCTCTGCTCGAGGCGATCAGCCAGGCCGAGCCGCCCGTGCTGCTGATCGACGAAGTCGACCGCGCCGACGAGGAGTTCGAAGCCTTTCTGCTGGAGGTCCTGGCCGATTTTGCCATCACCATTCCGGAGGTCGGCACGATCGAGGCCGTGACGCGGCCTTTGGTGCTCATCACGTCCAACGGCGTGCGCGAGCTTTCGGACGCGCTGCGCCGCCGCTGCCTTTTCCACTATATCGACTTCCCCGACGCGGCGACCGAGATGCGGATCATTGCCGCCCGGCATCCCGGCTGCCCGATGCGGCTCGCCGAGCAGATCGCCCGTTTCGTGCGCGGCCTTCGCGAAGAATCGCTCAAGAAGCAGCCGGGCGTCGCGGAGACGCTGGACTGGGCGGCGACGCTGCTCGATCTCGGCCTGGACGAACTGCCCGACGATCCTGCGGCGCTGTGCCACAGCCTGCTCTGCCTGCTCAAGACGCGGGAAGATCGAGACGCCCTGCCCGAGCCCGTGGTCGAGCGCCTTCTGGCGCGCGTAAAATGACCAGCCTGGCGGCTGATGATTCGGGTCAGACCTGGCTGGCTCCAGCGCGCCGAGTCATTCAGTTCGGCCGGCTGCTTCGCGATAACGGATATCAGCTGGATCTGCGCGCGGTCGGCGACGCGGTGGCGCTGCTCGATACCACTGACGTGAAGTCGCCGACCGCGATGCGCGCATCGCTGCGCGCACAGTTCTGCCGCAGCAAGCCCGAACTCGAACGTTTCGACGATCTCTTCGACGCCTATTGGCTGGGGCGCGTAGGCAAGCGGCGGCGGGTGAATCGGGCGCTGCCGAGCGCCGCGGCGCAATCGGTGGTCGAACATAATCGCGGCGGCTCAGCGGGCGGCGGCGGCGGCCTCGCCCGCTACTTCGACTGGGCAGCGGGGAAACCCGGAGCGGAAGACGAGCACGAACTGGAATCGGGCGGCGATCTCAGCCTGAGCGGCGCCTCGGCGATCAGGACCGGCAACCGCTCCCGTCGCGATCTGGGGCAGGTTCGGGACCCCGACGAGGCCGAGCGTCTTCTGGCGCTGGCGGAGCGGCTCGGAAGGCGGCTGCGCTATCGCCTGTCGCGCCGCCGCCACGCGGCCGCTTACGGCTCCGAGATCGATCTGCGCGCTACGATCCGCCACAGCCTCGGGACCGGGGGCCTGCCCTTTCTGCTAAGGCGTCGCCGCCGCACGCGCCCGCCGGTTTCGCTCCTCGTCTTCATCGACGTTTCAGGCTCGATGGACGCCTATTCGCTCTTCTTCATCCGCTTCCTGCATGCGCTGGCCCGGGGGTTCGACCGGATGGCGGCCTTCCTTTTCCACAGCGATCTGGTGCCGATCACCGAAGTCCTGCTCGAACGCAATCCGGTCGCCATGATGGACCGGCTGGTGCTGCTGGGCCGCGGCTGGTCCGGCGGCACGCGCATGGGCGAAGCGCTTGCCGCCTTCAACCGCGATCACCGGCCGCGCTGGGCCGGTGCGCGAACGATCGTGCTGACGATGACCGATGGCTTCGATGCCGGCAGCCCGGCATTGCTGGAAAGCGAACTCAGAAAGTTAAAGGGGCATTGCCGCCGGCTGATCTGGCTCAATCCGCTGCTCGGCCGTAGTGACTATGCGCCGCTGGCGCGCGGGGCGCGGCATCTCGAACGGCATGCCGATCTTGCGCTGCCGGCGCATAATCTGGCATCGCTCCTCGCGATCGAGGACGCCTTGGCGCATGTCTAGCCTGACCCAAATCCCACCGACTCCGGCACAGAAAGTCGCGGCATTCCGCGAGGGGCGCGGCCGTTCGGAGCCCTATGCGCTGGCCATCGTCACGCGCGTTGTCGGCGCCGCCGCCTGCCGGGTGGGCGACCGATATCTCGTCACACGCGAGGGTGATCTGATCGGCGTGGTCGGCGGCGGCTGCATGCGTTCGGCGCTGCGCACGGCAGGGCTCGCCGCCATCGCCGAGGGCGAGCCGCGTCATGTCCGCGTGATCCCGAAAGAGCATGACGGCACGCCGCCTGATCCCGCCGTCGATCACTATCTCAGCTCCTGCCCTAGCGGCGGCGCGATCGATCTGTTCATCGAGCCGGTGCTGCCCGGACCGACGCTCCAGATCTTCGGGGACACGGAAATTGCCGACAGCGTCGCGGCGCTCGCGCCGATCGCCGGCTTTGCCGTCGCACGGACGGGAACGGCGGACGCAAAAGCTGATGTCGATCCCGCCTACATTCTCGTGGCGACGCAGGGGCAAGGGGACGGCGCCGCCCTGGAAGCGGCTATAGCGGGCAATTGTCGTCAAGTGCTGTTCCTTGCCAGCCGCAAAAAGGCGGAATATTGGCGCGCCGAGCTCGCCCGCAAAGGGGTGGGCGAAAGCCGCCTGGCGACGCTGATTTCGCCAGCAGGCCTGAACATCGGCGCGCAAGGGCCAGGCGAGATCGCGATGTCCATCATGGCGCAGCTCATCGCGTTGCGTCGCACAGGGGGCACGGAGCATGAGTAATAGCCGCCCCGGCGTCGAGACCGTGATCGTCGCGGCCGGCATATCGCGGCGCATGGGCGCAGCCAACAAGCTGCTTCTGCCGATTGGGGGCGTGCCGATGGTGCGCCATGTCGTCATGCGGCACCGCGCGGTAGCAGATCATGTCATCGTCGTCACCGGACATGACCGGGACGCCGTGGTCGAAGCGCTGGCGGGACTGGACGTCGTCCTGGTGCACAATCCCGATTTCGCGGAGGGCCAGGCCCGGTCGGTCGCCGCTGGTGTGTCTTCCGCTCCGCTGGACGGACGGGCGCTGATCGTCGCGCTGGGCGATCAGCCGCTGCTCCAAACAGAGGATATCGCCTTTCTCATCGACGGCTTCGACGGGGACGGCGGTGAACGCATCTGCATACCCGTCCATGCGGGACAGCGCGGCAACCCGGTCATCTTTCCGGCTGCCTTGGCACGAACGATGCGCCACGACGGAAAATCGCCGGGCTGTCGCCGCTTCATCGACGCACATCCCGAACTGGTATACTGGCTGCCGGCTTCGAACGACCATTTTACCACGGACGTCGACACGCCCGAAGATGCCCGGCGCATCCTGGGCGTTCCCGTACCGACAGCATAGGATAGATCTCAAGCATGGAAATCAAGGGCGAGAATCTGATCGCGGCCACGCAGGCGCAGGTGTGGGCTGGCCTGAACGATCCGGAGGTGCTGCGGCAGAGCATTCCAGGCTGCGAAAGCCTGGAGAAGATCGGTGACGACCGCTTCAAGGCGACGGTGGTCACCCGCATCGGCCCGATCAGCGCGCGTTTCAACGGCGAGGTTGAGCTCGCCGATCTTCAGCCGCCCGATTCCTATACGATCGTGGGTTCCGGAAGCGCGGGCGCGATGGGCAGCGCCAGGGGCAAGGCCTATGTTGCCTTGACTCCGGAGGGCACCGGCACGCGCCTTGCTTATCGTGTCGATGCGGACGTGACCGGCCGGATCGCGCAATTGGGCGGGCGGCTGATAGAGAGCACCGCCGGAATGCTTGCCGGCCAATTCTTCGCCAAGTTCACAAAGGTGGTTGGAGGGACCACGAGCGCACCGCAAGATGCCGTCGCAGCCGAACCCGCGCAGAAAGACGGTGCACAGGGGTCGAACAAGAAACTCCTCTACGGAGGTATCGCGCTCGCCGTGGCGGCAATCGCCGTCACCGTCTTCGCTCTGTGGTGATCGCCGTGACGCGGCGCCCTTCACTCCGGAATATGTCGATCTACCCGCTTGCGCTCGCCGGGCTTTCGATGGGCGTCGCCGGCATGGCTTCCGCCACCTCGGCGACGGCCGCCGCGACGGGCGTGTGGGTATTGCTTTGCGGTGTCCAGGGACGTTGGCTCGTCGACGTGCAAACGGGACGGCGCATCCCGGCCTCGCCCGAGGAAGGATCGGCGAAGCCCTGCCACGGCATTCTGTGCCGGCGCGAGGATGAAGGGCTTTCCCATCAGATAGGGATCTGACGTCAAACCGCTCTCGCCGCAGAGGGAACTCGAGCGGCGCCGGAGCCGTGCAGCGCGGCACAGGACGCGCCTGTCCAGCCCGTGCGGCCTGTCGCGCGCGTCAGGCCGGCGGGTCCGCCTCGAGAACATGCTCCTGAACCAAGAACAGTTGAATAGCACTGCGATCGAATACATTCTGTTCGTCCGCGGCGATGCGCGGGCCGATGTTCGGATCGGCCATGTCCGCTTCCAGCGCCTTTTGGCCGGCCGCATCGCGAAACCACAGGACCGTCATCACGTCGAAACGGTCGGTGAACATACCAATCGGCCCCACGGCAAGTTGCCTGGTAAGGTCATGGCGAACGAAATTCCGCTCGTACTTGGCGAAGGATGCGACCAGTCCCACGGCCAGCGGAACATGGCGCGTCTCGTAATATTCCACGAAGTCGTCGCGCGACATGCCTGGCCGTTTGCCGATGTTGACGACCTGCTTGACCATCGACCCGTCATCCGGCGCCCCTGCCGAAGCGCGCAGTTCCCGCGGATCGGATCGATGGTTCTCGACAACGATCAGCGTGCTTTGCGTCTGATCGATCGGCCCGGCATCGTCGCCGGCCGCGGCCAGACTCTTCAGCGCGTCTGCAAGACCCGCAAGGTCGCCGTCCTTGGTCGGAAACCCTTCGATGAAGCCATCATAGCCGGGTGGGGGCGGAACGTCCTTGATGTGATCGACGCGGACGGTGCCGTCCGGCTTAAGCAGATTCCACCGCGTGAATCTCGCTTGCGCGCAAGCCTGCCTGAGCTTGGGCAGATATACCGTCTCGACATGGCTTTCAAACGCGGCGCGGGAAACCTCTGGCGTCTTGCTCAGGAACAACAGAAACTTGATCATCCCTCCTCCTTATCTTGGATGTGATGGTACGGATTTAAAGTGAACCGCCGGGATTCTTTTGTCCAGCATTGCAGATGTATACGAAGAGGGTGAGCCCCTCGACAAGCGGCACAACGCTCGACATGTCCGTCACCATCTACGATCCGAACTTCTGCGGATCACGCTCGCCAGTCATGATGCCGCCCATGGCGGGAAGCGCTGGTGGGCCCGGCAGGACTCGAACCCGCAACCTAGCCGTTATGAGCGGCCAGCTCTAACCGTTGAGCTACAGGCCCCAACCAGCGCGAGGCCGCGATAGCCGACCCCCTCGCGCGCGGCAAGCTTGCCTAGATCGCATCCTGCTCGGCCCGGCCATTGCCGGCTCGCAGAGGCAGGCTGAGATGAAAACGGGTGGCATCGATCTCGAGCATGCCGCCACTCGCGATGGCGAGATTGCGGACCAGCCGCAGTGCGAAGCCAAGACCCAGCACCGGCGCGTCGGGCCAGTTGCCGTCGGGGTTATAGCCTGGATCGAGCAGCATCTTCTCGTCGCGCCCGTCGAGGGCGCGCGGGCGCATGATCGTCAGCAGCAAATGGGTCGAGCGACGGGGATCGCGCTGCAGATCGACGCTGATCCTCTCGCCCCGGCCCGCCATTGCGATTGTCGCGGCCAACAGGCGCGACAGCATCCGTTCGACGGTGGGCCCGTCGACGGCGACCGGCGGCAGCGTCGAATCAATGCGGAAGGCGAGCCCGCTCGCCCGCTCCGTGGCGACCGCCTCGAAATTGGCATGGAGGCGCGTCAGGATCGAGGCGGCATCAACCGGCGTGGGCCCCTGCGCCGCCTCATTGGCATGGGCCGAGGCGACGAGGTCGAGATCCTCGACGGCGCCCAGCAGCTTCTTGCTCTGCTCGAGAATGTCCTGCGCGCGGGCGCGGTAAGGCGCCGCGGCGGGACCGCGCATCTGGCCGTCGATCATCTCCGAAAAGCCGATGATCGCGTTGAGCGGGGTGCGCAGCTCATGCGCGAGCTGCCGAAGCGAGTCGTTGCGGACGGGATCGGCCGGCGATCGCGGCTCGCCGGTCATCGCGCTGGCGCTCTCATCGGCGCGCGGCCGGCGGGCGGTGCCGCGATAGCCGCTGAACCGACCATCCTTCTGATCGAAAAAGGGAACCGCCGAAATGCGCCACTCACCCGAAGCCGGCCCCTGCCCCGCGATCGTCAGGCGGGCATCGCGGAACGGCGTACGGCTGCGATAGGCGCCGGCGGCGTGGCCATCGACGCCATGGTCGGTCTGGCGAGCGGCCACTGCGATCGTCTCCCCAATCAACGGGCCACGCGGCACGCCATGCACCCAACAGATCACCCCGTCGACGCCTGTCTCGAAGCGGAAATTTTCGATCGGCACAGAGTGGCCGCCGGAGAGGCCGACATCTCCCTCGGCATCCTGAGAGCCGACCAGGGGGTAGCGTGTCCGGAATGTCTCGATCCGGGACAGCAGATCGCGGATCTGGGTCTCGCTGTTCGATACGGTTCCCGCCGCGATCGCCGGCGAATCGGGCGGCTGCGGAGCGGACATGACGGGCGCGGGGACGGCTCGCGGGTCCGGTTCGGTAACCGGCGGCGTCGCGTCCACGGCCGCCGGAGCTTCCCCGTCGTACGAGCTTGCCACCAGTGCCTCGATCGGTGCGGCGAGCGGAGCCAGTGCGGAGTCGGGCGTTTCGGCCGGTCCCGGTATCAGGAAATCGCTGGCGCCGAAGCCTTCGAGCGCCTGCTCGACCTCACGGCCGAGATCGCGCCGGTTGCGCAGCAGGTTGCGCGCGCTCGGATTGAGCCGGGGCAGGAGATCGCGCCATTGCCGGGTGGTGAGAATGACATGGCCGAGCATCGGCGCAGCGATGTGAGGCAGATCCTCGGCGAACAGCAGGACGAGTTCGGGCGGCACCCGGCGGCCGGCAAGCCCGCGCCCCGCTGCAAGACGCAAGGAGGCCGGAATCTCGGGGCGGACGGCGCGGAGGAAATTATAGGCGTCCATCGCGCGGGGCGCGTCGACCAGCGGATCGTCGATGCGATGACCACGGCCCTGCGCGAGCACGTCGACCACCTGCCGCCACAGGACCGCACGCGCCTCTGGCGTCGGCGCGGGCTGCGCGAGCAACGTGGCCAACATATCATCGAAACGCAAAGCGTCGTCTCCACTCGATCGCGAAGCCCCTCCGCTCCGCGTCCCCCATGATGCGATATTAAATCGCAATGCCTCAGGCGAAAAGAGCCGTTTAACGATCAGCGGAGTGCTATTTTAATTGCACTTTCTCGAAACTTTATTCTAACCGCGGGGGACTGTTTTGAAAGGTTGCTCCATGGCCGGCCCGTCCCTCGATCAAATCGATCGCACGATTCTGCACGAACTGCAGGAGGACGGCCGAATGACCAATGTCGATCTGGCCCGGAAGGCGGGCTTGACCGCCCCCCCCTGCCTGCGCCGAGTTCGCGCGCTGGAAGAGGCTGGCATGATCAAGAGTTATCATGCGCGGCTCAATGCGGCGGCGCTCGGCTACGGGATCACCGTCTTCGCCCTGGTCTCGCTGCGCAGTCAGGCGGAGGAGGATCTGCGGCAGTTCGAGGCGCATGTCGCGGCGCTGCCCGAGATACGCGAATGCCATATGCTCAATGGCGAGATCGACTTCATTCTGAAGATCGTCGCGCACGACCTGCAGGGGTTCCAGCAGTTCCTGACCTCACAGCTCACCACCGCGCCCAATGTCGCGAGCGTGAAGACCTCTCTGACGATCCGGACGTCGAAGGACATTCCGGGAATTCCGGTGGACGGGATTTGACCGGCCGGGCGATAAGATGTTCCCGCCTTCACGCGCCCAGCGCTTGAAGGCGGGAAAGATCAGAGTTCGACGAAAACTACTGCGCGGCGGGCGCAGCAGCGACAGGAGCGGCAGGTTTGGCTCCAACCCACGCCTTTCCGTAGCTGGCGAGCGGTGCATAAGGCCCCGACTGGATCGCGCCGAATGCGGCGGCGGCGCCGGCCTTGTCGCCGCCTTGCGCCAGCGACAGGCCCAAGCGGAAATTCGCCTGGTCGGCGTCGGCGCCGGGCTTGGTCAGCGCCAGCTTGTACATCTCGGCAGCCTGACTGTAATCCTTGTAGCCGTAGAGCAGATCGCCGGTCAGCATCACCGATTTGAAGGTCGATTTGGCGCTCTTTGCCGCACTCACCGCGCCAGGCACCGAGGCCTTGTCCGGACCAAGCTTCGGCTTGGAAAGAGCCAGGATCTCACGGGTATTCTGGCTCGATGCGGGATTGAGCTTGCCCGCCGACACTCCCTCGTTGAGCACATCGACCGCTTCGTTCGGAAAACGCAGATAGACCGCCAGCGCATAATCGACATAGTTGCTCTGGGCCGACAGCGGCAGCGCGCCCACCGCCCGAGTCAGGCGGAGCAGATCGAGATCGACCTCACCCCGGAGCGAGGCCAGCTGCCGATAAATGAACAGCGAATCATGCCAGTTCTGCGGATTGGGATAGGCCGTCAGCCAAGCGGTGGTGATCTTGACGAACTCGGCCGGCAGCTTGGCCCGCGACGACATGTCGGCCCCACGGGCGAACCAATCGGACGGCACGGGCTGACCCGAGGCGGCCTTGGCATCCATGACCTTCTGCAGGGTCGCGACCGCTTCGGTGGGCTTCCCGTTGCGATATTGACTGTCGGCGAGGATCGCCGGGGCCTCTGCCTCGGTGGAGCCGTTGGCTAATGCCTGAACCAGAGCCGCCTCGGCCTTGGGGTAATTCTTCGCCACATAGGCGAGCTGGCCCTGATACCAGTAAAACTGGGCCTTCTGCGCCTGGGTGAGCTTGCCGGAGGCTTCGCCGTGGGTAATCATTTCGTCGAGCGCGGCGGCTAGCTTGGTCTGATCGCCGCTGGGCTGTGCGATGTTGAGCGCGAACTGCGCGACCATATATTGCTCGTCGGGTGTCTTGGCGACCGAGCGCGCCCGGCCGAGGGCGGCTTCGGCACCGGCCAGATCCTTCTTGTCGAGGGCCTCCTGCACCGGGGCCAGAGCGGTGCGGACAGCATCACTCAACTTGAGCTGGGGCGCCGCCGCTTCGTTCTTCTTCTTTTTCTGGGCAAAACCCGGAGCGCCTGGCGCCGTCGCGGCAAGCGCAAGACCAAGCGCTGCCAGGAGCGCGTAACGGAACGTGGATTTCATGCTTCAGGCCTCCTAGACGGCGGCCGTGGGGATCGGCCGCCCTAAAAACACGCCGGTTGACTAATCGCTCCATTGCCCGCGCACAAGTACGGGCGAAACGAGCTGGCTTCACTCACCGCGCTCTAGGCACCGCTCGCTGAATGACGATTGAACCGGAGTCGGTTGATCGGGCCGCCGTGCGGGGATAGGCGATCCATATGATCCTGCTGCTCTCGCCCGCCAAGTCACTCGATTACACGAGCCCCTTGCCAGAACTGACCGGGACCCAGCCCCGCTTCGCCGCGGAGGCCCTGACCACCGCGCGGGCGGCATCCAAATTGAGCGCAAAGAAGCTCGGCAAGCTGATGAGCATTTCCGACAAGCTCGCCAGGCTCAATGCCGAACGCTATGCCGATTTTGCCGGCCAGGACGAGCGTCCCGCGCTCTACGCCTTCTCCGGCGATGTTTATCTCGGGTTCGAGGCGAGGAGCCTCGATGAGCACGCGATCGGCTTCGCTCAGGACCATGTCCGAATCCTTTCGGGACTGTATGGACTGTTGCGCCCGCTTGACCTCATCCGGCCCTACCGGCTCGAAATGGGCACGCGTTGGGCGCCGGGACGCGGGAAGTCGCTCTACCAGCTCTGGGGCAACAAGATTTCGGACGCCATCTCCGCCGATCTGCTGGCCGAGGGCTCCGACGTGATCATCAACTGCGCCAGCAAGGAATATTGGCACGCCGTCGAGCAGGCCCCGCCCGCAGGAGTGCGGATCATCACCATCGATTTCCGCGAGGACGGCCCCGACGGCCCCACATTCATCAGCTTCAGCGCCAAGCGGGCGCGGGGCATGATGGCACGCTGGATGTGCGAGCACCGGATCACCGAACCCGAAGACCTGAAGGGCTTCGACAGCGACGGCTATGCGTTCATCCCCGAAGGTTCGGGAGAGTCGGTCTGGCGCTTCATGAGGAAGCGATAGGAACATCCCGCGATCCGGCCCGTTGATGATTCAACATTCGCGGGAGTTAGGATCATGAAGAGCCAGGCCCACACCAACGACAAGGACCAGGGCGGCGGCGTAGAGATCAGCACCGAGGAGGCGCGCGCGGGCGCTACACCGCACATGACGCGCTATATTCTCGGCTGGGGACTCTTTCTCGTGATCGTCGCGTTCCTGATCGTTCTCGGCGTCAACAATTTCGGCTGAATCGGTGCCGCTGCCGCGCGGGTCCGCCCGGTAGCGGCACCGGCCCCACCATAGCACTAGCCATAGCCGCCGTCCTTCGTTAGGAGCTTTTTGCTTGCCCTGCTTCCAGGGCCGAAACAGCTTCAACGACACGGACTGACAGACTTTGGCCAGCGTACCGCCGCCCATCGAAAACAGCGATATTTCTCCTATCTCGATCGTCGACGAGATGAAGTCGAGTTATCTCGACTACGCCATGTCGGTGATCGTCGCGCGGGCGCTCCCCGACGTACGCGACGGCCTGAAACCGGTCCATCGCCGCATCCTCTATGCGTGTCAGGAAGGCGGCTTCGTGCCCGGCCGTCCCTATCGCAAATCGGCGAAGATTGTGGGCGACGTGATGGGCAACTACCATCCGCATGGCGACAGCTCGATATATATGGCGCTTGCCCGCATGGCGCAGGACTGGGCGATGCGCGTGATGCTCATCGACGGCCAGGGCAATTTCGGCTCGATGGATCCCGATCTGCCCGCTTCGATGCGGTACACCGAGGCCCGGCTGAGCAAGCCGGCGATGGCTCTCCTGCAGGATATCGACAGGGACACCGTCGATTTCGGCCCGAACTACGATGGATCGCTTACCGAACCGCTGGTTCTGCCGGCGCGCTTTCCCAATCTGCTGGTGAACGGCGCCGGCGGCATCGCCGTCGGCATGGCGACCAACATCCCGCCGCACAATCTGGGCGAGGTGATCGCCGCCTGCAAAGCCTATGTCCTCAACGGCGCGATCAGCATCGAGGAACTGCACGAGATCGTCCCCGGTCCGGATTTCCCGACCGGCGGCCTGATCCTGGGCAAGGGCGGAGCCCGCAACGCTTATCATACCGGCAAGGGCTCGATCATCATGCGCTCGCGCCATGTGATCGAGGAGGGCCGGGGCGACAAGCGTTCGATCGTGCTGACCGAAATCCCCTATCAGGTCGGCAAGAACGGCCTCGTCGAGGGCATCGCCGAGGCCGCCAAGGACAAGCGGATCGAAGGCATCAGCGACATCCGCGACGAATCGAGCCGCCTCGGCGTGCGCATCGTGATCGAACTGAAGCGCGACGCGACCCCCGAAGTCGTGCTCAACCAGCTCTGGCGCCATACCCAGGCGCAGACCAGCTTCCCCGCGAACATGCTCGCCATCCGCGGCGGCCGGCCCGAAGTCCTCACGCTCCGCGACATCATCGAGGCCTTCGTCAGATTCCGCGAGGAAGTGATCACCCGGCGCTCGAAATTCGAGCTACTCAAGGCGCGCGATCGCGCGCATATCCTGCTCGGCCTCGTCATCGCGGTCACCAATCTCGACGAGGTGGTGAGGATCATCCGCGGATCGGCCAGCCCCGCCGAGGCGCGTGCCGCGCTGATTTCGCGCGAGTGGCCGCGAACGGAGATCGAGCCTTATATCAAGCTGGTCGAGGCGGTGGAATCGGTGGGCGCCTCGCCGACCTATCAGCTCACTGATCTCCAGGTCCGCGCGATTCTGGACCTCCGGCTGCACCGTCTCACCGCGCTTGGCCGCGACGAGATCGGCGGCGAGCTGGCGGAACTCGCGTCCTCGATCGCCGAGCTGCTCCACATCCTGAGCGACCGCGCCCGGCTCTACGAGGTGATGGTCGAGGAATTCGACGCGATCGTCGCCGAGTTCGCGACGCCCCGCAAGACCGAGATCGCGCCCGCCGGCGACACGATCGACGATGAGGATCTGATCGAGCGCGAGGACATGGTCGTGACCGTCACCCATGGCGGCTATATCAAGCGCACGCCGCTCGAGGCGTTCCGCGCCCAGCGGCGCGGCGGCAAGGGCCGCTCGGGCATGGCGACCAAGGACGAGGACGCCGTCACCGAACTGTTCGTGACGAGCACCCATACGCCGGTGCTGTTCTTTTCGGACCACGGCAAGGTCTACCGCAAGAAGGTGTGGCGCCTGCCCGAAGGTGCGCCGCAGGCGCGCGGCCGGCCGATGATCAACCTGCTGCCGCTTGCCCCGGGCGAGAAGATCACCACGGTACTGCCGTTGCCCGAGGATGAGGAAAGCTGGGGCGCGCTCCATGTCGTGTTCGCGACCGCTCATGGCAGCATCCGGCGCAACTCGATGGACGCCTTCGCCAACGTGCCGACCAACGGCAAATTCGCGATGCGCTTCGACGAGGACACGACCGACCGCCTGATCGGCGTCGCCCTGCTCACCGAGACCGACGACGTGATGATGGCGACGCGCGGCGGCAAGGCGATCCGCTTCTCCGCCACCGACGTCCGTGAGTTCCAGAGCCGCACCTCGACCGGCGTGCGCGGCATATTGCTCAAGAATGGCGACGAGGTCATCTCGCTGTCGATCCTCAGGGGCTTCGAGGCGACCACCGAGGAACGCGACGCCTATCTGCGCGCCGCTCCCTGGAAGGACAATGACGCCGAGCCGACCTTGCCGCCCGAGCGGATGAAGGAGTTCGAGGAAGCCGAGGAGTTCATCCTCACGGTCTGCGCCAATGGCTATGGCAAGCGCAGCTCGGCCTATGAATATCGACGCACCGGCCGGGGCGGCCAGGGCATCACCAGCATCGACAATCTCGAGCGCAACGGCCCGGTGGTCGCGAGCTTCCCGGCACATCATGGCGAGCATCTGATGCTGGTTACCGACCAGGCCAAGCTGATCCGCATGTCGGTCGGCGATACCCGGGTGATAGGCCGCAATTCGGCGGGGGTGCGGCTCTTCAATGTCGCGGACGACGAACATGTGGTCGGCGCCGCACGGATCGAAGAGAGCGAGGAGGAGGCCGAGGTCAATCTGGGCGACGGCGAGGGCGAGATCGCCCCCGCCGATGACGCCGTCATCGGCGAGGATCTTGCGGACGGCGGCGAGGCTCCGGAGGAATAACAGGCACCGCTCGCCCCCGGTGACGACCAGGGATTAGGTCACAACGCCTTCAACACGCCTTCGAGCTTGTCGATGGGGTGATTGACCAGGTCCTTGTCGACCTCAGCCACGATCTTCGCCTCCACCGCCTTGTCGTAATGCTGGCGCAACTCGCCCAGGGTCCGCGGCGGGGCGACGATGATCAGTTGCTCAAACCCGTTCGCCTGCGCTCTCTCGGCGAGCAGGGCGGCGGTTTCGGACGCGAAGCGGTCTTCCTCGATCTGGTGGTAGTCGGCTTCGTCGACCGCGCTGCGGCGCGCACCGACCGACGAAAAGGAACGACCCGGCGCATCGCTTTTCAGTTCGCGATCCTTGAGATCGATATGGGCGCGCTGATCCTCGACCACGAGGTTGAGAAATTCGCCGTCGCCCTCATTGCGCAGGAACAGCGATTTGCGGCCGTCGGCGACCAGCACCAGGGCATCGTGGGGAACGCGCATGAAATTCTCCTCTGATTGCTTCCCGGGGAGAACGCACCAAGCCACCTCGATGTTGCTCAATTCAGCCTGCGACGATCCGATCGCCCAACAGAAAGCGTCTTTGGGCTCAATAGCCCGGGAAGATCTTCCGGATCAGCTGCCCGCGCCACGGGCGGCCGTGATAATTGAAGAAGAACCAGCCGTAGAAGGTGGTGAAGAACAGCACGACCGGCGCCAGCCAGTCCTTGTGGGCTCGCATATGTCGATACAAAGCGAGGTCGGCGGCGCGGCGGTCGCGCTCGGTGCCCCCGCCGTAGATGCCATAGGCATTGTCATGCGCACGGCACGCGACGTTCCGATTATGCTTGGAGCCGTCCATGAAGATGCAGTAGCGACGCTCTTTGTCAGCCATCAGGCGAGTAAGCAGCGGCGATGCCGGCGTTCAAGCGCAAAATCTTCTATCTCAGCGGTTTCGATCCCAGGGGCGCGCGCTTCTATCACCAGCTCTACGCCGAGCAGGCCGAGGCGTTTGGTGCCACGACCGGCCGGGATCTCCACGTTGGCAAGCGCCGGCGCCTGCCCGGCCATTCGACCGCCTGGACGATCGAGGACAGGAGCGCAGACGTCGAGACGGACTATGTCTTTCTCGGCTGGGATGATGTGGTGCGAACCCATTGGGTGAAGAACCCGCTGGCACTGCTCAAGCGCTCGATCACCGCATACTGGAACTTTACGAGGCTGCTCGACTGGCCGATCGTCGGGACCTTCCCGTTCGGCGTCAGGTTCGCCTTCTATTATCCCGGTATATCCACGATAGTGCTGCCTATCCTGTTCGGCATCCTGCTCTGGCTGCCATTCGGAGCGCTGCTCGGCTGGCGCTGGGGCCTGCTCGCCGCCGCGGCCATCGGCATGGCGGTGGCGATGTTCGTGGTGAAGAAGATCCAGGGCTTCTGGCTGCTGCGTTTCATCATCTTCAACGACACGCTGGCGAGCGACCGCCTGCCCGCCGATGTCGACGAGCGGATGGCCGAGTTCGCCGAGCGGATCCGGGCGAGCTTCGACGAGCAGTGGGACGAGATATTGTTCGTCACCCACAGCAACGGATCTATCATGGCGGTGCCGATCATCGCGCGGCTGCTCGAACAATGCGGCGGCTCGCTGCCGGACAAGTTCAGCCTGGTGACGCTCGGCTCGTGCATCGCGCTGATCGGCAACCGCAAGGACAGCAAGCGCTTCCACGCGCTGCTCGAGGCGGTCGGCCAGAGCGATTTCCGCTGGCTGGACATCGGGTCGGTCACCGACGGCGCCTGCATCTCGGGGATCGATCCCTGCATCAGCTGTGTCCAGCCGCGCCGCGCCCGGCTGTTCCAGACCAGCCCGCGCTGGTTCAAATATTGCGATCCGGCGAGCTATCACGCACGCCGGCGCAACAAGTACGAGACCCATTTCGACTATCTGAGAACCTTCGACCGGATCTCGCCGCTCGACTATATTGCAATCAGTTCGGGCGCACGGCCGCTCGCAGCGTCGATCGAGGCGTTCAGGGCCGAGAACGATGTCTGACGTCCAAGACCGGGGGCTCTTCACGCCCCCCTACCCGATCCCGCACAGAAGCAAGGCCTCCCTGGTCAAGCGGTTCCTCACCGGGTGGAACAGCTGGATTCACACATTGTTCGATCGCAGCTACACGATGCAGATGGGCGAGATCCGACTCCCCAGACTGGATTTCTTCATCGCCAACGACCTGTCGGTGGTCGAGCGGGTGATGGATGACAAGGACAAGATCTTTCCCAAGCACGGCTTCCTCAATGCCTTGCTCGATCCGCTGATCGGCAACAGCGTCTTTTCGGCTAACGGGAAGGATTGGGAGGACCAGCGCGAGATGGTCAACCCGGCCTTCGCGCACACAAATCTCAAGCGGGTCTTCCCCGCCATGCGGGCTGCGGTCGACGATCTGCTTGCCGCCATCGCAACGCTCGACCGCTCCCAGCCGATCGAGGTCGATCCGCTGATGACCCATGTCGCGGCCGACATCATCTACCGCACGATCTTTTCGGTGAAGCTCGACCACGCCAGCGCCGATCACATCTATCGCTCCTTCCACCGTTATCAGAAGAACGTGCAGCCGGCGGCGATGCTGCGGCTCTACGGCCTGCCGCTGCTCGGCTACCGCAACCGGGCGAAACGCGCGGCGGCCGAGATTCACGGCGTGTTCGGCCCGATCGTGCGGACACGCTACACAAGCTGGCATGACGGAAGGGGCGGCGGGCAGGACGACATCCTCCAGTCGCTGCTCGAGGCGCGCCATCCCGAGACCGGCGAGCCTTTCTCCTATCCGAAGATCATGGAGCAGGTCTCAACGATCTTCCTCGCCGGCCACGAAACCGCCGCCTCGGCGATGACCTGGGCGCTCTATCTGCTCGCCGAGTGCCCGCACCTGCAGGAGTCGCTCGCTGCCGAGATCGAGGATGAGACCGGCGGCCGTCCAATCGCCTTCGAGCATCTGCGCGGCATGAACGGCGTCCGCAACCTGTTCCGCGAGACCTTGCGGCTTTATCCCCCGGTCAGCTTCTTCGTCCGTGAGGTGACCGCGCCGATCACGTTGCGCGACAAGCTGCTTCACAAGGGCGCGATGATCGTGATCTCACCCTGGCTGATCCAGCGCAACCGCAACAACTGGAAATGCCCGCACGCTTTCGCACCCGAGCGGTTCGACGATCCGGAGGAGGCCCAAGCCTGCCGTCGCGCCTACATGCCCTTCGGCAAGGGCCCACGCATCTGCATCGGCGCCGGCTTCGCCCAGCAGGAGGGAATGCTGATCCTGGCGAGCATCGTTCGCGCCTTCCGACTGCGCTATCCCGGCATCGCCAAGCCCGAGCCGGTCAGCCGGCTGACGCTAAGACCGAAGAAGGCGGTGAAGCTGTGGTTCGAGGAGCGGTCGAGTCCAGCTTCGCGCGGGTGACTATCGAGGCTGCTACTCACGTAGCAACAGGTCGTCCTTTTCGAGGATCAGGACCGAATTGGGCGACCAGCCGCGCCAGTTGATCCGGGGAATGTTGTTGCGGATCAGCGTCGCCTCATCGAACTCGCCGGTCAGATCATAGTCGGCGGGCAATCTGAATATCATGCCGAGCGTCCGCTGGATATCCACGCCGCCAAAGCTGCGGACATGATCGTGCTGGCCGAAGCGCGCGGTGGCGTCCGCAGGCAAGAGCGGGCCAAGATCCTCGGCATAATGGCCGTCGCGGATGATCGGCACGCAGCAGAGCTGCTTGCCATCGGGCTTCAAGGCCCTGTGGAGATGATAAAGTATCGCGGTGATGTTGCAGGGGATATGCTCCATCACATGCGAATGGAGGACGAGGTCATAATGCCGTGACGGCAGCTTCGCGGCATCTTCGACCAGATCGATCCTCCGCATGTTCGGCGCGAAAGAATAGAGCTCCGGATCGACATCGACCGGCTCATAGCCTTCGCCCCAGATCGCGTGCAGCCGCTCGGCGAAGGCGTGCTCCGGCGCGATGTGGAGGACGCGCAGACCCGGTCGCAGCAGCTCATGCTTCTGCAGCATCAGCCAGAGAAGCCGCGCCCGCTCGTTCGAACCGCAGCCGTCGCACTGGGTATGGCCGCGCTTATGTGGGGCCACGAATCTGGTCGATCCGCAGATGTTGCAGCTCAGCCAGCTGTCGGTCTCTCCCAATCGTTGGAGCGTGGGCACCAGATCGCCGAAATGATCGATCAACGCCATCGCGTCGAGCTGTTCGGCCGGTCTGTCCGAGAAGCCGAAGCTCACCGCCACGGTCGGAACATTCGCGTTGCGGCCGGTATCGGTGTCGGTGATCGAATCCCCGACATAAGCCGCCCTGCCACCGCCGCAGCGAGCGATGGCCTCGAACAGCGGCGCAGGGTCGGGCTTGCGCACGGGAAGCGTGTCGCCGCCGATCACGGCGTCGAAGCGGCCCGTCCAGCCGAGCGCCTCGATGCAGCGCAACGCCAACTTCTCGGCCTTGTTGGTGCAGACCGCGAGCTTCACACCGCGTGCGGAAAGCTGGTCGAGCGCCGCGTTCAGCCCCGGAAAGATCGTCGTTCCGTCGGCAATATGCTCGAGATAATAGTCGATGAAGATCGGGAAACCCTGCTCGACCAGTTCCTCCGTCATCACACCGGTCGCCGCGAGGCCCTTCTGAAGCAGCGCGCGGGCGCCGTGACCGACCATGTGGCGGACATCCTCGGCGGGCACCGGCGGGCGGCCGAGCACCGACAGCGCGTGGTTGAGCGCGGCGGTGAGATCGGGCGCGGTGTCGGCGAGCGTGCCGTCGAGATCGAAGGCGACCACGTCGAAGGGAAAATCGGCTGTCATCGCGTGCTCCATCCCCGGCCGATATGGAAAAGGCAAGCGCTTCGTGGCAGATGACACACATGCAGACGCGCTCCTTTGCCGCGCTGATCCTTGCCGCAGGCAAGGGGACGCGCATGAAATCCGATCTCCACAAGGTGCTGCACCCGATCGGGGGCAGGCCCATGCTGGGCCACCTGATCGACACCGTCGACCGGCTCGGCGCGGCCAGGAAGCTGGTAGTGACCGGCGCGGGCCGCGAACAGGTCGAGGCGTTCGTCGCGCCGCTCGGCGCCGATGTCGTCACCCAGGAGCCCCAGCTCGGCACCGCCCACGCCGTCCAGCAGGGCGAGTTCGCGCTCCGGGGATTCGAGGGCGATATCCTCATCCTTTATGGCGACGTGCCGCTGGTGCCGGCCGAGCGGATGCGGCAGATGCTGGATCGGCTGGCCGGCGACGATCCGGCCGCGGTCGTGCTCGGCTTCCGGCCGGCCGACCCGCTCGCTTACGGCCGGATCCTTGCACGCGGCGACGGCACGATCGACGATATGATCGAGTATAAGGACGCGACCACCGAGCAGCGGGCGATCGACCTGTGCAATTCGGGCTTGATGGCCGTGAAGGCGCGCGACCTGTGGCGGCTGCTCGATCAGGTCGGCAACGACAACGCCGCGGGCGAATATTATCTGCCCGATATCGTCAGGATCGCCCATGCCGAGGGCCGTCGATCGATCGTGATCGAGGCCGAGCCGTGGGAGGTCGCCGGGGTAAACAGCCGTGCCGAGCTGGCGAGCGTCGAGGCCGAATGGCAGCGCCGCCGCCGTCTGGCCGCGATGGACGCCGGCGCGACGCTGATCGCCCCCGAGACGGTGTGGTTCTCGCACGATACGGTGATCGGCCGCGACGTGGTGATCGAGCCCCATGTCTTCTTCGGTCCGAATACCAGAATCGCCGATGGAGTGACCATCCACGGCTTCAGCCACATTGAGGGCGCGGCCGTCCAGGCGGGTGCCGAGATCGGCCCCTATGCGCGGCTCCGGCCCGGCGCCGACATTGGCGAGGGCGCCAAGATCGGCAATTTCGTCGAGATCAAGAACGGCCGCTTCGGCAAAGGCGCCAAGGCGAACCACCTATCCTATATCGGCGACGCCGATGTGGGCGCGAAGGCCAATATCGGCGCGGGCACGATCACCTGCAACTATGACGGCTTCCTCAAATACCGCACGGTGATAGGCGATGGCGCGTTCATCGGCTCGAACAGCGCGCTGGTGGCGCCCGTCACCATCGGCGACGGCGCGATCGTCGGCGCGGGATCTGTGATCACCCGCGATGTCGACGCGGACGCCCTGGGCGTCGCCCGCGGCCGGCAGGAGACCAGCCCCGGCTGGGCCGCCCGCTTCCGCGCCGCGATGAACGCCAGGAATGTCCAGAAGGGCTGATCCGATCGCACTGACTTGAGCGTCCCGCACCCATCGACCCGCAGCGGATGTTCCCGAAAGCTGACATGTCCGTAAATGGGTGGGATGAGGAAGTGCTTCCTTCGAGCCGATTGTCAGCCACGCCGAATAGTGCTTTGAGCATTAGGTGAGTGCGGGCTAGCGGGGCGTAGGTCGATGTGCGGCATTATCGGCATAGTTGGCAGCGACGATGTGGCGGATCGGCTGATCGCGGGTCTGCGCCGCCTCGAGTATCGCGGCTATGATTCCGCGGGCATCTGCACAATTCATGACGGCCAGCTCGAGCGGCGCCGCGCCGAGGGCAAGCTCGACAATCTAGCGACGAAGCTGGCCGCCGAGCCGCTGTCCGGCGTGATCGGAATTGCCCATACCCGCTGGGCGACCCATGGCGCACCGACCCAGGACAATGCCCATCCGCACGCGACTGGCGAAGTTGCGCTGGTCCACAACGGCATCATCGAGAATTTCAAACCGCTGCGCGACGAGCTGATCGCCAAGGGCCGGGTGTTCGAGAGCCAGACCGATACCGAGGTGGTCGCGCATCTGATCTCGGCCGATGTCGAAGCCGGCGTCGACCCCATCGAGGCGGTGCGAAGCAATCTGAAGCGGCTCCATGGCGCCTTCGCGCTGGCGATCCTGTTCCGCCGGAATCCGGACATGCTGATCGGCGCACGGCTCGGATCGCCGCTCGTGGTCGGCTATGGCGAGAATGGCGAGAGCTATCTCGGCTCGGACGCGCTGGCGCTGGCGCCGCTCACCCAGAAGATCTCCTATCTCGAGGAAGGCGACTGGGTCGTCATCACCCGCGAGAAGACGCAGATCTACGATCGCGACGACCAGCCGGTGGATCGCAAGATAGTCAATTCGGGCGTGTCGAACCTCACCATCGACAAGGGCAATCACCGCCACTTCATGCTCAAGGAGATCTACGAGCAGCCGATCGTGGTGGCCCAGACGCTCAAATCCTATGTCCGCCGGCTTGAAGGCGAGGTGGCGCTACCGATTCCCGATTTCGATCTGAGCGCGATCAGGCGGGTCACGATCGTTGCCTGCGGCACGAGCTATTATGCCGGAATGGTCGCCAAATATTGGTTCGAGCGGTTCGCCCGCATTCCCGTCGATCTCGATGTCGCGTCCGAGTTCCGCTATCGCGAGCCGGTGATGGAAGATGGCGGCCTCGCGCTGTTCATCAGCCAGTCGGGTGAGACCGCCGATACGCTGGCGGCCTTGCGCCATGCCCGGGAGGAGGGGCAGAAGATCGCGGTAGTCGTCAATGTCCCGACCTCGACGATGGCGCGCGAAGCGGATCTGCTGCTGCCCACCCATGCCGGGCCGGAGATTGGCGTCGCTTCGACCAAGGCCTTCACTTGCCAGCTCGCGGTGCTCGCCGCTCTCGCTGCCAATCTCGCCCGCGCCAAGGGCCGGCTGTCTCCGAGCCAGGAGAAAGAGATCGTCCGTCACCTGTCCGAAGCGCCCGCCGCGATAAACGGGGCGCTCGCCTATGACGAGGCGATCGAGGCGATGGCGGGCACGATCGCAAGCGCACGCGACGTGCTCTATCTCGGCCGCGGCACCGATTATCCGCTGGCGCTCGAAGGCGCGCTCAAGCTCAAGGAAATCAGCTATATCCATGCCGAGGGCTATGCTGCGGGCGAGATGAAGCATGGCCCGATCGCGCTGATCGACGAGCATGTGCCCGTGATCGTGATCGCGCCGTCGGGGCCGCTGTTCGAGAAGACCGTGTCGAACATGCAGGAGGTCCAGGCCCGCGGCGGCAAGGTGGTGCTGATCTCGGATTATGACGGCATCGAGTCCGCCGGCGAAGGCTGCATGGCGACGATCACCATGCCCAAGGTCCACCCGCTGATCGCGCCGATCGTCTATGCGATCCCGGTGCAGTTGCTCGCCTATCACGTCGCGGTGGCCAAGGGCACCGATGTCGACCAGCCGCGCAACCTCGCCAAATCGGTGACGGTGGAGTAACGCCCACAAGTAAACATGCTGATGAACATCGGCTTTCAACGACGTTCAGCACCATCTCATCCCGCTGCCGCTATTGGTGTATCAACGCCAGTAGACCGCAAGGAGAGTTGCGATGCGTATCAAAGCTGCACTGATCGGCGCCGCGGCGCTGGTTGTTTCGGCAATTCCGGCCGCTGTGTCGGCCCAGTCGTTCAGCTTCAGTATTTCGAGCGGAAGCTATTATGACTATGACTATCCCTATGGCTATGGTCACCCGTCGGGTTACTATGGCTATAACTATCCGAGCTACGTTTACTCCTATCCCTGGCGTTCTTATCGCTATGATCGCCACCGCCACTGGGATCGCGGCCGTCATTGGGATCGCGGCCGGCATAATGGCTGGCGTCACGAGCGCCGCCGCCATCGCCGCGATCGCGACTGATTGAACGAGGAGGCGCCGGAGACCGGCGCCTCCCAAGCGCAGGGCGACCACAACAACGGTCGCGGCAGTTTAGTAGAAGTCGAGTTCATAGCTGCGCAGCGTCTCGTCGAGCCGCCGGTGATAGGTGCCCTCATAAACCCGCCCCAGCGCGGTGCGGTCGGGCGCCCCCTCCTCGCCACCTCGAAAAGTGATTTAAAGGAAAAGTTGCGACATCGGCTTGCGACAGGGCGGATCAACCGTCGGAACAGGGAACGGCTTCCGTTGGTTTCAACTGCGCTGGCGCCCCAACGAGCTTGCGGAGAAGGCCAGTCTTTTTCGGAAGGATGCCACAATGAAAAAGCTTTTTTCCCCCGCCAGGACCGGCTGGCTGATTGCCAGCGCAGCCTTCCTGGCCACTGCGGCGCCCGCCCTCGCACAGGCAGATGAAGAGGTGGTCGTTACCGGCCGCTATGGACGCGTGCCCGACAGCGTGACCAGCCTATCGCAGAGGGTGAGCTATGCCGATCTCGACCTCAGCACCGCAGGCGGCCGCGCCGAGTTTCGCCATCGGCTGCGTCTCACGGCGCGCTTCCTCTGTGAGAAGCTCGGCGAGAGCGATACCAGCAGCACCACCGTGATTCCCTCGTGCCGGCAGGCCGCGGTGGACGACGCGATGAGGCGGGCCGGCACGCTGGAAGCGAACGCGGCTCCGCGCGGCACCACCTGGGTCGCCGGGCCGCGATGGGCGCCGCCCTATCCGAGCGAATGGGTCTCCCGTTATCCGGATTGATCCGATGTTCGGCGAAAGGCCGCTCCGGCACGGAGAGGCCTTCGTCGAAGCAGATTCAAATCGCATTGGACGCGTCTCGGAAAGCGGTTCAAGCTCGGTGGGCAAGATGGGACCTCCGCCATGACCGAATCGCTCGATGATCGCATCATCGACACGCCCGAAGGACCGATGCGCTGGGGCGATTGGAAGAAGAAAAATCCCGTCCAGGTGCCGTCACGCCGCACCAAGGGCAAGAAGCTCCCCAACAAGGTGCCGATGCGGACCGGCGACTGATGGGGAGCGGGCTGCGCTCTTCAGCGGGTGAGGTGCGTCGCCCGCCGAATCCATAAAGCCAGCAGCACGAAGGCACCGAGACCAGCCAGCGGAAGGAGCATCTTCGGCTTGGCGCTGCCGCCGCCCGAAGCCGGGCCATCTGGCGGATCGTTCATGGGGTTGCGTATTTCGGGCATGGCAGCGATCGGTAACTTGAGCGCGCGAATTGCGCATTAAATCAGCGATAAGAGCGAAAACTTTGCTATGGCGCCCGGCATCACCCGTGGAGCGGTCCTCGTCTCCTCCCATTCCATTTATCAGGAAATCCACCTCATGTCGTCGTTCAAGGACAATTTTCAGGAGCGGATCCAACGCGCGAACAAGGCAAAGGCCGACGCGCTTGCCAAGCTCAAGGCCAAGCCGCCGCTCGATCCGGCGATCGTCGCCCAGCGCCAGGCGGCCCAAGCCGCCCGCGAAGCCGCTCAGGCCGAAGCCCGCGCCGCCAAGAAGGCGGCGATCGAGCAGGCCAAGGCCGAAAGGGCGGCCCGCGCCGCCGAGGCTGAAGCGAGCAAGCCCGTTCCCAAGACCGAAGCGGAGAAAAAGGCCGAGCGCGACGCGCGCTACGCCGCCCGCAAGAACAAGGCCCGATAGCGCCTTGATCCCGCTCGAGAAGGTCGACACCGCCTCTATTCCCGGCGGCGGCGAACTGCGGCTGATGCGGCGCGGCCAGGATTATATGATCCTGTTCGGCCGCAACGAGCTGATGAGCAGCCGGCTGCGCGGCTCCGAAGAGGCGCTGGCCAACCTGCCCTGCGAAAGGCTCCGAGGGCGCGCGCATCCGAAACTGCTGATCGGCGGTCTCGGCATGGGATTCACCCTGCGCGCCGCGTTGAAGGCGTTGCCGCCGAAAGCCGAGGTCATCGTCGCCGAGCTGGTGCCGACGATCGTCGACTGGGCGCGAGGGCCGCTCGCGCACCTCTTCGGCGACAGTCTGGACGATGCTCGGGTGACGATCCGCGTCGGCAATGTAGGCGATGCGATCGCGGCGCCGGGTGCCGGCTATGACGCGATCCTGCTCGACGTGGACAATGGCCCCGACGCGTTGATCCACCCCGACAATGACCGGCTCTATGGCAAACATGGTCTGCGTGCTGCTTATGCCGCGCTTGTGCCCGGCGGGGTTCTGGCGGTCTGGTCCGCCTATCCCGACAGGGCCTTCGCCGAGCGTCTCAAGCGCGCGGGCTTCGCCTTGGACGAGGTGAAGGTGCGCGCCACCGGAGGCAGAAAAGGGGCGCATCACGTCATCTGGCTGGCAGTGAGATAATCTGACATACGTCCGCAGTCGCGGATGATGGATCGGCTAGCCGGCGACCGGATGGCGTATCGCCCCCTTGTCGTCGAACTCCAGTGGTCCGCAGCCGATCACGGCATCGAGCGAGAGCGGGCCGTAGAGGTGCGGAAAGAGACCGCCGCCACGCGAGACCTCCCACTTGACCGAGTCGCCGAGCGCCTCAAGATCGACCGCGACGATCGCGAGATCATCATGCCCGGCAAAGTGCTTGCGGATCGTTTCGGCAAGCTGCGCCGAGGTGGACATGTGGATATAGCCGTCGGCCAGGTCGACAGGCGAGCCGGAGAAGCTCCCCGAAGATTCCAGGGTCCCGATTTCATCGGCGAGCAGCACCTTGTAGGCGATCTTGTCCATCACTCGGCCCGCTTCGCCATGGTTCACCTGCGCCAGCACACCCGGCTCGACGGCCGCCAAACGGCCGCGGCCTGATCTTGTCTCAGGCCGGCTGGGGATCGCCCCAGCCGCCGCCGGCGCCCGGCCGCTTGCTCTTCGGGATCGACGAGCCGCCGGTGTTGAGCGCGGCGGGGCTGCGGCTGTTGCCGTCATCGCGGCCGATGTCCTCGCCCCTGATTACGCGCTTGGCTTCCTCGCCCGAAAGCGTCTCATATTCGAGCAGCGCGCTGCCGAGGCGGTGAAGCTCGTCGAGATTTTCGGTAAGGACGGTGCGGGCGGTATGCTCGGCTTCCTCGATCAGGCGGCGGACCTCCTGGTCGATCATCTGCGCGGTCGCTT
>CAMLSA010000020.1 GCA_946482655.1 uncultured Sphingomonas sp. | reverse complement strand
CTCAACGGTAGGAGAACAATCAGACTGAGCCACGTCACCGTCAAACCCATCGTCAATGAAAATCCGGGAAGTGTTCGCATAGGCCCGCGTTTCTTCCTGACGGCCATGACGGGATAGCTGTCGAGACGAAGAGCGCTAACGAACTGCGGCATTGGGCGACCGGCGCATAAGACTTTCCCAAGGTTACCCGTGAACTCTACTCAATAGGAAGAGATCAGGGGAAATTCTCTTTCGGTGGATCTCCTTCGATTCGGGATAAATGCGCAGGGCGACCGAAATGCGCCGATGGATGGAAAGGCCCGATCGCCTCACAGCGACAAATTGTCGGCCACGTCTTCTGCGAGCCTATCGATTTCTGCGGGAGGCCTGGTACCGATAATGGCATAGGCCTGCTCGCCCTCCTGCCAATAGGCGATCGAGTTCCCGTCCCTGGTCACGACATCGGGCTTGACCGGAGCCGCGTTGCGATGGCGTGCCGCAAAGAGCGAGATCGGTTCGGCCCCGTTCTTCCTTATAAGAAGCTGCAGAGCGGGCCCGCTTTCCGACGGAAAGAGCTGCACTTCGCTCACACGCCAACCCGGCGGGAGATGCGGGATCATGATCCGCGCCTCCGAGGCCAAACCGCCCACGTCGTACTCGGCGGCCGGCGAGCGGCGCAACCGGATCCTGGTTTGGGCAATCCAGTGGGACTGGAGTGCCTCCTCGACAAATTGCTCATGCTCAACTGCCCGCGAAAGCCGGTATCCTGCTTGAACGGTCCCCCAGCCGGCAGCCAGGATCAGCACGGCAGCGGCGATTGCCGCCGCTCGGCGAGGCCATGTGGCGACAGCCGTGCTGAACGCGCGCTGCGGCGGAAGCGGTTTATGCCTCGGCATTCGGGCCGCAGGCAGCGGAGGCTGGGTTCCGCGTGAAAACACAGCGTCGAAGTGGTTGCGTCCATTCGGGTCGTCCGCTCTTTCAAACCCATATCGATCGAGAAGGGAATATATATGTTGCTGATTTACCCCATATTTTCCAAGATTTCTGTCATCTATCTCTACTATTACCTTATATGTGTTCGAGTTCTCCAATATAGACGCCAGACCTTTCAATACAGATAGCTCAAAACCTTCGACATCTATCTTGATCATTATTTTACGGTCAGCAATAATTTTCAGAATACCTGGAAAATCATCGATGGATAGTGAGGTGATAATTTCGCAATTCTCTGCCGGTCCGTTGGCGATCGCATATTTTCCGGAATGACCCTTTGGCCCACGATCGAGCAGATCCGGTTTCGTGGCGGTGCCAACAGCCAGATTGAAGGGGAGCGTGTTGTGGGAACAGTTCAGGCCGATGTTCCGCACCAGCTTGGTAAACGTCGAAAAACAGGGTTCAAAGGCGAGGACGAGGCCGCTCGGCCCGACGCGCTCGGCTGCAAGTAGGCTGAATACGCCGCAATTTGCGCCGACGTCGATGAAGCAATGCCCTTCGGCGAGCTTGCCGATCTCGGCCGGCACAGCCGCTCCATATTTGCCCATCACACCCAACTGATTGGTGCGATCCTTGACGTCGAGGCCTACGATCACGCCGCTGTAGCGCGACCGCACCGGTTGGCCGTCCAGGAAGCGCCTGAACGGGGCGAGCAAGCGCCACTTGCCCCTGAAGTCGGGGAGGTGGTGCAGATAGCCGTTCAATATCAAAGACAGGATCGACATGGATGGCCCCCAGGAGAGGATGACTGGACATAGGCGGGCGCAACAAGCTTGATCATAAGCTGCCTTGAACTGCAGGACATTAGCGGCCGCCGGGCAGCCAGTGATCGAGATTGCGGCCCAGCATGGAGGAGAGCGCCTGCACTTCCGGGGCGTAGAAATCCTGCAGCCGCGCCCGCAGCTCGGGCGAGAGTGGCGGATATTCGATCGGTTTCGCGAGCATCGCACGGGCGCGTTCGAAAAGGACATTGCCGCGAAGCGGTCTCACTAGGCGTTTCGCGGGCTGCAACATGCGTCGGATCGTCAGCGGTAGATAGGCAACAGAGCCGTCGTTCACCCGACCCGCGCCCGAGGGGCCATGGTCTTCCAGCGGCGCCACGCCCAGATGGCGGCAGCAATCCGCGATGATCTTATCGGGCTGAGCCTGCACATCATCAAACAGGAAGATCAGGAACTGCTTTGAGTCGAACAGAGAAAACCAGCGCTCGAGATGGCTGAAATACCGCCCATTATCGATGAACCTCCGGAAAGTGGCGGTGGCCGGGTCGAGGTATTCCTCGGGCCGTCCGCATATCGTGCCCCGCCGAAGGAGCATGCAATAGTCCGAATAGGCTCGGGCTACCGGCTCGCGCAGCTGCACGATGAGCGGTATGTTCGGCAATACTCTGGCAATTCGGCCGGCCGCCTGTGGATTCCCCAGGTAATCGGCGGTCTTTTCACCGCGCAGTTGGCCCGGGCTGGCGTCGGCGAAGTGCCGGGCATACCATTCCGGGCCGCGATGATGCTCACGGCTGAAATAGTGGGGCTCGGGATCGGGCAGATAAATGCCCGGATGCCGCTGCAACTGCCACGTCACCCAAGTGGTAGCCGCCTTTATCGCGCCGATGATCAGGAACTGGGGAAAACGGGCAAGGTCGACAACAGGCAAGCCCAACAGGTCGCCATTCCCACCATATTCCCGGCGTGGCTTCGAGAGTATCTGGGTGGTCACGGCATCCTCCCCATGTCGGACGAATTGAGCGTTTGGCGCCATGCTCCGGGCGCCCAGGCACGACGCTCTCGCAGCCCAAGCTCATTTGCACGATCGAAATGACAGAACGCCAAAATCATTGCGGCTGTCCCTGAGCTGGATCATGCTCAACGCCTGCCACCTTCCTGATCAGATCCTCCCATTCGGCCAAAATGATTGCGGCATCATAACGTTTCATGGACAGGCGACCCGCGACGCCGAGCCGCTGTCGCAACGGCGCGTCGCCCATCGCGAGCGCGAGGGCATCCGAGAGGGCCGTGGCATCTTGATCGGAAGCAAGGAGCCCATTCTCGCCGTGGGTGATCATCTCGCCAGGACCCCATGGACAGTCAAAGGCCACTGTCGGAATGCCCGCAGCCATTGCTTCGCCTACGACCAGTCCCCAACCTTCAAAGCGTGAAGAAAGGACGAAGAGATCGGCGTTGGCTGTCCAGTCACCCGGCTTGCACGTGGTGCCAGGAAGGCTGACGCGGCCCTCCAGGCCCAGCGCCGACCGCTGGGCTTCCAGTGCGCCTCGCAGGGGCCCCTCCCCCCAGATTGTCAGGTGCCAGTCGGGAAAGCGGGTTGAAAGCGCCCCGAATGCCTGCAGCAACAGATCGAAACCCTTCTGTTCGACCAGCCGTCCAACCGCGACGAGATTCCGGCCGGCGGGGTTGAAAATATATTCTCGATCGGGAAGCCTGGCATGGTTGGGGATCACGAGGTCCAGTCGACCGGAAGCAGGCTTGAAATAGGAACCCGCGCCGCGGGTCATGGTGACCAGCGCGTCAGTGCCTGCATAAGCGTGGCGGCGAAGCCATTCCCAGACTCGCCCGACCGGCTGGCGTTCTGGATTATTTCGTTCCGAAACAATCACCGGGATATCTTCCGATCGTGCGGCCGACGCGGCAAGCACGTTGGTCCTGGTGAGAAAGGTGACTACCGCGTCGGGACGTTTACGTCGAAACTCCGCACGCAGGAGGCGGTAGCGTCGCAGCATGGCGAGCGCCCCCCCCACGGGGCCGCGGCGTTGCGATTCTATGCCCAGGCAAACCAGCCTCACCGACGGGTGCAAGGAATAAAATGGCTTCGTGCCCGCCGGCTCGAAGCACACGAGCCTGACACGGCACCGCTGCGCGGCAAAATGGTTGCAGAGCATTGCTATGACATGTTCTGATCCACCGGCACCAAGTGCCGGCACGACAAAGGTCAGTGCCAGTGGCGCATGCCCCCGGGGTACATCGTGCAAGCGTTGGAAAGGAGACGACTCCCCACCATGTGAGGTGGAAGAGTCGATCGTTCTTAAAGCCGGGTTGGCGGATCCACCGTCGAAGATGGCTGTTGTGGCGTGCGGCAACGTGCGTCCCCCTGGCAAATGATAGCGAGATCCGCGGCAGTTTACTCGAGTGCATCAACGGCCGAATGGGGCATCCGGGTTAATCAAGCGCCCTTTTGGGCGGGTGGGCGATCGCCGATAATAGGCCTTAAGAGCATCCGTGGACCGGTGATGCCGACGCCGGGAAAGCCGACCGGTGCGACCGACCTCCGCTCGAGCGAACCGCGCCATTTTCCGCCTCGACACCGGGTACTCCGGAATTGCCCTCGGCACGACTGAATCGATCGCGCGCAGCGATGTGAACGGATGCATAGACTTATGGAGTCAGGCAATCTCACGAACGGCCTGTTCGAGCCTAACTGGGGAAGCGATGCTGCTCATATTGGATACGGCTATCGGTACCGCCCTGCTCCATGGGGCGCTCGAGATCCGCGGCCGGGGGAAAGGAGATCGATCCTCTCCTGGGGTCACCTCAGCTGCAATGCCCTTGTTTCAGGGCTCACATCATCTACGGCCATAGGTGTCGACGCTGTGGACATTGATGTGAAGGAAGGCGAAAGACCGGCGACAGAACCGGTGGCAGCCCTGGCCAAGGCTCGGCTCCCCAGGTGGACGATGGTCGAAGCAGGGCTGCGCCGCCGCCTGGTGAATATCGGCCATCTGCTGTCGGGCAACGGCTTCACCGGTGCTGTTACTCTCGTCACCGTCGTACTGACGGCTGGATCCCTTGGTCCGGCTGATTACGGCATTCTCGCGCTGATCGTCAGTTACGTGAGGCTGTTCGACCGGCTGATGCGTTTCGAAAGCTGGCAACCGCTCATCAAATACGCAGCGGAATCAGGGCATCCGCCCGAGGCTCAGCGCGAACGGCTGCGGGCGCTATTCGCGTTTGGTCTGTGGCTAGATGGGGCTGCCTGCGTCGCTGCGGCCGCCACCGCTGTCCTCGTGCTATGGTTGTTTTCACCGCTGTTCGGCATGAGCGAAGCCAATGTCGTCCTGGTGCTGATTCATTGCACCAGCCTGCTCTTCAACATCAGCGGCATGCCGACCGCGGTCCTTCGCCTGGCCGGCCGATTCCGTACCATTGCCTATATGCAGGTGCTTGGCAGTCTCCTGCGCCTGCTGCTGTGCGGTATCGGCCTGTGGTGGGAAGGAGGCCTTCTCTTCTTCATCGTGGCGTGGACCGCGAGCCAGATATTGAGCTCGGTCCTCTTCCTCGTCCTTGCGCTGTTCGAATTGCGGCGGCAGGAGGTGAAGGCCCTGCACCGCGTGCCGCTGCGCGGCATCACCGGGCGGTTTCCCGGCATCATGAACTTCGCGTGGTCATCCAGCCTGTCGATGAGCCTCCGCACCAGTTCGATGGAACTTGACGTCCTCCTCGTGGGAGCCTTGGCGGATGCCAAATCCGCGGGGCTTTATTTCGTGGCGAAGCAAATTGCGAAGATCGTCCAGCAAGTATGCGGCCAAGTCCAGGCCGTGCTGTATCCCGACATCGCTCGCCTCTGGGCGGAACGCTCGTTCGGGGATTTTCGCCGCGCAACGGTTCAGGTGCAGTTGATCCTCGACACCTTCGCGCTCACGGGGCTGGCGGCATTGATGCTGAGTGGCCCTGCTATAATCGCGACGTTGATGGGGCCTGCCTTTGGTCAGGCTTTCCCCCTGCTCGTGGTTCAGATGATCGCCGTGGTCTTTACCATGCATGCGGCGCCTCTGAGGTCCGCACTGCTCGCGATGGGCGAGCAACGTGCCGTTCTGCGCATCGTCCTGGCAGCCACGTTGATCTTTCATGGCCTCGCTCTGACGCTTATTCCCATTGCGGGTGCTATGGGGGCAAATATCGCCCATGTCGCCTTGGCGGCAGTCTGCGCGGTTGCGATGGAGTGGTCCCAGCGCCGGCGGTTCAGGCTTGCCCTTCCAGAATGCGCGTCCCGGCCAATCTCCAGCTGATACGCCGTACATCAGTGCAAAACCTCACGGCTGCGATTCAGACGATGCTCAGACCCTGGCTCTTCGGCCTTGCCGCGGAGGCCGCCGCCAAATCGCGGATGTGCCTATTGGGCGGAAGCACTCACAAAACCGCAGTGCGCCAGCAGGGGCTGGCGCACTGCAGTTCCTGCTCAGCCGAATATGAAGTCTGATGCGCTGAACTGGGACGCAACGAGCGACCCGGACGAAGAATCCACGCCTATGTCGAAGCGGGCGCCACTGGCGGTCGTGATGTGCAGCACCACCCCTCCTGCTGGATCATCATAAGCGGACACCGTGCCGTTGCCCCCGCCGACGGCATATTTCGAAACCCCAAGCTTCTCGAAGACAATGCGGTCGAGACCGTCTTGATAGTCGAGCACAGCATCCCTTCCGGTCAACGCGCCCGTGCCCTTGAACACGAACCAGTCATTATCAGCGCCGCCGGAGAGCTGGTCGGCACCCGCGTCGCCGATCAGCTTATCGAAGCCGGCACCACCGAACAGCGAGTCATTGCCTTCGCCGCCATAAATCACATCGCTGCCGGTTCCCGCGTAGAGCTTGTCATTGCCGAGCTCTCCGGTAATGGCGTCATTGCCGTCGCCGCCATCGGCCCAATCATCGCCGCCACCCGCTTCGATCCGGTCTGCGCCGGTGCCACCGAGCAACCGGTCGCGTCCCCCCTCGCTGTCGAGTATGTCGTCGCCATCATTGCCCTCGAGATAATTGTCGCCATCGCCCCCGTCGACCGAATCGTTCCCAATTCCGCCATAGACATGGTCATTGCCCGACTGGCCCTTGAGCCTGTCGTTTCCGCCTTCGCCATAAATAGTGTCGTTCCCCGCAGCTCCCGAGACGGCCATCGTCGTCAGGAGACCCGTTGCAGGTTCGATCTCGTTGGCGAAACCATCATCGCCGTCGCCGGCATAGATAAGGTCGTCGCCGACGTCGCCATCGAGATAGTCTCGCCCGCCGCCTCCCAACAGGGTGTCATTTCCGCTGCCAGCGACAAGGTGGTCGTGGCCGTCGCCGCCATCGAGCCGATCGTTGTCCTTCCCTCCGTCCAGAATGTCGTTTCCGAGGCCCCCGATCAGGCGATCGTTTCCGTCACCGCCGTCGAAACGGTCGTTTCCGTCCCCGCCGTCAAGCAGATCGGCTCCGTCGCCGCCCTTCAGGAAGTCGTTGCCGGCCTCGCCAAAGATTGTATCGGACCCGTAATTTCCTTCCGCATAGTCGTCCCCGGCTCCGGCACGTATGATGTCATTACCGAGGCCACCATATATGGTGTCTTTGAGTGAAGTTCCCGTAAGAGTGTCGGACGTGGTAGTCCCCCGCAATGTAGCCATTATCGTTCCTAGTACTAAAGGAGTATAACCCCCCGGATGGGTGGCGGGCCACCTGAAAACAAGGTTTTTGATCAATAGTTATTTAAATGAGTTAATGCGCCCTGCCAGCGCGATGAGACTACGGCTGAGGTCCGACTGGCGCAGTGAGCCGTCACGGACATGTCGTCCGCCGTGCCGACACTTCTGTGAATAATCCATTTCATGTCCAAATATCCGAGGCGAGCGATCGCGCGCTCTAATCCGGGCGAGCTAGTCCAGCGCGATCATCGGCGGCTAACATGATCTCATGGGGCTAATACGGCTGCGCAGACGCTATCGGCGGCAATCTTGGTATGCTTCTATCATTCGCGGGCGATCTGCCAGCGAACCACTGGCCGGTCTCGAGCCATGCTCGAGACCGGCCAGACCATTTACATCCGATCAGAGCGCGCGGGATGATGAGCCGCTGGGCAAGGACGCGCATCGTCCGAGCATCGCCGTGGCGATGTGTGGGCGCGGAAGGCCGTCCATCGCTGTAGGATTTGACCCGTGCACATGAAGGCGGACCAATTTGGCCGAGGTCTGCTGCAGCCCTGATGAGGTAGTTCTTCAAAGCAGCCTGTACGATCTGCAAGCCGTGGTAAGATTCTGCCTGGCATCCGGAAGCCAGGCTGCAGGCATGCCCTTGATGCCGCAGCATCGATATGACAGGTCGCCGCTTTGCCCCCCGTGATCGGCGGCCTGTCATATTTCGATGTGGTGCGCTTGAGGCCAACACCACTTGAAGCCGTATCAGACTGGATCGTACTCGGCCCGGGCGTCGGACGACGCGCTTCCGCTGTGTTCATTGAAAACCGGCGCTCATCGGAATCCGCCAAACAGTGATCCGTTGCGGGCACCCCCGCACCGGTAGGATATTCACGCGGTGCGAGGGCCGCCTGCGTCCTCGAGCTGCTCCAGTACAGCCCCGCCAGATGTTCTCTCGCGGTAGATCCGCTGCCGGAACACCCATTCATAGGGCTTCATTTCGATGGTTCGATGCACGAGATGCGTGGCCAATAGGGTTATTGGAGTGGTTACCGCGAAGAAGAATATCATCGATATGAACTGGTCCTCGGTAAACCAGCCAAGACTATCGAACATCAGGCGGCACGAATAGTAGGTATATGGATGAACAAGATAAAGACTGTAGCTGACCGTGCCTATATAAAGCGCCTCGCCCGATCTCAGGCAAAGGCTCGTCAAACTGGTTCGAGATACCGCGAGGTAGAAATAACACAGGCTCGAGACGATGATCTTCAAGGCAATCGGATTCAAAAAATCCGAAGGCACATAGGCGAACCAAGACATCGACGCATAGCGCACGAAGCAGACGGCGGCGAGCAGTTCCAGCGGCCGGGCCAACCACGGTGGCAGTTCGATGCCTCGATCATAGAGCATACGGATCGCCACGCCGCCCAAAAAGAAGCATGCGATCGGGAATATCAACAGAAAGGTCGCGCAGAGCGCCAAGGCGAAGACCTGACCCGCCCGGCTCGGCTTGTGGACGACGCAATAAGCGGCAAGGCAGGTCAAGGCATAGAACATCACCTCGAAGCTCAGGCTCCAGGCGTTCGGTGTTAGTTGCTCCGTGCCAATGAAGATATTGATAAAAAAGAGACCAGCCAAAACCGTGCCGGGGTTGTTGAGATCAGGATAGAGATTGGTTGCGGCATTGAGGGCAACAAACAACAAGGAGAGTGCCAGGAAAAGCGGATAAAGCCGGACGAATCGGCGCAACGCGAACTGCCCAGGTCTGTAGCGAACGACACTTGGCAGTATGACGAAGCCGCTTATGACAAAGAATAGCACCACCCCTGATGTCCCCAGGTGCCAAAAACCCTCGACCGCCCGGAGATAGTTCGCATCATCATAAATATGCTTCGCGGTACCACCAAGCAGGTGGCCCCAGAACACCATCATCGCTGCGATTCCACGAAGAGCGTGAGCGGCGACATTGAACTCATCGGCCTTGCTCTTTTGGTGGGTCGGCGGACTTGTCAGAAGAAATTCATCCACACCGCAATTGGTCGCCACGTGAGCTGCGGTTGCCTTCGCCATTGGTGTCTCTCGCCGTGAAAATGTTGGGAAATCCCAAGCCAATCCCTACGACACTACGCTCGGAGCAATGACGTGCGGAGGCCACGAGGAGGTGCCGCTATGGTGCATTGGGGGGGCCGCTCACTCCCCGAAGGATTAGTCGAATTCACCGACCGATCAGAGATAGGGGGCGCCCGTCAGGCGCGTTCGCTGCGGGCGCGCCGGCACGCCGAAGCAGACAAGATTGCTGCCGACATTGCGGTCGACGAATGCCTTTCCACCGATCACACTGTTTGCGCCTATCCTGATCCCCTGCAGGACACTGGCGCCAATTCCGATGTGGCTGAGGCTGCCGACGGAGACGTTCCCACCAGTCGAAACGCCTGGCCCCGTGGACGAGAAATCATGAAACTCATTGTCATGATCGATGATGCTGCCCGTGTTGATCAGAACATGGCTGCCCAGCCGGCTACCGCAGTTGATGATCGCCCCAGCGACCACAACGGTGCCCGGACCGACTTGGATGCTTGGCGATACGACTGCCGAGCGGTGGATCAGCGTTGCCCAGGTTAGGCGCGGCACCCGGTTCTCCATTTCCTTCACCACCCGACGTCTGGTCATGTTGTCGCCAATCGCGACAATGGCAGCGAGATCCGTGTGGCGGAGAGCGAGTGAACCCAGATCTTCAAAGCGCCCGACTACCTCGCCGGAACCGAGGTCAGCGCCGATCGGCTTAGCATCGTCGAGGCAACCGATCAGTCGATAGCGATAGCTATCAATGCATTCCCGCACAACTGCGGCATGGCCGCCGCCGCCGATGATGACAAGGGGCCTTCTATCCACCATCGCGGCTAACTCAGCAGGCCTATCGTGCGCAAACCCTGCTGGACAAGGGAGGGGTTGATCAACTTCAGCCCGTCGGAGAATGTCAAATGCCGCCCTGTGTTGTTCAGAGCTAATACGGAAAACAGCCCGATCATGCGCCGCTTGTCACGCATCGATCCTTCGAAGCGGGCACTTACATTGACGGTATCCACGCCGAAATCATGATCGAAGATGAACGCCAGGCATTCCGAATGGATCTCGATGGCGCGAAAGGGTGGATCGTCGAGAAGCTGCAGCCCGCCGATCCAGTCGAAGGCGACCGACTGGCCCGTGTCGATTATGTTGAATTCCACCTTGCGGATCATGCCGAGCCGCTGCAACGACGTGACAAGCAAATAGTTGTTCCGCCGTCTGACGCGGTCCATCGCGCTCGAGGCCTTCTCCAGCAGTTCACCGAAGGAGATGCTCTGCTGCGGCAGGTTCCTGTCGCGCGACAGTGCCTCGGAATAGCGTCTTGCCCACCAATCCAGTGCAAAGCGGTTGTCTTTTGGGTTGCAGCCGTCCCAATATTCGTTCGGTGTCAGAAGGATTGGAATGGCATCGCAGTTTTGTTCAATGAAGTCGACAGCTTGACCGGGAGTGTTGATGTCGGCGTTCATGAACGCGTTTTCGTCGTGGCTGAAGTAACAGAAGCTCGCGAAGGGAACCACGAATTTGGGCTGGAACGTCTCACATTGCATGGCGATGCGCCGGAGCTTTTCGGCAGCCAGATCGCGGCGCGCCTGCCGGTTGTCGCGGCTGTCCTGCCAGTTCGCGTAGGAGAACTGCGTGAACAGGATATCGCATCGGGGAACATATCGGCGGATTTGCTTTGCCCGCTGGGGCTGCTCCAATATGCAGTCGTTCGTGTTCAAGACGCTATATTCGGGGGTCTCGATCAGCAGCCAGCTATCGTAGAAGGGGATCTTGCCACATGTGACGCGGATGCCCCCGCCCAGTCGTTGCGGTATGGCATGATCAAGCTCGCGGACTTTGAATCCCAGTTCGCGGCAGAACGAGACCACCCGCCGATCAGGAGTTTCCTGATAAAGAATGGTGATGGCCGCCCGTCGAGCCGGCGGGATCGAACGCAAGAAAGCCACTGAGAAATGGTCGGGATGTTCATGGCTGAACCAGATGTAATCGACCTCGTCGAGTCCCTCGTGCTGCTGTTCCGAGATCAGATTCCAGCCGTTGAGGAATGCCGAACCGGAAACCCAAGGATCACATAGGACCGAAACGCCTCCGGATTGAACGACGAACGAGGCGTGATTGATGAAGCGTATCATGCGGAAGTCCCATCTTGCTGGCCTGCCGGGCGGAAATAGGTTCCGAGAGTCTTCAGGGCTTCGCTGCCCGTCGCGGGGATTCCCAGGATTCGGTCGTATACCGACATGATCTGCCGAGCATGGAGATCTTCGCCGAAACGGCCGCGCGCGTCTGCCGATGCCGCGGCGGCCATTGCCGTCGCCGCTGCCGGCCAGTCGATCAATATGGCCGCCGCATCTGCGAGCGCCACCGGACTTTCGGGCGGTACGAGCATTCCGAGCGCGGGATCGTGGAGGGCTTCGATATTGCCGCCCGACGCCGTCGCCACGACCGGCGTGCCGACCAGCATCGCCTCGATGAGGGTGCGGCCGAACGGTTCGCCCACCGCGGGCACAAGCAACATGTCGCAAGCTGCCAGCCACCGCGTACCTGGTGAGCGGAATCCCATCTGTCGCACAATGTCAGCCACACCCTTTTCGGTGGCGTAACGAAGCAGCTCTCCTTCTGTGCGGCCGCCGTCATAGGCTTCACCGAACATCAGCCCCATCACCGGACGAGACAGGCGCCGCCCAGCCAGTTGCGCAATCGCATCGATAAACAGAAACGGCCGCTTGCGCCGTGAGAAAGCCCCGACAAAGGCGATGAATGCAGTGGCTGGATCACAGCCGATTTCCCTGATGAGCGCCGAGCGGGCTTCGTCTCTGTCCAGGGTCAGATCCGCGGGAAAAGGACTGTGCACAACAGTAGTTTTTCGGGCGGCCGACCACAGGCCTGGTTTCGGGGCGGCGAAGCTCGAGACCGCGACGACATGATTGGCAAGCAGCGGCGCCGCGAACCGGAGGCCCGCGGCGTCGGGATCGCCGCGCTGATGCCACAGCAACTTGGCTCCGGACAGCCTCGCCGCAAGCGCCCATGTAGCGTGGGTGCGGCCATCATTGGTATGGACGATCTGAATGTTGCTTTTCCGAAGATAACTCATCTGCGGCAGGACATGCTTCACCAGTTGAAACGCCCTCGAGGCTCCGAACTTTGTATCGTAGGGCAGTTCGGACCATCTCACCGGAGTTTCGGTGGGCAGCCCGTTTTCCCTGAAGAGCCGGTCGATTGCGCCATCGGGATGCTGAGGCACGATTACCGGATGAAAGCGGTTCCGATCGAGTTTGCGCAACAGGCCGAGGACGGAAAAATGGCTTCCGCCGACGATGTCGCCCGCGAAGGGAAAACAGACCCTGACGATTTCTGCCGCCATTCATTAGCCTTTCTTCGCCGAAATCAGCCCCGCTTGGTGCTACCCCCGTTGGTAAGCCTAACGCCTCATGCTCACGAACGGCCTTACGGCTAAGCCAATCGCTCTTTAGGATGAAATCGGCCGAGGTGGCCGGCCGGCCGTACGGTACCGCAGGGTGCAGAGCCGCAATTCGCCGCCCGAATGCACATCGGCGATGTTTGGGGATCCTTGGCTATCCCAAAGTATCAGCCACAAAGAACCAGCGGAGACAATGCTGCGGGTGTGTAGCATCGGTGCATGACCGCCGGCGGATCGCCATTGCATTCCCTGCACCCGAGACGCATCTGTTTCGTCGTCGAGGATCCACGTACTGGGGCCGAGCGCCTGATCAGCCTGCTGTCGTCAAGATGGGTGGAGGCTGGCTGGGATGTCGCCCTGTGCTCTTTCGATAATCCACACGATCACATGTCTCATCCGCTTGACAGTCGGGTGAGGCTGGTTCGGCTGGGCGGCCCTTGTCGGAGAGGCCAGGGAGGAGCTTTGGCGCTGGTCCGACGAGTCATGATGTTGCGTGGCGCCCTCCTGCGCGAACGTCCCGACGCCGTGCTGAGCTTTCTCACGAAGGCCAACGTGCTTACCCTCGCGGCCACCTTCGGTACCAGGCTGAAGGTGATTGTATCCGAAAGCGACAAGGCTGCGCGACAGGAAATCCATCCGCTTTGGAGTGTCGCGAACGGCTTGCTGCTGCGGCGCGCCAACGCCGTGGTCGAGCAGACCAAGCGGGCACTTGAGCATGTTCCGGCCACCGTTCGAAGAAGGGCCAGGGTCATCCCGCATCCGATAGAAACGCCCCCTGGGCTGCCCTTGCCCTATGACGAAGAGAATGATCTGCGGCTCGTCGCGGTGGGGCAACTCACCCGGGAAAAGGGCTTCGACCTTCTCATAGATGCATTCAACCGCATCGCCGTCAGGCAGCACGGGTGGACGCTCGATATCTGGGGAGAGGGGCCGGAGCGCCGGTCGCTCCAGGCGATGATCAAGCAGTCGCCCTTTCCCGGGCGCATAAACCTGCGAGGGTCGAGCGGCATCCATGGCGGTTGGACGGAGGCCGCTTCGGCGTTTGTCCTACCCTCGAGATTTGAAGGCTTCCCCGAAGCGCTGGGCGAAGCGATGGCTGCGGGCTTGCCGGCAATCGCCTTTGATTGTCCCTATGGTCCGCGGGAATTGATCCGCAACGGCCACGACGGAATTCTCGTCGAGCGCGAAAACATCCAAGCTCTGGCGCGAGCGATGGATCGGCTGATGTCAAGTTCACGTCTGCGCCGCGCATTGGGCGAGAATGCAGCGCATTCGGTCAAACGCTTTGCGCCCGATCGAATCGCCCGCCATTGGGAGAGCTTGGTGGCTGGTGTTGCCGGCACGAAAGGCGATTCCCCGGCGATGGCGGCAGCTACGCCCCGCGAGACCGCGGCATTGGTGCTTCGACCCTAAACGGTCTCATATTTTCCTGCGTCCGCTATGACAGCAAGCCCAGCGGAAAGGAGCTAATGCGCGGCTGCCAACCTGTGGGCGTCGTCGAGATATTGCTCGAGATTGGGGATGCCGTTGCGGTCGGCATCTTTCCAGGCATCGGCCATCGCGGGGTTGCTGCCATTGCCGCGCTCCCAGCCGTCGGGCGTGCCGTCGTTATCCGAGTCGGATGGTGCTGGCTGATGCACCGTCGGCGGGATCGAGCCGGGCGAGCGGCGGATACGGCCGGTTCTGCTTCGAATCTCGGTCACTATGCGGTGATCGATCCTGTCCCTAGGCCACGCCCCCGCTCCGGACAGCACGGCGCGATAGGCAGCTTCCGGCGAAAGCGGACGAATGGTCAACGGACAGACCGGCCTGTCCGCTACCACTTCACCAAGCCCAGGCGCCATGTCGATGAAATCTCCATCGAACATGTTGCGCTGTACGAACACGCGCGCCGCTCCCCTGCTGCCCAGCTTTTGCCGATCGATGCCTATCGTTTGCGGGCCGGTGTTCGGCCCCGCTCGGAAGATATTGGCGACGATGCTGGCCGATGTGCCGCCATAGCTTTCCCACACCTCCGCGAATTGGGACTGGGCATTGTAGAACAGGTTGTTGATCACCTCGATGCAGGATCCGGGCCTGAAGTTCAGATCCGGATTTCGGTCACCGTGATGAGCACAGATATTGTGCAGAAAGCTCACTCGTTGCGCTCGGCTGGGGTCGCTGCCCAACAGGGCGCACTTGTCGTGGCGAGCAATACCCTCCGCGAAGATCGACCAGCTAATGGTCACGTTGTCATTATCTCCTTGGCCGTTGATATTCTCGTCCAGAGCCCAGCTTCCGCTGACATGGTCGACAATGATGTTGCGGCTATTTTCGATTGTAATGGCATCATTGGCGCCACGGTCGGCTCCTCGGACGTCCATACGGATTCGGATGTGGCGGATGATGACGTCGTGCGTGCCTTTAATGATGAGCGGCGTGAAGCCGGCCGGGCCTCCGGCATGAGCGAGGGTGATGCCTCCGCCGGGCGCCGACTGTCCCGCTATGGTGATGAACGGGCGAGATATCACCGGTGGTCTCTGGGTAAAGCGGATGACGCCCGCAACCCTGAACACGCACACACGCGGCCCGGACTGCTCGATGCAGGCTCGCAAGGAGCCACGTCCGGCGTCTGCGAGTGTGGTCACTGCGATCACCCGCCCGCCGCGCCCGCCCGCCGACATCGCTCCATAACCCTGTGCCCCGGCGAATGCCGGCCGCGTGCCAGGCCTTGGCTTCTGGCTCCGGGTTGGCGATGCCGATAAAGCGATGAGCGCGCAAGCCGCACCGCCCGCAATCAGCATGTGGGAAAGGCTTGCAGACGGATTGGGCCTACGCATCACGCGATCTCGTCAGTAGCGGGCGCGGACTTCTAGTCCCACCCGGGCACGCTCGAAACGATCACGAAGCTGCCCGCCGGTCCGCTTTGTGAGCTGCCCGATAAGGGCGATGGAGAAATGGCGGTTGACCAGATATTCCAGGTCGAGGTCGGCACCCACGGTCCTGAGCTTCTCGCTCACACCCCGATATCGCGTCTCGCGGACACGTACTGCGGCTTGGCCCAACAGATTATGACGGATCTCCTGTTGGATACCGAGCCGGGCCCTGGTGTCGATCCGACCGCTGGCACCGTTGCGCGCTGTCGCGACGTCGCCACGGAAGGCGTCGAGCAGCACCGCGGTCCGGGCGCGAGGCGTGTAGATGAGGCTGGCATCGACTCCAAAGCCCGAGAAGCTCTGGAATCTCGACGATGCGGCCTTGTACCGGAACAATCCGGCGCCGATATCACCCCTCACCTTGCCGCCCGGGTCGAACTGTAATCCTACCAGCCCACCCAGCGTTCGGCCATTGCGACTGGCACCGGTGCCCACCTCCCTAAGTCTAAAGTCGCGCTGATTCACATAACCCTGCACGAACGCGTGCGCCGCGGGCGAGACTTGATAGAGAAGCCGTGCGGTGGCCCGGTAGCTTTTAAAATCCCGATCGCTATCGAGCGGGGATACGAAATCATATTTCTCAACCAGACCTTTGACCGAAAGCCCCACTTTTCCACGCCCGGCCCGCAGCCCGACCTCGCCGGTTGCGATGTCGATCAAAGGCGGTCCGCTGGCCGGATTCTGCCGTACTTCCGGATCCGAACGATTTTCGACGGCCCGGCGATAGCTCATCTTGGCTGTCGCGGTGACACCCTTCAGCAGAGACGTCGCCACCGCGGCCGTCGCGGCATAACTATTGCTGTTCTCGATCGATGTCGATTCATAGCGGCGAAACTCAGCCGACAGTTCGGCCTGCCACCGCACCTTCGCCTGATCACTCCTTGCGGCCAGCATCGGTCGGACAGTGAACAGAACATCGCTCGTCCGGCCGCTATGGGACGCGTAGATGTTGCTGTCGTAGACAACGCCGGCATCGAGCTCAGGTGACAGCACCACGCTGCCGATCTTGATCTGGCGAGGCTCATAGCCTGGCCGCTCCAAATCGAGCACCGACCGCAAGCGCTGATCATCGGTCTGCGGCTGCGCGCCGAGTGGGGTTGCCAGCCCAAGGAGCAGCAACGTGGTGCGTCGCACCATGCGCCTCACGGCGCACGGCTTCGGGGGCAAGCGGCACATCTCCTAGAACCAGCTTTCGAACACGCGGATCGTATCGCCCGGCTGAATCACCACATTTTCGCTCGCCGCGGCCGTGAAGCTGCCATCGCCGCGGCGGCGCGTGATAGCCACCTTCGACGTGTCGGCACGGAAAGTGTAGCCACCCGCCATCGAGATCGCGTTGAGCACGGATGTTCCCGGCCGGAACTGGTATTCGCCAGGCTTCTTGACTTCGCCCATGACGAAGAACGGCCTGTACTGGTTCACCTGCACATTTACGACCGGGTTATTGAGGATGCGTTTATCGGCGAGCTGCGCCGCGATCGCCTTTTGGATCTGGGCGACGCTTTGGCCACTTGCGGTCACATCGCCGATCAAAGGGAGCGAGAGGGCACCATTATCGCTGACGACGTAATTGCTCGAGAAACCGTCCAGGCCAAAGGCCATGACCCGAACCTCGTCACCCGGACCGAGCAGATACTCGGCCGGCGCCACAGGCGACAACGACTCCAGGCCCGCCGTGGGAGAACAGGACGCCAGGGCCAAAGCGGCCAAACATCCGAACCAGCTTCGCCAATGATGCTTTTTCACTCTCGCCTCCCGAGATTCATGGGAGCAAGCCTAGTACATTTGGCCGGTAGCGCCTCTGCGATTCCGGAGAGGAGGCCTGCCCAGAAGAGGCAGTGGATTGTTCGCCGTCAGGACGATCCCCAGCGACAGGATAACGGGCACCATGAGGAAGCGAGCATATATATGCGGGCTGGCGATGGTGAAGACCATGAACACAACGATCACCGCCAAATTGAGCGAAGCTTCGAGGGGGCTTTTGCGAAGACGGGTGAGAGGAATGAGGATGAGAATGAGCACGAGGCCCAGCCATCCGGCGAGCGCGAGAATCCCTCCCTCCGCGAGCTGGAGCACGTACATGTTATGCACCGGCTGGCTGAAAGCGCTGAACTCACGATATTGGTCGGCACCCACACCGATCAGCGCCGTCTGCTCCGCGCGCTCCCAAGCTTCCTTGATCAGCTCCGCCCTGTCGTCATATGTGCCGGCGCCGCCGAGACTCGCATTCTGAAGAGCGGGGGCCACTCGCTTCGCGAAGATTTCCGGCGGCTGATAATCGACAAGGTACAACCCCCCGGCGACCGCCACTCCGAGCAACATTATCTTGGGCGATGGGCGTAGCCGTCCAGCCACGGTCATGACCAGCATGGCGATGACCGCCGCCGCGAACCCGGTGAATGAGGCGGCGAGGGTCAGCGCCCAAAATAGCACCAGGGCGGCCGCCACCGCTGCGGTTCCGGGAATCAGCCGCTTTCGGGCGGAATAGACGATGAACGGCAAGGTCATCGCGATCACGATGGAGTTCCAATTGGCATCGCCCAGCATTCCACCCAATCGGCGGCTGCCCGAAATGAAATCCACGCCAAAAAGCTTCTCGGCTTCTTCATAGCCTTCGACGAGATAATAGGTCGCGATGGCAACGCTTTCCATCGCCACCATCCCGACAATAAGCACCAGCACCAGCTTTTCTATCATATTCCTGTCACGGATGAGCGCCATCGGCAGCAACAGATAGCTGAACAGATATTGGGCGGCGACGATCAGCCAACGGGTCATGTCGCCATGGAAGAAGCTGCCGAGGAACAGCCCGGCGAGCATGACCAGCAAACTTGCCAGCCAAGGTGCCGTAAGCGCACCCAAGGGCATGCCGTTCAGGCGGGCCAGCGAAAGCTCGATGAACACCACCGCGATGAAGAGAACGTCGCTGATGGTGATGTTGACACCGCCAACTCGCCAAAGGTGATAGCCGAAAAAGAACACTGCCATGCTCAGCAATGGAGCTGTCGCCGAGGCGGCGGAGGCCCGAAGGCCTTCACTTTCGGCCGGCACGAAGCCTTCGTTCGGCAACTGGGCGTAGCCATCCAGGTTCCGCCCGTCGGAGTTCATCTCCCCGGCGCCATCATGCAGCTTCTCACGCGCGCTGCCATCTGCTGCATGTCCGCCTCAGTCAGCGAAGGGTCGACCGGCAGCATGATGCTGGTCGCGCCCAAATGACGCGCGACCGGTGTGAATGCCTCTTCATCGGACGAGTAGCGCTTGAAAGCTTGCTCCCGGTGCATTTCCGGACAGGAGCCGCTGCCGCTCGGCACGCCAGCAAGTCGCAGATCATGAACCAGCGCATCGCGCCTTTCCCCGTCGTCGCGTTCAGAGCCCAGCAAGAAGCAATAATATTTATAATAAGCATGCCGGATCTCATCCGGCGGTCGCGGGACAAGCAGCCTCGGTATTTCGGTGAGTGCCGCATCGAGGATCGCGGCGTTGCGCCGTCTAGCCTTGAGCCAGGACGGTAATTTGGCTAGCTGGAGCAAGCCGATCGCGGCCTGCATTTCGGTCAGGCGAAAATTGCTTCCGAAATCGTCGTGCAGCCAGCGAAAGCAGCCGGTGGCTCCGCTTTGATCAAACAGCCTCGACTGGCTTTTGCCATGATCCTTATAGGCCCATGCGCGCTCCCAAGCGTCACGGTCCTCGATGATCAGCATTCCGCCCTCGCCTCCTGTCGACATGATCTTGTCGGTGCAGAAGGAAAAGGCGGCGGCGTCCCCGAACGAGCCCACCTTCCGGTTGCGATATTCGGCGCCGAGCGCTTGCGCGCAATCCTCGATGATTTTGATCCCATGACGACGGCAGAGCGACATGATCGGCTTCATGTCACATGGCCAGCCCGCAAGGTGAACGCAGATCAGCGCGCGCGTTCGGGAGGTGATGACCCGCGAGATGGCGTCCGGATTGATATTCTGGCTGAGCGGATCGATGTCCGCGAAGACTGGCTTTGCTCCCACGGCGACGATGCAGCTCGCTGATGCGAAATAGCTTCGCGGAGTTACAATGACCTCGTCGCCCGTGCCGATGCCGAGCGCGCGGAGCCCCAGTTCCAGCGCCAGCGTTCCATTGGCGACCGCGATCGCATGGGCACCACCGACATAGTTGGCAAATTGCCGCTCGAACTCGCGGCACTTGTCCCCGTGCACGAGAGCGTTGACCCGACCCGAGCGCAGGACCTCCGCGACGGCAGCGATCTCGTCCTCGCCATAGGAAGGCCAGCGTGAGACGATGGGAGATCGGGCGGACGGTGGTTGCTCGCGGATCGGAGCGGTCGCGGCCAAGGTCGCCATCGTCAACTCGCCTCTTGCAGGCGCGCCGGAATGAGCTGGGCCGCCGGCCGATCGCTGCCCGCCGCCACCGCCTCTCGCGGCTCATCCTGATGCATGTCCACGACGCTTCGCATGACGGAGCGGATCGCCTCATCCTCCCCTCGACGGGCCAGTTCCTCCAGCTGATGAAACACTGCCTTGAGAACCGGAAGCGGTACTGAATCCGGCTCCGCCTCGAAGATTCCCGGAAGCGAGGAAGGAAGGCGCTCCTCCCCCACGTCGAAAAGTTCTTCGAACAGCTTCTCGCCGGGGCGCAAACCGACAAACTCGATTTTGATGTCGATGTCGGGCACCAGGCCGGCAGCCCGGATGATCCGGCGCGCGATGTCGACGATCTTGATGGGATCGCCCATGTCGAGCACGAATATTCTACCGCGGTCGATGCCTCCCTTCAGCGTGCCGGCAGCGCTGTGAAGGATCAGTTGCACGGCTTCGTGGACCGTCATGAAGTAGCGCTCGATATCGGGGTGGGTGACAGTCAGCGGTCCTCGCCTGCTAAGCTGACGCATGAACAGCGGAATGAGCGAACCGCTGGAGCCGAGGACGTTGCCGAAGCGGACCGTCAGGAAGCGGCAGCATGCGGCATCCGAGGAGGCCGCGAGGTCGAGCGCCTGGCAATAGAGCTCTCCCATCCGCTTGGTGGCACCCATCATACCTACCGGGTTCACCGCCTTGTCGGTGGAGACCTGGATCATCGCCCGCGCACCGCAGGCAAGCACCGCGTCTGCCACGTTTCGGGTCCCGATGACGTTGGTAAGTACGCCGGCGCTCAAATTGGTTTCTACCAGGGGCACATGTTTGAGAGCAGCCGCGTGGAACACAAGATCGGGCCGGTGCTCCAGAAAGGCTTTCATGACCGCCTCCCGCTGCCGCACGGAGCAGAGTAGCGGGGTGGAGCGCACAGCCGGAAAACTTTCGCGCAATTCCAAGTCTACCGTGTAGAGATTGCATTCCGCATGGTCGAGCAGCAGGATCTCGTCCGCTCCGAACGCCGCGATCTGGCGTACCAGCTCACTCCCTATCGTCCCTCCCGCTCCGGTCACGAGCACCTTGCGGCCACAGATTGCGTCACGCACGACGGAGCCGTCGAGACGCAGTTCGGGACGGCCAAGCAAATCGGTCAGGTTCAGAAACTGGAGGTCGAGCATTCCATCGCGCAAATGCTGCAATTGCCCCGGGTCTTGGGCCCGGGCCAGTTCAAGGCCGAGCTGAGCGGCACGCGTTGCCAGCCTGGCGATGCGTGGGCCCGTCAACGACGGATCGGATTGATTCACGATGACGAAGCTCGGCCGCTTTTTCCCCAGGCTGAGATCGCCCACGGCCTTTTCCAGATTGTCGACCGTGCCAAGAATAGGAACGCCGCGGATGTTGAGATTCAGGTCACCGTCGTCATGAGTGAGGATGCCGACGGGCGTGAGCGCTGCCTGGCGTCCACGCTTCAGCACGCGCAACACGCTGTCCGCCCAATCGGTGTCCCCGATCAACAACACATCCTGGCGGACGCCTCCAGGCCGCAATCTGCCGTAGAGCGTGTTGCCGGAACAGCGGTCCGCCATGGCGCCGGGGTGCATCACCTCCCGCGCGATGCGCCGGCCCGCCCGCAACGAGCCGAGCATGACCACGAGGACAAACCACTGAATGACCGGGACGGAACGGGGCAACGATGGCGGGTCGGACAGGAACAGCAAGGTGATGATCGACGAGGCCGCTACGGATACGACGCAGGCCTGGCTAAGGAAAACAAGTTCCTTGAGCGAAATGTAGCGCCATGAGTGCCGATAGATGCCCGCGATGTGGAAGATGACGATAGATGCGATCACGGCGATTGCTGCGCTCACCGCGGCGGCGGAGCTCATCGCTTCCGGCCATTGCCCCGGAATGCGCAGCTGAAGAGCCACATATAGCGAGAGAGCGACCGCGCTCGAGTCCAGGAATAGCACGCATAGCGAGCGTAAGCGCATCGTGCCCCAGGGTTGCCGGCTAGTCATTACGCCTCCTGACATGGCGAACGGAAAGCGCCGAAAGCGCCTCCCTCTGTTCCGTTCAGCGATTCGAGCGGAGCCTGCCAGCCGCGCTGGGGGCTGGTAAGACGAGCAGTCGGACATATCCCGAAAGCGGTCCGGCGATCTCATCGGAGCCTGCCGATTAGTCCTTTCGGGCCGGACCGCCTCCCTTTGGATGATGCTCGGCCTTACGCACGCCGAAAGTCTATCAGTCCTTTTTGCAAATGTGGCGCGCGCCGGTCGCCGCTAGTGTTGCCGCAATGCCGCAAAACTTCGGCGGCACGCGAGGACAATTGGCAGTCAGTGTTCTTCTGCGTTGCCGCCATGGCGCCGTTCACCTGGCCAAGGGAAAGCATGAAGATCTTGCACGTCATCACCGCGCTCAATTTCGGAGGCGCCGAAGCGATGCTTTCCAAGCTTGTCGCTCAGCATCAGGCCACTCTGGGAATGCCGCGCGCAGTCGTGGTCTCGCTCATGCCGCCCGGTACGGTGGGAAGAAAGATGGTCAATGAGGGCGTGCTGGTGGAGAGTTTGAATCTGCAGCACTTCTGGCAATTCCCGCGAGCGTTGCGAGCACTCGACACAGTCGTGAGGCGTCATCGACCCGACGTGATCCAAGGGTGGATGTACCACGGCAATATTGCGGCGACCGCCGCGGCCGCGTTCACACGCCATCGGTCCCGGCTGCTCTGGAACATTCGCCACTCACTGCATGATATTCGCCGGGAGAAGCTTTCAACACGGCTCGTCATCGGTCTCGGCGCGAGATTGTCGCAACGGCCGTGCGCAACGATCTACAATTCTTCCGCAGCTGTAGGTCAGCATGTCGAATGCGGCTATGACGGCCGTAGCGCGATCGTGATCCCCAACGGTTTCGACCACCGGCAATTCCGACCTGATGGAGCCGAGCGGCTCGCCCGCAGAAGGCTCGAGCGCGGGTTCGGCATCAGTCCATCCGCGATCGTGGTGGCGGTCGTCGCGCGGCACCATCCGATGAAAGATCACGAAACTGCGATCGAGGCTGCGGGACGGGCCCGCCAAATGGGTCACGATGTGCATCTGCTATTGGCTGGAAGCGGAACGGACGCTCTTCCGGCCAAATTGGCAGGGGTTTGTGAGCGATGGCTCCCGGCCGATCGGCTCACGCTGCTCGGAGATCGGCGGGATGTCGCCGATTGGCTGCCCGGCTGCGACATCGTCCTGCTCTCCTCTGCCTGGGGCGAGGGTTTCCCGAACATTCTGGGGGAGGCAATGGCATCGGGCGTGCCGTGCATTACAACAGACGTCGGCGACAGCAAGGCCATCATCGGCGACGGCGGGATTTGCGTGCCGAGGGGTGATCCTGCGACAATGGCCATAGCGCTGGCGGAGCTCAGTGGGTCAGGCCATGAGGGCAGGAGGCACATCGGCGCCCGCGGCAGAGCTCGTGTCCGAGCGGAATACTCGCTTTCGGCCATCGCGGCGCGATATTCGGAGCTCTACGGAAATGCCCTTGTCTCACCTTCGGGGCGGTTCCTATCGCGGGGGAGGCTGCCATGTGCGGAATAAGCGGTGTGCTGGGCGACCGCCCACCCTCCGAGCTGCTTTTCATCGCACGGCAGATGAATGACAGCCTGCGTCATCGCGGCGTCGATATGTCGGGAGAATGGACGGAGCCCTCAGCCTGCATAGCGATGGCTCATCGGCGGCTTTCGATCCTTGATCTCTCGCCCGACGGCCGCCAGCCAATGGAATCGGCGAGTGGCCGATACATCATCACGTTCAATGGAGAGATATATAACCATCGCGCCTTGCGAACCGAGTTACAGGCAATGGGACATCATTTCCGCGGTGGCAGCGACACCGAGGTTCTGCTCGCGATCATAGAGCGGCATGGCCTGGTCAAGGCGCTGGCCTCGTGCGACGGAATGTTTGCCTTCGCGCTCTGGGACAGGCTGCACCGAACGCTGCACCTGGCGAGGGATCGGCTGGGCAAGAAGCCCCTCTATTATGGCTGGCGCGGCCCATATTTCGTGTTCGCCTCCGAACTCAAGGCATTTATGGCCGTCCCGATGCTCGATCTCTCGATCGATCGGGCGGCGCTCACCAGCTATCTTCGGCACCAATATGTCCCCGGACCATTCTCGATCCTGAGCGGCATCCGGAAGCTGCCGGCAGGGACGCACATCGATGTGACGCTGGAGGGCTCGGGAGAGCCCCTTCCCTATTGGTCGATGCGCGAGGTGGCTCAAGCGGAAGGCCGGGAGTCTACGTCAGCCGACGACCAGATTGTCATCGACGAGGTCGACAGGCTCCTGAAACGGGCGGTCGCCGACCGGATGATCGCCGACGTGCCTGTCGGCGCGTTTCTCTCGGGCGGTATAGATTCATCTTTGATCAGCGCGGTGATGAGCCAGTGCGCTGACGGACCGATCGACACCTTCACGATAGGTTTCGAGGAACCCGAGTTCGACGAATCGTCGCATGCGGCGGCAGTGGCCCAAGCGATCGGTTCGCGGCACCACATGGTCCGCATGAGCGCCGACCTTTTCCTGGCTACGGTGCCCATGCTTCCCCAAATCTACGATGAGCCCTTTGCCGATCCCTCGGCCATTCCGATGTTTCATATCGCTCGCCATGCTCGCGAACGGGTTACGGTGTGCCTGTCGGGGGATGGCGGCGACGAGATGTTCGGCGGCTATAGCCGCTACCAAATCGCTGCCAGGCTGGGAAGGGGCGTGGAGCTGTTGCCGTCATGGCTGCGCAACGCCTTTGCCGGCGGCATCGATGCCGTTTCACCTGCCATGTGGGACCGGGCGTTCCGCTATTGGCCCTCGCGGGCCGGCAATGGGCTTCGCGGCAATATGTCGGGTGACAGGATGCACAAATTGGCGGCCCTGGTCAGAAGCGAAAGTGCCGACAGCCTCTATCGCAGCATGACGAGCGTGCATGACGAGCCCGAACGGTTGGTGGTCGGAGGGATGGAAGCGGCGGAGGCGATCGAAGCCGGCCTTGGCGATCCCCTCCGCCAGATGATGTTGGTGGATGCGTTGCGCTATTTGCCCGACGACATTCTGGTAAAGGTCGATCGCGCGACGATGGCGGTCGGCCTGGAGGCGCGCGCACCGCTCCTCGATCGCGCGCTGGTTGAGTATAGCTGGCGCCTTCCACGCGGCTTCCTTGTACGTGACGGATTAGGCAAGTGGCCGCTGCACGCGCTGTTTCGTCGCTATCTGCCGGCGGAATTAGCTGACCGGCCGAAGCGGGGATTCTCCGTTCCTATCGAGACATGGCTGCGTGGCCCCCTGCGGCAGTGGGCCGAAGACCTGCTCGATGGTGACGTGCTGGCCTCGGAGGGATTCTTTGCCGTGGCGCCGGTGCGGAAACTTTGGCGCGAACATCTCGCCGGACATCGCAACTGGTCCTTCCAACTATGGTCGATCCTGACGTTCCAGAACTGGAAGCGCCACTGGCAGGCGTCCTTGAACGCCGCATCGGCACGGGAGCTGGCCGCATGAAGATCCTCATCCTATCCAGCTTCGCTTTCTCATTGATCAATTTCCGCGGACGTTTGATCGCCGCCATGGTGCAAGCCGGGCATGAGGTTATCGCCTGTGCGCCCGACGGCGATCCCGAGGTTGAACGGCAATTGGCGTCAATGGGGGTACGGTATAGCAGAACGCGGCTCGAGCGGACCGGCAGCAATCCGCTTTCGGATCTTCGTACGCTGCTGGGATATGTCCGCATCTATCACCGTGAGCGCCCGGATGTCGTGCTCGCATATACTCAAAAGCCGATTATATATGGGGGGCTGGCCGCGAAGCTTTTTCGCAAGGCGCATTTCTATGCGCTCATGACGGGATTGGGATACGTGTTCAGTCCCGCCGGCGACGATCGGCCCCTGCTGCGATCGCTGGTGTCCCGGCTTTATCGTATGGCGCTCGCGCGGGCCAAGGCCACCTTTGTATTCAATAGCGACGATCGGCGCGAGATGATCGCGCACGGGATCGTGAATGAATCGGCGGCGGTCATTCAGGTGCCCGGTTCGGGCGTCGATCTCGAGCAGTTCTGTGCGCACCCCGCGCCTGATGGCCCGCCGCGATTCCTCATGATTGCCCGGCTGATGCGCGACAAGGGTGTCATTGAATATGCCGAAGCCGCGCGCCGGCTGAAGCGGCGTTATCCCACAGCGACATTTGCCCTGCTTGGCCGGCTAGACGCTGAAAACCCGACCGGAATAACCGAGGCCGATCTCGACGAGTGGATCTCGGCCAGGTGCATCGAATATCATCCCGAGACGAGGGACGTGAGACCGTTTCTTGCCGCATCCAGCGTATTCGTCCTACCCTCCTATTACCGGGAAGGCCTGCCGCGGACGTTGCTTGAAGCGATGGCGACAGGCCGCGCGCTAATCACCACCGATCTCCCCGGATGCCGCGAACCGGTGGTCGAGGGGCGGAATGGACTGCTGGTGCCGCCCCGCGACGTCGACGCGTTGTGCGACGCCATGGAGCAGTTCCTCGTCGATCCTTCACTCGCGCCGGCGATGGGCGCCGCTTCCCGCTATTTTGCCGAGGAACGGTTCGATGTGCGGAAGGTGAACGCTCAGCTACTGCGCGCGATGAAACTGGACATCGTCAATACCCAGGCCGTAGCGCCCTCTTCGGCTTCGAGCCCCGCGTGGAGCGCCAGCTGATGCGCCGGACGGCCGAGATCGTGCTAGCACTCCTGGGCATCGTGCTGCTTGCGCTGCCGTTGATCCTCATCGCGCTGGCGGTCCTTTGCTCAATGGGCCGACCGGTGCTGTTCAGACAGCAGCGCGCCGGGCTGAACGGGGCGAGCTTCGAGCTGATCAAGTTCAGAACGATGGATCAACGGGTCGACCCATCCGGCGTACCGCTGCCCGACGCCGAGCGCACGACCTGGCTTGGCCGCGTTCTTCGCAGATCGCGACTCGACGAACTGCCGGAACTTTGGAACATCTTGCGGGGCGATATGAGTTTCGTGGGCCCGCGGCCTCTGCTCCCCAGGACGATATGGGAGTTTGGCAAGCTCGGCATCCTGCGCTCGAGCGTCAGGCCGGGTCTGACCGGACTTGCGCAAGTCAGCGGAAACACGTTGCTCGACAATCATCAGAAGCTCGCAATGGATCTGCTCTACGTGCGCGAGCGCTCCGCCGCGCTCGATCTGCGCATCCTGTGCCGAACGCCCTTGGTGATGATTTGCGGGGAACATATCGATCCGATCTTGATGGAGAAGGCTCATGCGAGCTGTGGTGGTAGGCGCGGTCGAAAGTAGCCGGATAGCGGTCGAGACTATCGGAAACTCTCCGGGATGGAGCGTGCCTCTCGTGGTCAGCCTTCCGGCCAGCCTTGAACATCGCCACTCCGATTTCGTTGATCTGGGCGACGCTGCGGACCGGGCGGGCGCGACCATGCTGCGCGCCGCCGACGTCAATGCGCCCGAGACATGTGAAGCGGTGGCGGCCACAGCGCCGGATTACGTGTTCGTAATCGGCTGGTCTCAAATTTGCCGGCCGGACTTCATGGCGATCGCTCCGGGCAGAACGGTCGGTTATCACCCGTCTCCTCTCCCTCGCATGCGCGGCCGGGCAGTGATCCCGTGGACCATATTGTCGAACGAGGCGATCACGGGCAGCACTCTCTTCTGGATAGACGGCAGCGTCGACAGCGGGCCCATCCTCGAGCAGGAGTTCCTTCATATCGCTCCGGATGAGACCGCGGCGAGTCTATACGCGCGGCATATGATCGCGCTTCGAACGATGCTGGAAAGGGCACTGACGGCTCTCGCAGCGGGGACCGCCCGCCGCGATCCTCAAGATGAGCGTTTCGCCACGTGGGTAGCCAAACGAACGGCGGAATGCGGACGCATCGACTGGAGGTTGCCGGCTCAAGATATCGAACGGCTGATCCGCGCCGTGGGACGGCCTTACCCCGGTGCACGAACACGGATCGAGTCCCGCGGTCACGATCTGATCATCTGGGAGGCCCGGACAACCACTGACGGCGCTCGCCACCTGGCGCGCCCCGGCCAGGTAGTGGGCCGCAGCGGTCCAGGATTCACCGTGCAATGTGGTGACCGCTCGACGATCGAGATCCTCGATTGGGACAGCGCCGACGGCCGCCCGCCGGCGATGCACATCGTCCTGGGTCAGCAAGGCGGCTAAAGATGCTCGATATCGTTCGACGCGCACTCGTAATAGCTCCCCATCCCGATGATGAAATATTGGGCTGTGGCGGGACCATGGTGCGGCTCGCCGCGGCTGGAGCGGAAGTCCACGTCGCGATCATGACCAAAGCCGCCGCGCCCCGTTTTGGAGCAGAGGTGTCGGAGACGGGACGGCGCGAAGCCGAAATGGCCCATGAGCTGCTACGGGTGACCAGCACGCGCCTGTACGACTTTCCGGCCGCGGAACTGGATGCCGTTCCGCATGCGGAACTCAACGCGGCATTGGGCGAGCTTATCGCGACAGTCGCTCCCGATACCGTGTTCATTCCTTTCGTGGGCGACGTCCATCTCGATCACCAGTTGGTTTTTCTCTCGTCGATGGTCGCTGCCCGCCCGAGATCAGGATTGGGCCCTGCCCGTGTTCTGAGCTATGAAACCTTGTCGGAGACGAATTGGTACGCGCCGGGTCTGACGCCGACATTTGCGCCGAACGTCTATGTCGACATCAGTGAGGCGCTCGAGCCAAAGATCGCGGCCTTCAAATGCTACGCGTCACAGGTGAAGGCCGCGCCCGACGAGCGTTCGGTGGAGGCCATTCGGGCGCTTGCAATACTTAGGGGCGCTACGGTTCATCGGAACGCCGCTGAAGCTTTCATGCTTTTGCGTGAGATAGCATAGGACGGCGAGGCGTGCTCAAGCTCGACATAAAATATGGCAAAGCTGGGCTGGCAGCCTACTCCTTAATTGCCTCTAGCCATCCCACGCATTGGGGCGCAGGACTATTAACCTTATCAGTCGTTTGGGGGGGCACCCAGAGAACTTTTTGGATAGTGGATTATGACTGATCCACTTCATCGGAGGAAAAGGTATGTCCAGCGACATCGAGGTAGCCCTGCTGAGCAGCAATGGCATTCTACGCGAAGGTCTACGCCACATACTAACCAGCCACTCACTCCGGATGACGTGCGCCGTGAATGATCCAGGCGCGATCAGTTTCCCGGACGAAACTGTGGACAGAGGTGCCACCCGCATCATCATTGTCGATGACGGTACCGCGAGTGAATGTTTGGAGCTCTGCGACGCCGTGCGCCAACGGCATCCGGACGCCCGGCTAGTAATCCTTGCCGATCGATTTGACTTCGACGCCGTAGTGGGCGCCTTTCGCCAGGGGATCGATGGCTATCTCGTCAAGGAGATCTCATCGGAACCGTTGATCGGCGTTCTCCGGCTGGTGGCCCTTGGCGAAAAGGTTCTTCCGTCGGAGATGGCAACCTGCATGGGAGAGCGCCCTTACCCCATCACCTGCTCGGCCGACCTGTCCGACGTCAATCTGTCGGAACGCGAGATCGAGGTCCTTCGGCTTCTCATCATGGGGAGTGCCAACAAGGTGATCGGCCGTCGCCTCGGTATCTGCGAGGCGACCGTCAAGGTGCATGTTAAAGCCGCTCTCCGCAAGCTTCGTGTCGAAAACCGCACGCAGGCCGCGATCTGGGCCGTACAACGGGGGCTGGCCGGCTACGACAAGGTGGACGATACCCCGTACGGTACGCAAGCGGCAACCGACCCGTCGGCTTTCCGGATGGATGAGCTGCCGTCTCCCACCGAGCGAGACCTTCGCGCCGACGGCGGCTGGCGTTCGGCCGCGTCACCGATGATCGCCTGATCGCCGCGGCGCGCGCCTGAGCCCGCCATTTCACTACCTGGCAACTCGACCGGTGGGCTCTGCATACCGTCGGTGACGTATCAGCCACGCTGCCGACGAAAGTCGGCAGCTGATCCTGGTCGCGATCATCGCTGCCGTCACGGAATATTCTCAGTACCACCGCCTTCGGAACGGATATCGAAAAAGAGGGCGGCGGCCTGGGTCCGATTGACGATGCCGAGCCGCTCCATGATTGCGCGTACATGGACTTTGACGGTGCTCTCACTGATCCGAAGCCGCTGCGCGATTATTCTGTTGGGTGATCCGCTGGCGATCAGCTGCAGGACCTCATGTTGTCTCCGCGTCAGCCTGTCTATGCTCGGCTTGCTCGAGGATGATGCGCCGCCCTTAGGCGGGGTACGCTTCTGTTGGAGCACCTCGAAAAGACTTCGCGGATAGACGAGCATCCCGGCATGCACGAGACGCATCACGTCTATCGTTGACGCGATGCTCAATTGATCCGTAGCCAGTCCCTCTACATCGTGCCGCAACGCCGTGACGACGTGGCGGGGCTCGGCCGTGGGCGCAATCAGCATGGTCGCGGTAGGTGGGAAGATTCTGCCGAGCGCCCGCAGGCATTGCTCCACGTCACTATCCGACCGTTCACCTGCGACGACGCGCAAAATCACAAGGTCGGGAATACCTCTGGAAAAGGCAGCCGGCGCCACGCTTTCCACATCTCCGCAGGCCACCACCCTGATACTGGGATCGCTTGCCAGGCCGGCCGAAAAGCAGCTGCGGTTCAGCGCGGACGGGTCGATCAGCAGCACCTCGATCGGCGTGCGCTGGGCGTGCGGCGGCAAATCGGCGTCGCTCGGGGCCAACTCTATGCCCGCGTTTGTCGTGGCCATGCCTTTAGGCCCAAAGCTTTGCAGCATTCGTTCATAAGGCTCGCCAGCATTGAGGGCTGCACCAACTCCGGATCATGCTGGGAATAGACCCCAGAGCGATGAAAATATTGAACGGAATCCCCATAGCGACCCTGAGCGTGGCGGGGATAATCGACGCCATTCAGTATGATGCCTCCAACCGGCTCTCGCAGCGCACTGAGTGCATGGGCGACTTCATCGGTTTGGGTACGACCCCACCGAACCACCAACAAGCTGAGGTCGGCCAGAGGGAGCAGGTTCGTGGCGTCGCCGACCGACAGCACGGGAGGGGCGTCGATGATGACCAGGTCCGCGCGCATCCGGAGTTCCTCGAACAGCTGCGCCAGTTGCGGTGACGAGATGACGGCGGCCGGATCGCGGGCGACCTTGCTCGAAGCGAAGACCGTGAGGGCGTTCGAAGAGGAGCTATTTTCGGCCGGCGGTAGTGCGGGAACGGCGCCATCATTCTCCAGGTAGCGGTAAAGGTCGACGATATCGCCGCCCGGGTCACCCAAGCCCGTCACGCGACGCAGATCCAGATCGACGAGTACGACAGTCTTGCCTGCCGCTACGGCCACCGCTCCAAGACTATATGCCACCGACGTCTTCCCGTCGCCTGGCAATGGCGAGGTGACGAGGATCGTCTGCGCTCCCGGCCCATGCCGGCGCAGAGCGATTTGCTGGTAAAGCATCCGCGTCGCTTCCACGAACTTGGAACTCGGCCTGGTGGCGATGAGGTCATGTGCGGTCGTCCTGCTGACGCCGGATCGCAGCAGCGGAATCATCGCGAAGGTGGGCAGCTGGAAAAGCTTCCATATCTGTTCCGCGCTGCGTAGCCGTCGATCATTCATTTCGAGCGCGAAGGCACCGCCGAAAGCGAGCATGCCCGACCCGAGAAGCGCGAGCAGAAGTGTCTTGCGCGGTGTTGGGCTTATGGGATTGACGGGGATCGGAGCGGTCGACTGCAGGACAAGGCCCGTCCCCGAGACGAGCGCCGACCCAAGTTGTTTCAACCGACCCGCAAGCCCCACATACAAGGCGCGCTGCGTCTCGGCGGCGCGTTCAAGCTCCGCCAACCGCACATTGGCCGCGGTATGAAGATATGCCTTGGACGTCAGCTCCGAGAGGTGACTGCGTAGCGCAGCCTCGCGCGCGGCAGCACTCTGAGCCTCGCTGCGCGCCAATGAAGATTCACGTGAAGCCATTATCGCGGCCTCGTTGGCTGCTGTTCGACTGACGCGCTCCTGCTCCGACGAAATGTTTCGCTGGACCTCTTTGAGCTGAGCCATGACATTCGCGAGAGAGGGATGCCCCGGCCCGTAAAAGGCGGAAAGCTCCGCTTGCCGTTGCAGCAACTCCGCCTGCCGCTGTTGCTGCATCGTCAGCAGAGGCGAGGTAGCGGTTTCCACCCCCGGCCTGATTTGCGCGGCGGCGCCGATGCCGGCGGCTTTTGCCACTGCGCCCGCTCTCAGGCTCGCGGCGGCTGCGGCTTCCGCAGTAAGTTGGTTCAGCCCGGCGAGATCGCTCGGGCCGCCGCTCCCCTGCAGCATGCGATTGGCGCGGCGATAATCAGCGACGGCTTGTTCGGCAATACGCAGTTCGTCTGCAGCTCGCTTCGTCCGATCGGCCATTGCGGCAATGATCCGGTCCTGACGCTGGAGACGATCCATTGCTCCATGCATCTGGCGAACCTGCACATAGCGGTTCGCAACCATGGCCGCGAACTTGGGTTGCGGGGAATCGACCGAAACATTGATGAGTTGCGTACGTGGTACGCGCCGCACCTGAACCATGGTCAGGAGCTTGGCCGCGGCTTTGTCGATCCGCGACTTCGAGGCGCGCTGGGTGCGGCCTTTGCTTAGCTTGCGGCCACTGAACGCAGGGACGTCGAGCAGTTCGAGATCGAGGACAAGGGCTCGCGCAAAGTCGTGGGAGGCCAGGGTGCGCGTTTCCGTCTCAATCTGCATCTCGCTTTCGGCAGTTGGAACAGCGCGCTCGCTACCGTCTGCGGCGACGGGGATGTCCATGCGCAATGTAGCCGTCGCCCGATACATGGGCGTCTGCATCCAAATGGACAGGCCGGTAATCACCAGCGTCACCCCGACGATCGACAGGATCAAAGGCCAACGCCGACGCAGGACATTCGCAAGATGGCCGAGTCCGATTTGGCCCCCCGCGCGCGCTTCTGCCACGCCGCTTGCGGGACCGGCCGGCAACCCCAGCGGAATTTCAGCACCGAAGTTCATGCCTTCACCTTCCTATGGCGGAGTCTCCGCTCGCGCCCAATTTGCGGCGCGATGTCACCCGCAACAAACGCAATTGGGGCGAACCGGTGGAGCAAAGGAGCTACACCATCGGTAAAGCGCCTCCCGCATGTGAGGAGACGCGCCGCAGCTACTCCTGAACAGAGTCGACGAAACATGCGGCGGAGGCGCTCGCCTACGCCTATCGAGCAGAGCCGCCCAAAAGGGCGTAATTCGAACGCTTCCTTACGCGTAACGATCCTTCGCGTTAGCGTCTTAACCGTCGCACTTGCGAGCCCGCACATTTGCCGAGTTGCTTGGACTGGACAGACAATGAATGATCCATTGTGGATATCCATCATCGGCCGCAATGAGATCGACTGTCAGGGCCTCAAGCACATCTTGAAGATCGGCGGCTTCACGATCGATCAATGCGTCCGTGATAGTCCGTACCTCAGCTTCGAAAGCTGGAAGGACGACCTTCGCCATCTGGTCATCATTGATAGTGTGTCAGAGCAGGCCGCTCTGGCACTTTGCGCGAAGATGCGGGCGACCATATCGAAGGCCCGCATCCTGCTCCTCAGCGAACAATGTGAGATTGAGACCGTCAGACAAGCGTTTGCGATCGAGGTCGACGGCGTTGTAGCCAGGGATATCGGTTCCGAGGCTCTGATCAGCGTCGTGGGGTTGGTCGCGCTTGGCGAGAAAGTCTTCCCCTCGCAGCTGATCGATGCCCTGACCAACGACATCGGAACGCCGGCCGCGAGCGGCTGGAACAGCCACATCTCACTCGCCCACTTCTCTGAACGCGAGATAGAAATACTGAGATGCCTTGTGGGCGGAGAATCCAACAAGATCATCGGCCGTAAGCTCGGCGTCTCCGAGGCGACCGTCAAGGCGCATGTGAAGACCATCCTACGCAAGCTGCAGCTCGGCAACCGCACGCAAGCGGCCATCTGGGCCGTCAGCCGAGGCCTGGATCAGGAAGACGAGGGTACGGAGCCCCCTTCAGAGGCACGTAGGGCGCCGCGCCGTAATGGCATCAACTAGCGTGCCGGGGAAAAGCGATGACAATCTTGGTGACGGGCGGAGCGGGCTTTATCGGCTTCCATTGCTGTCAAACGCTGCTCGAGCGTGGAGAAGATGTCTTTGCCATCGATAATTTGAACGAATATTATCCGGTGGCTATCAAGCGGGACCGTTTGAAGGTGCTTCAGGGTATTGGCTCCTTCCGTTTCGGCCAGGTTGATTTTGGCGATCGGGAAGCGCTGGAGGACGCGCTTGCAGGCCTGCGGATCGACAGGATTCTCCACCTGGGAGCGCAAGCCGGGGTTCGCTACTCGATCGAGAATCCTCAAGCCTATGTACATTCCAATCTGGTGGGCCATCTCAACATGCTCGAGGTCGCCCGCAATCGGGCAGTGGACCATTTCGTCTATGCGTCGTCCTCATCGGTCTACGGCGCGAGCCCACACGTCCCGTTCAGGGTGGACCACCGTGTCGACCACCCCGTATCGTTCTACGCGGCCACAAAGAAATCAAACGAATTGATGAGCGAGACTTACTCGCATCTGTACCGGATACCCCAAACCGGCCTGCGCTTTTTCACGGTATATGGGCCATGGGGGAGACCAGACATGGCGATGTGGATCTTCACCTCGCGGATTCTGAACGGCGAGCCCATTCCGGTGTTCAACGATGGAAATATGCGGCGCGACTTCACCTTCATCGCTGATATCGTTGCTGGGGTCCTCAAGGTCCTCGACACCCCCCCGTCGGACGACGGCTCAACGAAACCAGGTGGAAGCCATGCGCCCCACCGGCTCTACAATATCGGAAATCATCGCGCCGAGCGGCTGGACCGGCTCATCAAGGTGATCGAGGCCGCATGCGGAAGAAGCGCGATCCGAGATTATCAGCCGATGCAGCCTGGAGACGTTCCAGCCACCTTTGCCGACATAAGTGCTATAGAGCACGACCTGGGCTTCCGTCCGACGACCACGATCGACGAAGGCGTTCCGCAGTTCGTGGAATGGTATCGTCGATATCACCACCTGCAGCTCGTCTCCTAGCCGACATCGTCAGACACGACTCCAAACGGCTTAACGGAGCGGGAAAAAGGGTCATTCACTCCTTCCAATGCTCCGCAGCCGGCCGCGGACGATCAAGCTATTCCCTTTGCCGTTGTTCAGTCCCAAAGAGCGGAGGACTTGATGCGCATTGCGATGATTGGCACCGGATATGTGGGCCTTGTCTCTGGATCATGTTTCGCGGATTTCGGCCATGATGTGACCTGCGTCGACAAGGACACCGCAAAAATCGCGCTGCTACAGGCGGGAAGCGTTCCCATATACGAACCGGGGCTGGACAAGCTGGTGGCTCAGAACGTAGCCGCCGGCCGGCTTCGTTTTACGGCCGATCTGCAATCGGCCGTTGGAGGCGCCGACGCCGTGTTCATTGCCGTCGGCACCCCGTCGCGACGCGGCGACGGACATGCGGATCTCAGCTATGTCTATGCTGCGGCGCAAGAAGTTGCGACCGCCGTCACCGGTCCGACGGTGGTTATCATCAAGTCGACGGTTCCCGTCGGAACCGGAGACGAGGTCGAGCGGATCCTGGGCACGGCCGGCCTGAGCGAGACGGTCCCGGTGGTCTCGAACCCCGAATTCTTACGAGAGGGAGCCGCCATCGACGATTTCAAGCGACCGGATCGAATCGTTATCGGGACCGATGTTCCCCGGGGCGTCGAGGTGATGCGCGCCATCTACCGGCCGCTTTACCTCAATCGTTCCCCGCTGCTCTTCTGCAGCCGGCGCAGCGCCGAGCTGATCAAATATGCCGCGAACGCATTTCTCGCCACGAAGATCAGCTTTATCAATGAGATGGCGGACTTGTGTGAAGCCGTCGGCGCGGAAGTGCAGGACGTCGCACACGGCATGGGATCCGACAAGCGCATAGGCTCGAAGTTTCTTCATGCGGGTCCCGGCTATGGCGGCTCTTGTTTTCCGAAAGACACGCAGGCGCTGTTGAGGACCGCGCGCGATCACGGAAGTCCCTTGCGCATCGTCGAGACGGTATCGGCGGTGAATGATTACCGCAAAAGCAGCATGGCGAGGAGGGTGATCAGAGCCATGGACGGCAATGTTCGTGATAAAAAGATCGCCGTCCTGGGACTGACATTCAAACCCAACACCGACGATATGCGGGAGGCGCCTTCGCTCGCATTGATCCAGGGCCTGTGCGACGCCGGTGCGGTCGTCCATGCGTATGACCCCGAGGGGATGATCCAGGCGAGGGAGTCTTTGGTCGGAGTCAGCTTCGCTGACGACGCGATGGGAGCTGCTCGCAATGCGGCTGCAGTCGTGATCATGACCGAGTGGGACGAGTTTCGTGCCATCGATCTCTCATCGCTGAGGCAGATCATGGATGGACCGGTGCTGGTCGACCTGAGGAACATATACTCGCCGGCCGATGCTGCGGCGGCAGGGTTTGCCTATCACGGCATAGGCAGGGTACGACCTCGCGGAAACTCCGAAAACGTCTATCCGATGGAGGCACGCGCCGCGGCAAAGCTGGGCTCCCTCTCCTCTGCGTTGCTCTAGATCCGATCGGGGCGGCGGGCACAGCAAAATTGGTTGCTTGGTCATCGCTGCCAGCCCGTTCGCCTATCGGGAAGGCGGGGCTATTCGGACCAGCTAGCGGGGAAGATCGGGCAAGGGCACCAAACCGCGGCCACCTGAGGGCCGCGGGCCGTCGATGCTCAGGGAAGCCGTTTCCATGGTCTGGAAGTTAGCGCTCATCACCGCCTTGTCCATAGCGCTTTGGCTGCTGATCACCATTTTTGCACAGCTATCGGCCGGGCTTGTCGATTGATTTAATCAGCCGATCCGGGTGACGCCCTTCCATACTGCATGGCCGGTTGGCCGCCAATCGGCTCATCGGAACATTGTCCATCTACACCGCGGATCGCGATCGAGCCCGCGCCTTGCCGACGATAATTGGAAAGTTTATAGGGAACACTAATCCTTAATTGTCATGGCATATCAACGTTGCAAGGTGTCAATCTTCCCAGGGATCAACCAGACGAGGGACGGGAGGCAGTGTTCAGCGATATGCAATATGAGCGCGCCACTCTCGGGGAGCATCGTCGCAGCGCGAGCATAACCCCATCTATTCCCGGGCCGGGCGAATCGTGCGTGAAACAGAGACCCTCGACCGAGCATCGGGGCGACCTGCATCAATATGGCCGCGACGCCATGGCGGGTCTCGACAGACTCATTGTCGATGCGGTCAGATGCTGCGATGAGCGGCGCGTGGCTGCATTGACGCGAATATTACGCGATATTCAGATGCTCCTCAAACTTACCCGGCACGGGCCATATGAACAGGGCAAAGGGGGCTCTCCGGCAGATTCTTTTCAGGAACAGCAGGCGCCCTTTGACGTGGCGCCGGACAAGGGCGGAACTGCACAAGGCGACCAGGCCTCCATTGCTGAGGCCAGAGCACATGTTTCCGATGCCCTCACGCCTCGCGAGAAGCAAATAATCAGGCATCTGGCGAGCGGATCGGCGAACAAGGTGATCGCACGAAATCTCAATATCACCGAAGCGACCGTGAAAGTTCACATCAAGGCGCTATTACGAAAACTCGGCTTGAAGAACCGGACGCAGGCAGCCCTTTTTGCGATTCACCAACGATGGCTCGATTAGTGCGGACTTGCCTTGGGAAACGGCGCCTCAATGGAAAAGCGGGAGCCGAACCGATACTTCAGCTGCCAATTCCGCCAATCCTTCGCGTTTTAGTTCAGCAATCCAGCGCCGCGCTTCCGCTACGGGCACGATGCCCGCATACACGTCATGGAGAAGCTCGTTGGCTTCTTCATAGCCATCCAGGGATTCAGGAACTCTAACGGCCGTGATCATCAACCACCTCGCGGAGCTTTCGCGTGTCGCACAGGCTTTAGCGGGTCTCCTTCGGATTCCTAGAATCCATTCCTCGTTTTGTAACATTTCTTGTGGATAGTTCAAATGGCAACTCTGCATCATGTGGCGTGCGGAAAAAGACTTCTCCTGAACCCCCTCCAACCACAATTCCCACAGATAGCGCCCAACTCATGCAAATCCTGGGATAATCGGTGGATGCCAGTGCGCCGGCACGTATAGAGCCCTTCCGGCCGGAGACCCCCACGGTCGCCACATGGTCGCGAAGCGCTTCCCCTCCTCTTCGCATCAGCGTTTCGCCCTTCGCCAGTTCAGGGCCACCAACATGTCTTGGGCGTGAAGTGCCGCGTGCGAACATTCACAAAAGGGGTAACCGCGGCAATAACGGCGTAGTCTCCAATAAACAGAGGAACATTGAAGGCCTCAGGCTATTGGCATTCTTGGTTGCCGAAGTTGCCCCCGCTTCTCGGCATCAAGGGCCCATCGGCCACCCGACCCCGGCTGATGGGCCCGACTTGTCTCGATCTGTCGCCTTGCCCGCCCCCATCTTCAGTCGGGACTCCGCCTAAGTGCAATAGCCCGCTCATCGCTCGCTTAGCGGAGTTCACCTTCTCTCCGCCGGTCGTACCGAACATTGGTTCGGTTCGGAATTGGATGATGAATCTTCGATGGGCAATTTGGACCGGGAACTCAGGTCGAGAAAAATCCATCACTACAGCCTAATACTTAATTTCCATTGTTGCGCCTCGTTACGCTTTGCACTCTTGCAGGTCCCAGGCGTTGGTAGACCAAAGGGGTAGAACAGGATCGGAAAGGACAGACCCATGCCGATCGCGAGGTTGGCCGTTCTAACTTTTCCATCGGGTATCCAGCGCGAGAACATGCGCCGCGATGGACCTGCCTTGGAGTCCTCCACATGACACGGTTTCAGCACGTCACTGCTCGGGACGGCCCGCAACAATATGGTGATGACGCCATAGAATCTCTCACCTCGCTGATAACGGAAGCCACTAGTTGCTCGGATGAAGAGCGCTTGTCGATACTGAACCGCGTACTATGTGACGTCGAGATGCTGCTCCAGCTGACGTGGGGGCGCATGATTGATGACGAACATCCCGCCCCCACCCGTTCGGTTCATGAGCAGCAGGCGGCATTCCATCCAAGCTTCGACGATGGCGGCACGACTGCAGCGGCGGATGCTTCCTCCACGATGGATGAACCCGAGAAGAGGGACTTCAAAACCCTTACCGTGCGCGAACAACAGATAATCGAACATCTGACGCATGGAGCTACCAACAAGGAGATCGCACGGGAGCTTGATATTACGGAAGCCACCGTCAAAGTGCATATCAAGACCATCCTGCGGAAACTCGGGTTGAAGAACAGGACCCAGGTCGCCTTGCGCGCGATCCAGCGGGCGCGCGCGATATAGCCGAGAGCTTGCATCTGCTAGGACACGTTCACCGTAGCCGTCCCAGATCAACCGAACGACTATCCGGCCTCCACGAGGCACTCCCTGCCAAACTGAAGGGTATTTCTCAAACGCGCGTCGGCCATCTAATGGAAAGTTGGCAGACGAACCGAAATCTCCGCAGCCAACTGGGCCAAGCCTTCTCGGCGCAATTCGGCGATCCATAGCCGCGCATCCTGGATAGGGACCAATCCGGCATAAACCTCGTGAAGGAATTCATTTGCCACTTCCGCGCCGTCGATCGATGAAGGAACGCCGCTGGGTGTGATCATAAGCCGCTCCTCCTCATTGTCGGTTAACCTGTGCAACGCAAGCTCCACATGCTCGCGGCCGCAAGGCATACTGTCCCAACATGGAGCAATTACTTGGCGGGAATTTAACGGAGCATTAATAGGATAAGCATCTGGTGCGAAACGAGATTGTCTTCACCCTTGAAACACTGGTTCCTGTCATCTCCGCCACCCGACGGTGCGGAGATCAGGCAGCAATGGGGCAGCACGGCGAGATTGGGCGGGAATGATTTCTGGGACGCTGTCGTGGCGGCGGGTAACGGGGTGCGGCTTGCCCGGTATCGATGTTGGTCACACCCCATCCCGCTCTTGAGCGTACTGTCGCGCTGATCGAGCGGCATCCAGAATGGCTTCAAGTTGATTCAGGCCACCTTCTTCAAGGCCAACGTCTAGGGGGCGCCGTCCATCGAGAAAATGGTTCGGGCTGTTGAGAAAATCTCGGGCGGGGCCCGGCCC
>CAMLSA010000019.1 GCA_946482655.1 uncultured Sphingomonas sp. | reverse complement strand
GACTGGATGGTGGTCGAGGCCGACGAAAGCGACGGCAGCTTCCTGCGGCTCGACGGCACGATCGCCGTCGTCACCAATATCGATCCCGAGCATCTCGATCATTATGGCTCGTTCGACAGGGTCAAGGACAGCTTCGTCGAGTTCGTCGAAAATGTACCCTTCTACGGCGCGGCCTTGCTGTGCATCGATCATCCCGAAGTTCAGGCGATCATCCCACGCGTCCGCGACCGGCGCGTCGTCACCTATGGCTTTTCGGCGCAGGCCGATGTCCGCGGCGACAGCGTCACCCCGATCCCCGGCGGCAACCGCTTCGACGTGGTGATCCGCAATCGCGAGGGCGCGACGCGGCGGATCGAGGGCGTGACCCTCCCGATGCCCGGCCGTCACAACGTCCAGAATGCGCTCGCAGCGGTCGGCGTCGCGCTCGAAATGGGAATTTCCGACGAGATCATCGCCAACGGCTTCGCCAGGTTCGGCGGCGTCAAGCGGCGCTTCACAAAGGTCGGCGAGGTGCCGGTAGGCGAGGGCGTCGCCACGATCATCGACGATTATGGTCACCACCCGGTCGAGATCCGCGCGGTGCTGGCGGCGGCGCGCGAGGGCGCCAAGGCGAAGGTGATCGCGGTCGTCCAGCCGCACCGCTACACCCGGTTGCGCGACCTGATGACCGACTTTCAGACCGCGTTCAACGATGCCGACACCGTCTATGTCACCCCCGTCTACGCCGCGGGCGAAGCCCCGATCGACGGGATCGACGCGGCGGCGCTGGTGGCGGGGCTCAAGCAGCGCGGCCATCGCGCGGCGCAGACCATCACCGGACCCGACGAACTCGCGGGGACGCTCGCGGGGACGATCGGGCCGGATGACATGGTGATCTGCCTGGGCGCGGGTGATATCACGAAGTGGGCGGCGGGGCTTTCAACGGCGATAGCCAAGGAGAAGGCGGGATGACCGATTATTTTGGAGCCTGGAAAATGCTCCAGGATCAGGCGCTCAGCATGCACAAGACCGCGGTCGACGCGGCGTTCAAGGCGATGGGCAGTGGCGAACAGTTCGACAATGCGGCGAGGGCCGCCAAGGACATCGCCGACATGCAGGTCCAGACGTGGGAGCGCTGGATGGCGATGTGGGGCGTCGACAAGAAATGAGCCCTGCGCCCGCCAGCAACATGTCCCTTCCGTCCCTGCCGCCCGTGCGCGGCCGGCTGACGGCGGACGCGCCGCTGGCGCCGCTCGTCTGGTTCAAGAGCGGGGGCGCGGCCGAATGGCTGTTCGAGCCCGCCGACGTGGACGATCTCTGCGATTTCCTGAGCGCGCTCGATTCGGCGGTGCCGGTGATGGGCCTCGGCCTCGGCTCGAACCTGATCGTGCGCGACGGGGGGGTTCCTGGCGTAGTGATCCGCCTCGGCAAGGCGTTCGCCAGGGTCGAGCGGCTGGACGCGACGACCCTGCGCTGCGGGGGCGGGGCGAGCGGCATCCTCGTTTCCTCGTCGGCGCGCGACGCCGGGATTGGCGGTATCGAGTTCCTGCGCTCGATCCCAGGCACCGTCGGAGGCTTCGTCCGCATGAACGGCGGCGCCTACGGCCGCGAGGTCAAGGATGTGCTGGTCGAAGCCGAGGTCGTGCTGCGCACGGGAGAACGCAACACGCTTGGACTGGCCGACCTTGGCTACACCTATCGTCATAGCGAGCTGCCCGAGGGCGCGATCGTCGTGAACGCGACCTTCCGTGGCCACATCGGCGAGCCCGCCGCGATTCAGGCCGAGATGGATCGCATCGCCGCCGAACGCGAAGCCAGCCAGCCGCTGCGCAGCCGGACCGGCGGATCAACCTTCAAGAACCCTGACGGACATAAGGCGTGGGCGCTGGTCGACGATGCCGGCTGCCGCGGCCTCAGCCGCGGCGACGCGCAGGTCAGCGAAAAGCATTGCAATTTCCTGCTCAACCTCGGCTCGGCGACCTCCGCCGACATTGAGGCGCTGGGCGAAGAGGTGCGGAGCAGGGTGAAGGCGAACTCGGGCGTGACGCTGGAATGGGAAATACAGCGCGTGGGGGTGAGCAGTTGACCCGCCCTCTACACATCGCGGTTCTCATGGGCGGCTGGTCGTCCGAACGCGAGGTGTCGCTGGTGTCGGGCAACGGCGTCGCTGACGCGCTCGAAAGCCTTGGCCATCGGGTGACCCGGATCGACATGGACCGCGAGGTCGCGCTGCGGCTCGCGGAGGCCGGGCCAGACGTCGTGTTCAATGCGCTGCACGGCACCCCCGGCGAGGATGGCACCATTCAGGGACTGATGGACCTGATGGGGTTGCCCTATACCCATTCGGGGCTGACCACCTCGGTGATCACCATCGACAAGGAACTGACGAAGCAGCGACTCGTACCGCACGGCATCCGGATGCCCGCCGGCACGATCGTCGCAAGCGAAAGCCTATACGAAGCCGATCCGATTCCGAGACCTTATGTGCTCAAGCCGGTGAACGAGGGATCGTCGGTCGGGGTCGCGATCATAAAAGAGCGTGACAATCACGGCATGCCGATTCATCGTGACGCGCATGGCCCCTGGCAGACCTTCGAGACCCTGCTCGCCGAGCCTTTCATCCGGGGCCGCGAACTGACCGTCGCGGTGCTCGGCGATCGCGCCCTGTGCGTGACGGAGCTGGTCCCCAGCAGCGGCTTCTACGATTATGAGGCCAAATATACCGACGGCCTGACGACCCATATCTGCCCTGCCGACATCCCGGGCGACATCGCCGATGCCTGCATGAAGATGGCGCTCGACGCGCACCGGCTACTCGGTTGCCGGGGCACATCACGCTCCGATTTCCGCTGGGACGACGAGAAGGGAGACGCCGGGCTTTACCTGCTCGAGGTCAACACCCAGCCGGGCATGACCCCGCTCAGCCTCGTTCCTGAACAGGCTCGCCATGTCGGAATGGGCTATGCCGATCTCGTTCAGGCGATCGTCGACGAAGCCTTGGCCGGAGAAGCGCCGAAATGACCGTCGCCCGGGCCCGTTCCGCCGATCGCCGCCCGCGCGCCAAAGCGCCGGCGCGCCGCGCGCCTGGCCGCCGTCGGCCGTCGCCGATCGATCGTGCGGTCGATCAGTTGCCGGTATCGCGCGACATGCTGCGGCGGACGGGCAATTGGGTGCTGGGAACAGGGATCAGCGTGGGGATCATCGCCGGTCTGATCGCGATGGGCATTCCCCAGATGATCGGGATGCTGATCGCCGAAGGCATCGGCGACGCCGGCTTCAAGGTCCGCAACGTCGAGATCCTCAACCGCCGCCAGATCGACAGCGCAGTGGTCTACGACATCGCAATGCGCCAGCAGGCAAAGCCGATGCCGCTGGTCGATCTCGACGGCACACGCGCCGAGCTCATGAAGCTCGGCTGGATCGCCGATGCACGCGTCTCGCGGCGGCTTCCCGACACGCTCGTGGTGGACATCGTCGAGCGCGTGCCCACCGCGATCTGGCAATATCAGCATCGACTCGCGCTGATCGACAAGCAGGGCCATGTGATCGGTCCGGTGGACGATCGCGCCATGCCCGACCTGCCGGTCGTCGTCGGACCGGGCGCCAACCGGCGGGCGACCGAGCTCGCCGCGCTGATGTCGACCGCGCCCTCACTCAAGCCGCTGGTCACCGCCGCGAGCTGGCAGGGCGACCGCCGCTGGGACATCATCTTCCAGTCGGGCGAGAAGTTGATGCTGCCCGAGGGCCACGACGAGGCGGTCAAGGCGCTCGCGTTCTTCGCGCTCGAGGATCGCCGCGCCGGACTGCTCGGAAAGGGGCTGGTATCGATCGACATGCGCGATCCGACCCGCGTGGTCGCCCGCATGTCGCGCGAACCAGGCAGCAAGATCGAAGCGCCGCCTCCGGTGCCGGAACTTAACGCAAAGTCGGTGACATGAGGGTGGACCGATGAGTCTATGGGGAAAAGGGGTGGCTTTACCGCAATCGCGTAACGATGGACTGATCACCGCCATCGATATCGGATCGTCGAAGATATCCGCACTGATCGCTCGCGCCGACGAGGCGGGCGAGCTCGAAGTGCTCGGCACCGGGCAGCGCGAGAGCCGCGGCGTGCGCCGTGGCTATATCGCGGACATGGAGGCCACCGAGGCGGCGATCCGCGAAGCGGTCGAGCAGGCCGAGACGATCGCGCGCACCAATATCGACCACGCCTGGGTGAGCTTTTCGGCGGGCGGCCTGGTCAGCGACGTAGCCCAGGTAGAGGTCGACCTCGGCGGCGTTCAGATCGAGCAGCAGGACATCGACGAGCTGCTCCGCCAAGGCCGCCGTTCGCTCAATCCCGAAGGCCGGATGGTGCTTCACGCCCAGCCGACGCTCTACACGCTGGACGGGCTCACCGGCGTCAAGAACCCGCTAGGCCTTCATGCCGACAAGCTCGGCGTCGAGATACATGTGATCGCGGCCGAGCCCTCGCCGGTCCGCAATCTCGCCCTATGCGTCCGCTCGGCGCATCTCGGCGTCAAATCGATCGTCGCGTCGCCGATCGCGACCGGGGTCTCCTGCCTCACCGGAGAGGATCGCGAAATGGGCATCGCGCTGGTCGAGATGGGAGCGGGCGTCACCAATGTCGCGCTGTTCGCGGGCGGGCTGCTCGTCGGCCTGACCTCCCTGCCGATGGGCGGGGCCGACATCACCGACGACATCGCCTCGGCGTTCAATATCCGCCGTGCCCAGGCCGAGCGGCTCAAATGCGTGCACGGATCGGCGCAGAACTCTCCACGCGACAATCATGAGATGCTCGAAATCGGCTCACCCGAGCAGGTTGAGGACGGCGCCGATCCGCCGCGCATCAGCCGCGCCCAGCTGATCCAGGTGATCCGCCTGCGGCTCGACCATTGGATGGATGCGGTGGCCAAGGCGCTCACGGATCTCGGCTATGTCGGTCCGGTGGGACGTCAGGTGGTGATCACCGGCGGCGGCGCCGAACTCAAGGGGATCGCTGATTATGCACAGGGCGTGCTCGGCCGCAGCGTGCGGATCGGACGACCCAGGAACATGCTCGGCCTGCCCGAGGCGCACAGCGGACCGGCGTTCGCCACCCTGGCCGGCCTCGCACAGGTCGCCGCGACCAATCCGGCCGACCTGCGACCCTTCGCCGCCGAGCCCCAGACGGTGCACCGCACCCAGCCCGGCGGGCTGGTCTCGCGGCTGATCAATGCCTTCAGGAGCGGCTATTGACCGTGATTTGCACCGCCTCACCCCGGTTGGGCCCGAAAACTGTGGATAGCGCAACTTTTCGCGTGATTCGCGGATTCGCGTCTGGCAAGATTCGCCAAATTTCGTGGTTCGGCGGACAGGGCCGCCAAGGAGAAAATCTATGACGATCGAGTTCATGCGTCCGCAGGTCGACGAGCTGAAACCCCGCATCGCAGTGATCGGGGTCGGCGGCGCGGGCGGCAACGCGATCGCCAACATGATCGCCGCCGACGTCCAGGGGGTCGATTTCATTGTCGCCAACACCGACGCCCAGGCCCTCAACGCTTCCCCTGCGGAGCGCCGGATCCAGCTCGGCCTCAAGATCACTCAGGGTCTCGGCGCCGGTAGCCGTCCCGAAATAGGACGGGCAGCCGCCGAGGAGACAATGGAAGCGGTCGAGAAGGCGCTCGACGGGTCGCACATGTGCTTCATCGCCGCAGGGATGGGCGGTGGCACCGGAACCGGCGCCGCTCCAGTGATCGCCAAGGCGGCACGCGACCGCGGAATCCTGACCGTCGGCGTCGTCACGAAGCCGTTCAGCTTCGAGGGCAACCGCCGCATGCGCTCGGCCGATGCCGGCATCGAGGAGCTGCAGAAGCATGTCGATACCCTGATCGTCATTCCGAACCAGAACCTCTTCCTGATCGCCAACCCGAACACGACCTTCAAGGAAGCGTTCCAGATGGCGGACCAGGTGCTCCAGCAGGGCGTCCGCGGCATTACCGACCTGATGGTGATGCCGGGGCTGATCAACCTCGACTTCGCCGACATCCGTTCGGTGATGAGCGAGATGGGCAAGGCGATGATGGGCACCGGCGAGGCCGCTGGCGACAACCGCGCCATCGAGGCGGCCGAGAAGGCGATCGCCAATCCGCTGCTCGACGGGGTCAGCCTGAACGGCGCCAAGGGCGTGATCGTCTCGATCACCGGCGGCGACGACATGCGCCTGCTCGAGGTGGACGAAGCGGCCAACCATATCCGCCAGCTGGTCGATCCCGACGCCAACATCATCTGGGGCTCGGCCTTCAACAACGAGCTCGAGGGCAGGATCCGCGTCTCGGTGGTCGCCACCGGCATCGAGGTGGATGCCGCCACCATGCCCGAGCCGTCGAAGAGCTTCAGTTTTCCGCCGCGCACCCCGATGCGCGACGACAAGTCGGTCGCGGTGCCGCAGACCCCCGCTCCGACCGGGACCGTCCAGGCGGCAGCCGCACCGCTCACCGCACCGAAGATCGAACCCGCTGCCGACATCCCCTCCGAGGAGCGCATTGTCCTGGAACCGCCTGAGACGTCGGCCGAGCCGCTCGAGCTGACCAATTTGTTCAACGACGAGCTGCTGCTCCAGCCCGAAGCAGCGATGCCGACCCCAGCCCCCGAAGCGAAGGACGAAGACGAGGGCGATGCCCAGGGCAGCCGCAAGTGGGTCGCCGAACCCGAGCCGGTTCGCCGTCCGTCGGCCGCCGGGGCGACGCTGTTCGAACGCATGTCGAACATCGCGCGCGGCGCCGCCAAGGCGCAGGTCGAGCCCGACGACGGTGCGGACAACGCCGATATTCCGCGGTTCCTGAACCGTCAGGGCAACCAGTAAACGACCCCGCCCGGCCACCGACCGTCACGGCCGGGCCTCGCTTCGGCGTTCGGACGATGTTCATATCTTGCGGGCAACCGGGCACATGTCTCTAAAGGGTGTGCCCATGAAGATATTCCGTTCGATCAGCGGCTTGGCGCTGTGGACCAGCATGATTTTCGCCGCGCCCGCCCTTGCTCAGGCAATGGATTCCCATGAGCTCGAGGAGCCGCTCGTCGCCGATCCGATGGTGTCGGCGCGCGACGCGATGGCACGTGGCGATCCGGCCGAGGCTCTCGCCCGCTATCTGCGCATATTGGCGCGCGATCCCGGCGACCTCGACGCCCTCTCGGGCGCCGGCGCCGCGGCGCTCGCGGTGGGCGACGCCGACGCGGCGATCAACTTCTATGTCCGTGCCGAGAAAATCTCCCCGCGCGATGGCCGGATCAAGGCCGGGCTCGGTTCGGCGCTGGTGCAGAAGGAGCAGCCGCGCGCCGCATTGCGCCTGTTCAATAACGCCGTCGATCTGGGGGTCGCCCCATTCGAGGTCGCTCTCGATCGGGGACTCGCCTATGATCTGCGCGGCGACAACCGGAAGGCCCAGGGCGAATATCTTCAACTGCTGCGGGTTCGCGCCGATCCCGAGGCGAGCCGGCGGCTGGCGCTGTCGCTGGCGATGATGGGTGAGCGCGCCGGCGCGCTCGCCATCCTCGATCCGCTGCTGCGCAAGCGCGACGTGGCGGCGTGGCGCGCGCAGGCCTTCGTGCTGGCGATGACGGGCGATCTTCTGGGAGCCCAGACCGTCGCTTATCAGGTGCTGCCGCGCTATCAGGCCGATGTGCTCAAACCCTTCCTCGAACGGCTGCCCTCCCTGAAGCCGGCAGAAAAGGCCGCGGCGGTGCATTTCGGGCATTTCCCCGAGGATAAGGCGCCGGTGCAAATGGCCGTGGCGAATCCGATCGCCTCGGCGAAGGCGGGGTCGAGCCCGCAGCTTCCAGAGCCCAAGCGCGATGCCGAGGCTACTCAGGTCGAACAGCGGGCGAACGAGGCGCGCAGCCTCGCGGAGGATCGGCGCGCCGCGCAGAAGCGCGCCGCCGCGGAGCGCGCCGCCACCGAGAAGAAGGCAAAGGCCAAGGAGGAAGCCAAGGCGAAGAACTCCCATCCCGGCCGCCATTGGGTCCAGATCGCGAGCGGCGCCTACAAGCCCGATCTCGACAAGGAATGGGACAAGCAGAAGAGCCGCTACGGCAAACAGCTCGCCGGCAAATCGCCTTACACCGCCCCCTACAAGTCGACCAATCGGCTGCTGGTCGGCCCCTTCCCGAGCAAGGATGCGGCGCAGGACTTCGTCAACGAGGCGCGTGATCGCGGCCTGAGCTGCTTCCCGGTGACGACCTCGGCGGGACAAAAGGTCGAGCCGCTAAACTGACCCTTTATTAACCGCGGTGCGTCATGCTAGCCTTCGTGGGCGGGTACGGGGGTACTATGCGAAAAATTATGTTTGCGGCGCTGACGGCGCTTGTGGCGTCGCCTGTTCTTGGGTCGACTGACAATGGGAAATCCGGGTGGTCCGTGGGAAGCCCCGTCGACATGCTCTATCCCGAGATAGCAGTCGACGATGACGGCTGGCGCGGTCTGTTGCCGGTGATCCTGCTCAAGACCGAGGAGGTCGCGGACCAGCCGGCGCCCGCGATCGAGCCGGCGAAGCGATCCGAACGCGGCGAGCAGCGCGGCTCGTAAACCAAATCGCCTTGGCGCGACGCCTCGGTCGCGCCCATGCGTGGTCATAAAAGCGTAACAGGAATTTCACATGAAGTTTCCTATGCGAAACTTCATGTTCCGATTCTTCCTTGTCGTACTGACCGCGGGAGCTGCCACGGCGGCCAGGCCGGCCGATCGACCGGCGCTTCCCGCTGATCGGTTGCCGCCGGTCTACTTGCTCTTTCCCGAGACGTCGATCGAGGGCGAAGGCTGGCGCGGCCTGCTGCCGATCATGCTGTTCAACCTTGCTCCACAGGCGGGGCCGATCTCAACGCGAACCGAACGCGGCCAAGCGCCGACAAGATAGTCGACTTGAGCGCCTGGCTCGGCCATCACACGGCCAATGCCGTCGCTCGCCCCCTATGCTTCCGATCCCGCCCGCAGCCGTGGCCGCTTCCATGAACTGGGCGGGGGCGAGACGCGGGGCCCGCGCGACGCCTTTCAGCGCGACCGCGACCGCATCATCCACTCGATCAGCTTCCGCCGGCTGCGCCACAAGACTCAGGTGTTCGTCGCCCCTGACGGCGATCATTTCCGTGTGCGGCTCACCCACAGTCTCGAGGTCGCCCAGATCGGTCGCACCATCGCCCGCGCGCTGGGGCTGAACGAGGATCTCACCGAGGCGCTGTGCCTGGGGCACGACATCGGCCATCCGCCCTTCGGCCATGCGGGCGAGGAGGCGCTCGAAGCGGCGATGGCGGAGGCCGGCGGCTTCGACCATAATGCCCACACCTTGCGGATGCTGACCCGGCTCGACTCTCCCTACCCCATCCATGATGGGCTCAACCTGAGTTGGGAGACATTGGAGGGCCTCGCCAAGCATAACGGCCCGGTTCTGCGCAGAACCTGGGCGATGGCGGAGATCGACGCCGAATGGCCTCTCGATCTCGACAGCTGGCCGGGCGCCGAGGCCCAGGTCGCGGCGCTTGCCGACGACATCGCCTATGACAATCACGATATAGACGACGGCGTGCGCGCGGGGCTGCTGACGCTCGATCAGGTGCTCGCCAATCCGCTGGTCCGTTCGAACTGGGACAAGGTCCGGGCGCGCTATCCCGACGTCGCGGCGTCACGGTTGCTTGGTGAGCTGGTGCGCGAGCAGATCGGCTGCATGGTCAACGACCTGCTCGCCGAAAGCCGCCGCCGGCTGAAAGACGCCGCGCCGCACGCCGTCGAGGATGTCCGTGCCGCGGGCCGTCCGCTGATCGGCTTTTCGGACGCGATGGCCGCACGTGAAGCCGAGCTCACCCGTTTCATGTACGCCAATCTCTACCACCACCCGCTCCAGATCGGGATCGCGAGCAAGACCGCCGACGTGATCACCGGGCTCGCCGCGGCCTACAGGACCGATCCGGATCGGCTGCCCGCCCACTGGCGCGAGACGATGCCCGACGGTGAACCGCAGCGGACCCGCCATATCGGCGATTTCATCGCGGGGATGACCGACCGCTATGCCCTGTCGCGCTACCGCGAACTGGTCGGCCCGATCGAGATCGACGAAGGCTTCTGATGCCACGGATCATCGCCCTGGCCGCGGCGCTCGCCGGAGCGTTGCTCTGGGCGGTGCTAAGCATCATGCCGCCCGCCGCTCGGGGAATCGACGCCCCGTCTCGTGACTTCTCGGCGGCCCGCGCATTTACCGACATCGAAGCGATAGCCCGTGCGCCGCATCCGGTGGGATCGGCGGAGGCCGCCCGCATCCGCACCTATCTGGCAAGGCGGTTGCGGTCGCTGGGCGCCACGGTTCTGGAGCAGCCGGTGCCGCTCCCGAAAAAGTCGCTCGACCGTCTGGGCAAGTGGAGCGGACGCAAGGAAGTGCGGGTGATCGGACAAAACCTGATCGGGGTGATCCCCGGCCTGGACCGCACCCAGCCGGCCTTGCTGCTGATGGCGCATCATGACAGCGTCTGGGGATCACCCGGCGCCGGCGACGATGCGATGGCGGTGGCGGCCGCGCTCGAAACCGCTCGCGCGCTGGGGGTGCGGGGCCGGCCGCATCGCGACGTGATCCTGCTGTTCACGGACAGCGAGGAAATCGGCCTCAACGGATCGGCCGTCTTCTTCAAGGCTCATCCGCTCGCGGCCCGTGTCGGCATGATCATCAACATGGAGGCACGCGGCGCGGCAGGCCGCGCCAACATGTTCGAGACCGGGCCCGACAATGGCGGGCAGATGCGGCTCTACGCCGATACGGTCGATCGGCCGGCGACGCATTCGCTGGCGGTGCTGATCTACGATCTCATGCCCAATTCGACCGACTATACGGTTGCGAAAGAGCACGGCATCGCCGGGTTCAACCTTGCGGTGCTCGACCGGGCCTGGACATATCATTCGCCGCTCGCGACGCCCCGATCGGTGGACCTCGCTTCGCTCCAGGACATGGGCGATCAGGCGTTGGAGCTGGCCTCGGCGATGGCCTTCGCCCCGGAACTTCCTGCGCGTGCGCCCAATGCCGCGTTCGGCGATCTGCTCGGGCGGGTGACGATCGCCTACCCGGCGAACGCAGGCTGGACGATCCTGTTGCTGGCAGGCGGACTGATCGGCGCGGCGCTGTGGCGGACACGTCCGGCGGCGCGAGCGATCGGCAAAGATATCGTCATCGTCCTCGCTCTACTTTTCCACAGCGCGCTGCTGCTGACCGCGATCAATGCGCTGTCGGGCAGCGGCGGCGCCGATTATTACGACAGGCTCGCCGCCATTCCGCGCTTGGAGGCGGCCGCCGCACTGGGGATCGCCTCCGTGCTGCTGCTGCTGAGGCACTTCCGCCGGCCGCAACTACGGCCAATCGCCGTCGCCCCGGCGATGGCGCTGATGTGGGTCGGGCTGTTGACCGGCGGGCCGCTGGTCGCACTCGTCGCGATGGCCTTGCCGGCGATGCTCACGGCCTGGTTCCTGCCGCTGTCGAGCGAGAAGCCAGGCGACGGCGCGGCGCTGTTGCTGCTCGCCGCCAGTACGATGGCGCAGGCGCTGCAACCCACTGCCGGCCCGCTGCTGCAATGGCCGCTGCTGCTCGCCGGTGCCGCCATGGCGGCGCGCGCGTTTCTCTCCGCAAGGGCCGCGCTCGTCATCGGTGCTATTGGTGCCGCGATCGGTGTCGGGCATCTGCTGGCGCAAGCCCATTTCATCTTCCTCGCGATCGGCGCCGAAATGCCGGCGGTGCTGGCCGGAGTGCTGTTCGCGGCGTTGCCGCTGATCCTGCCGCTGTGGCCCGATCGCCCGCCGCGCTGGATGCCCGGCATCACCCTTTCGGCGGCATTGCTGCTCGCGCTCTGGGTCCGGCTCGATCCGATTGCGCCCTCGGTTCCTACCTATGGCGGCATCAAGACCAAGGACTGAGGTCCCCGGTCGGTGGAAGCGCAAAGCGCTTCCACCTCAGGCGATCAGGCTCTATGGCGACGCTCCATTTATCAGTGCTGACGGAAACTCCCTTGCCGACCCTCTATGCCAGCTTCGCCGGGCACATCGGCGCCATTCTCGACGAACTCGAAGCGACGGGAGCGATCCCCGCCGGGCTCGATCGACGCAATGTCGCGGTCGAGCCGCCGCGCGATCCGGCGCATGGCGATCTGGCGACCAACGCCGCGATGGTGCTCGCCAAGCCAGCCGGGATCAACCCCCGCGCGCTGGCGGAACTGATCGTACCCGAGCTTGCGAAGTTTCCCGAGATCGCAAGCGCCGACGTGGCGGGCCCCGGGTTTATCAACGTCCGGCTGACCGACCGGAGCTGGCGCGACGAGCTGGCGGGAATCCTCGATGCCGGTGCCGATTATGGGCGCTCGGCGCTCGGCGCGGGCAAGCGGGTCAATGTCGAATATGTCTCGGCCAACCCGACCGGCCCAATGCACATGGGCCATTGCCGCGGCGCGGTGGTAGGCGACGCGCTCGCGGCGCTGCTCGAATATGCCGGCTATACGGTGATCCGCGAATATTATGTCAACGATGCGGGCGCGCAGGTTCAGACGCTTGCCCGCTCGGCGCATCTCCGTTACCGCGAGGCGCTCGGCGAGGCCGTCGAAATCCCCGAAGGCTTTTATCCCGGCGATTATCTGGTCCCGATCGGCAAGCAACTCGCTGCCGAGTTCGGCTCGCAATATGTCGCCGCGCCCGAAAGCGAATGGCTCGACCTGTTCCGCGAGAAGACGGTCGCGGCGATGATGGACATGATCCGTGCCGATCTGGCGCTGCTTGGCATCCATCACGACCTGTTCGCCTCCGAGGCCGAGGTCCAGAAGGCCGGCCGGGTCGACGCCGCCCTCGAACGGTTGGCCAAGGAGGGCCTGGTCTACGAGGGCGTGCTCGAACCGCCCAAGGGCGAACTTCCCGACGATTGGGAGCCGACCGAGATGACGCTGTTCCGCGCGACCGCCTTTGGCGACGACAGCGATCGGCCGGTCCGGAAGTCGGATGGCGGGCTCACCTATTTCGGCACCGATCTCGCCTATCACGCACAGAAGGCCGAGGGCGCCGACATGCTGATCGACATCTGGGGCGCCGATCACGCCGGCACGGTCAAGCGGATCAAGGCGGCCGTCCAGGCGCTGACCGGCGGCAAGGTGCCGTTCGATGTGAAGCTGGTACAGATGGTGCGGCTGTTGCGCGGCGGGGAGCCGGTCAAGATGTCGAAGCGCTCGGGCAGCTTCGTGACCCTTGCCGACGTTGTCCGCGAGGTCGGCAAGGATGTGGTGCGCTTCACCATGCTGACGCGCAAGGCCGACGCCCAGATGGACTTCGACTTCGCCAAGGTGGTCGAGGCGTCGAAGGACAATCCGGTCTTCTACGTCCAATATGCGCATGCCCGCGGCCGCTCCCTGCTGCGCCGTGCCGCGGAGGCGGAGATCGATCTGGCGCCCGCACCCGACCTGGCGCTGCTCGACGCCGACGAATTGGCGCTGGTCAAGCTCGCGGCGCAGTTTCCGCGCATCGTCGAAAGTGCCGCAGTGGCGCATGAGCCGCATCGGATCGCCTTCTATCTTTATGACCTCGCGGCGATGTTCCACGCGCTGTGGAATCGCGGCAATGACGATCCGGCTCGTCGCTTTTTGCTCGCCGACAATCCCGAAATCACACGCGCCCGGCTGGCGCTCAGCGATGCGATCGGGCAGATAATCCGCAATGGTCTGGGCGTCATGGGCGTCGCCGCCGCTGAGGAGATGCAGTAATGACCGATTACTCGCGCGATCGGCTCGGTCCCGACGACGAGGATCGCCTGCCGTGGCTCGAGCCGGTCGAAGAGGAGCTCGAAGAAGGCAGCGTCCTTACCGGCCGATTGATGCTCTGGCTGATCGTGGCCGTGGCGGCGATCGGCCTGATCGTCGGCGCCTATTTCTGGGTACGCAGCGGCGATCAGTCGGCCTCGGGTGAAGGTACGCTGATCGAGGCGCCGGACAGCTATTACAAGGAGCGGCCGAGCGAAGAGGCCCCCGTCGCCGACGACGAGATCGTCTACAGCGCGAGCAAGGGCAATGAGGTCGAAAGCATGATCGACACCAGCGGCGCCGCCGAAACGCCGGTCAATGTCGATCGCGCGCCGGCGGCCGAGGCGACGATCCCCGTCGCGGCGCCGCCGACGGTGACCAGAAACGCTCCGGCCGCGACTGCCAAGCCGCCGGCGCCCGCGATCGCCCCGCCCGCCGCCAAGCCGGTGGTGAAGGCTCCGCCGAAGCCCGCCGCGGCCAAATCCGCCCCTGCACCCGACGCGGAGCCGGCGTCGGGCGGGTCGACCATCCAGCTCGGCGCCTTTTCGAGCCAGGCCAAGGCGAATGCCGCGTGGAAGAATTTGGCGGGCCGCTTCTCCTTCCTCGCCGGTCTCGCTCAGTCGGTGGTACCGGTTCAGTCGGGCGACAGGACGCTCTATCGTCTGCGCGCGAGCGGTGGCAATGCGGGCGATATCTGCTCTCGCCTGCGGACCGCCGGCGAGAGCTGCTCGGTGATCGGATGACACCACTCTTCCTCGGCCTCGCCGGGACGGAACTCGGCGGCGCCGAACGGAGCTTCTTCGCGAGCCTCGATCCGGCCGGCTACATATTGTTCAAGCGCAATGTGGCAGACCCGGCGCAGTTGCGCGCGCTGACCGATGCGTTGCGCGACCTGTCGGGCCGCGACGATGTGCCGATCCTGATCGATCAGGAAGGCGGCCGGGTGGCGCGGATGCAGCCGCCGCACTGGCCCGCCTTCCCCAGGGCCGAACTGTTCGACCGGCTCTATGACATCGCTCCGATGACGGCGATCGAGGCGGCTCGGCACAATGCCCAGGCGCTCGCGGTGATGCTTGGCCGGGCGGGCATCAACGTCGATTGCCTGCCGCTGCTCGATGTCCGCCAGACCGGCGCGCACGACATCATCGGTGATCGCGCGCTCGGCGCCGAACCGCTGCGAGTAGCGGCGATGGGTCGCGCCGTGATCGAGGGCCTGCGCGCCGGCGGTGCGGTCGGCGTTGTAAAGCATGTGCCCGGGCATGGCCGGGCGATGGCGGACAGCCATGTCGAACTGCCGGTGGTCGACGCAGATGCGGCGGCGCTGGAGACCGATCTCGCGCCGTTCATCGCGCTCAACGACGCGCCGATGGCGATGACCGCGCACGTCGTCTACCAAGCCTGGGACGCCGAGCGCTGCGCGACCCTTTCGGCCAAAGTGATCGGCGAGATCATTCGCGGACGGATCGGTTTCGACGGATTGTTGATGTCGGACGATCTCGGCATGCACGCGCTGTCGGGGAGCTTCGCCGGGCGCGCCGCTGGCGTGCTCGAGGCGGGCTGTGACATCGTCCTCCATTGCTCGGGCGACATGGCCGAGATGGAAGCGATCGCCGGCGCGGTCGGCGCGATCGGAGAGCGGGCGAAGGCACGGCTTGACCGTGCGATGGCGACGGTCGCGGACGGCAGGAGCAGTGCTCCGCTCGACGAGCTTTTCGCCAGGCGGGACGCACTTATGGCGGTGCTGCCCGCCTAAATTACCATAGTTTGTGGATAAGGTATCCGCCGCATTTGCGAATCGGCTAAATGCTGATCTACTCCACCGATGCTGGGGGACGACGAAGATGATCAGTTCGAGCTGCCGAGCGCCGCGGGTGAGGATGTCCTCACCCTCGAACTCGATGGCTGGGAGGGACCGCTCGATCTTCTGCTCAGCCTCGCCCGCGTCCAAAAGGTCGATCTGCGCGAAATCTCGATCCTGGCGCTGACCGAGCAATATCTGGCCTTCATCGAGAACGCCAAGGCGCTCAAGCTCGAAATCGCCGCCGATTATCTGGTGATGGCCGCCTGGCTCGCCTATCTCAAATCCTGCCTGCTGCTGCCCAAGGATCCGGAGATCGATCCGAGCCCCGAGGAGCTGGCACTGCGGCTGCAGCTCCGGCTCCAGCGGCTGCACGCGATGCGCGAGGCGGGCGCGCGGCTAATGGGTCGCGACCGGCTCGGCCGCGATGTTTTCGCCCGCGGCGCTCCCGAGGGCCTCAAGATTATCCGCAAGGCCGCCTGGGATGCGGGCATCTACGACCTGATCGCCGCCTATGGCGTGGTCCGCGCGCGCGCCGACGTGCCCATGCACATCGTCCAGCGCCGCCCGGTGATGACGCTCGATCAGGCGATCGAGCGGGTGTCGCGGATGATCGGCGTGGCGATCGACTGGACCAGCCTGGAGGTCTTTTTGCCCGGCGACGCTTCGGGCCATTATCGCCGTTCGGCGCTCGCATCGAGCTTCGTCGCCGCGCTCGAACTGGCGCGGCAGGGACGGATCGCGCTGATGCAGGAAAAAGCCTTCGCGCCGTTACTGTTGCGGGGAGTCGCCGCGTGAGCGACGAGCCCGACAACCTGCTGCGCGCGCTCGAAGCCGCCCTGTTCGCCGCCGAAGCGCCGCTGACGCCGCACGAACTGATGAACGTGATCGGGGTCGACAACCTCGGCGATGCGCTTCCCCGGCTGGCCGCGCTCTATGCGGGGCGGGGCATCGAGCTGGTCGAACGCGGGGGGCGTTGGCATTTCCAGACCGCCGCCGACCTTGCCCATATCCTGCGGCGCACCCGCGACGAGCCGCGCAAGCTGAGTCGGGCGGGTATCGAAACGCTGGCTATCATCGCCTATCATGAGCCGGTGAGCCGCGCCGAGATCGAGGCGGTTCGCGGCGTCCAGATCTCCAAGGGCACGCTCGACGTGCTGCTCGAAGCCGGATGGATCCGCCCCGCCGGGAGGCGCGAGACGCCCGGACGACCGCTGCTTTTCGCAACCACGCCCGCCTTCCTGGCCCATTTCGGGTTGCAGAGCCGCAAGGACCTGCCCGGCATCGCCGACCTCAAGGCGGCCGGGTTGCTCGACCCGGTCGATCTGGCGTTCGAGCAGCTGCAGATGGAAAGGGGCGACGAGGACGAGTGACGCTCCAAACTGGCGAGACTCCGTCACCGTCGTTGCGCATTCGCTGTGCAAACCCTAAATGAGCCTGATCCAAGGAGATTTCTAATGGGTGGTTTGAGCCTCTGGCATTGGCTGATCGTCGGCATCGTCGTGCTGCTGCTGTTCGGCAAGGGCCGCTTTTCCGACCTGATGGGTGATGTCGCCAAGGGCATCAAGAGCTTCAAGAAGGGTATGTCGGAAGAAGACGAGCCGGCCCAGCCCGCGCCGCCGCGTCCCGCCGCGCGTCTGCAGCAGCAGCCCCCGGTCGATCCCAATCCCGACCCCAAGCTGCAGCCGATGCAGGACGATCGGCCACAGAGTTGATTTCGGGCCGGGCCCGCTGACGCCTCGCGATGTTCGACATCGCTCCGACCGAATTGCTGCTCGTGGCGGTGGTCGCGCTTATCGTGATCGGCCCGAAGGATCTGCCGCGGGCCATGCGGTTCGTCGGACAATGGATCGCCAAGGCGCGCGGCGTCGCCCGCCATTTCCGCACCGGCATCGACGAGATGATCCGTCAGGCCGAACTCGAGGAAATGGAGAAGAAATGGGCGGCCGAAAATGAGCGGATCATGCGCGAGCATGCCGCCCAGCCGCCCATGATCGAAGGCGAGATGGTGCCGCTCGGCGGCCCGCCCGATCCGGCGCCGGCAACCGGGCCGTCTGCCGCGGCCGAACCGCCGCAGCCCAATTCACCAAAGCCGATGCCCAAGCCGATCGAGCCATGAACGATATCGACGAGAGCCGCGCTCCGCTGCTCGATCATCTGCTCGAACTTCGCCGTCGGCTGCTGATGTCGGTCGTGGCGCTGGCGGTCTGCTTCGGCGCCTGTCTTTATTTCGCGCGGCCGATCTTCGCCTTCCTTGTCCAGCCGCTGCTGCGAGCGGGCCAGGGCAAGCTGATCTACACCCAGATTTTCGAGGCGTTCTTCGTGGAGATCAAGGTCGCCTTTTTCGCGGCGACGATGCTGGCCTTCCCGATCATCGCCAATCAGGTCTGGCAGTTCGTGGCGCCGGGCCTCTACCGCAACGAGAAACGCGCGTTGCTGCCCTTCATCCTGGCGACACCGCTGCTGTTCCTGGCCGGGGCGGCACTGGCTTATTATGTCGCGATTCCCGTGGCGCTCCATTTCCTGCTCAGCTTCCAGGGCGATCTAGGCGGTATCCAACAGGAGGCCTTGCCCGCGGTCGGAAACTATCTCGCATTCGTGATGCAGTTCCTGTTCGGCTTTGGGCTGTCGTTTCTGCTCCCGGTCTTGCTGATGCTGCTCGAACGCGCCGGTATCGTCACCCGCAGGCAGCTCGTCGGGGCACGACGCTACGCGATCGTCGGAGCCTTCGCGATCGCCGCGGTGCTGACGCCACCCGACGTGGGATCGCAGCTGCTGCTCGCGATTCCGCTGGTGCTGCTCTACGAGCTGGCGCTGATCGGCATCTGGTTCACCGAGCGGCGGCGGAAAAGCGAAAAGCCCGAGACGGCCTGAACCGCCCGGGCTTTTTTTGAATTGGTCGGCGCGACAGCTGCCGAGGCAGCTTACTTGGCGGCGTCGGAAACGGCTTCACCGGCTGAAGACACGTCCTTGCCCGCGCCTTCGACGGTGTTGCAAGCGGTCAGGGCAAGCAGGCTGATGCTGACAAAGGCGATGGCGATGGTGCGCTTTAACATGGTGAACCCTCTCGGTTGAACTGGCGCTCCCAGCCGGGAGCCTCGACGATCAATGATCCCGCGGCGGCTTTGTTCCCGCGCTGTAATGGCGCAGTCAAGTTCGGGGTTCAGATCAACGGTTTAGGAAAACAGATCGGGCCCGGCGGCGTCTACGGGGGGGGGTTGACGCAGCCGGGCCCTTGTTGAGCGGATAGCGGGAGCGGGGGGGCAAAGCATCGCTATCCGAATGCACGAACGGCCTATCGTTCTTATGGTTCCGCCTGCCGACGATTTTTTTGAATCGGAGGAGTCCGATGGCGGATCGGCCTTTCAGGAGAAAATCCCGATCTCTATCTCGAAGCGGCCAGCCTGGAGATCCTTGGCCAGCGGCGCGCGGAACTGGCGCGCGATTCCGGTGACTACCCGATCGAAGCGGACGATATCGGCATAGTCGCCCACGGCGCCGTCGCTCGGCCCCACAGCCTCGATCCGCAACGAAGCACGGTCCGGCTGTTCGACCGCTTCGAGCGATATCAGCACCGATCCACGGGGATTTCGATGCATCAGCAGCTCGACCACTTCGGTGATCAGGAAGGAGACCGGCACCGCCACGTCCTGAGTCACATAAACGTCGATCATGTTGAGCGCGATCGGCATGCCGGCGGCCGACGACGGAGCCGACGCGCGTAGCGAGCTGGCCAGTTCGCCCGCCAGGGACCGCATGGAGACCCCGCGATTCTCCTCGAGTTCGGCATAATGGTTGCGGTGGACCACGGCGAGTGCATCGACCCGGCGCTGGATTGCGCCATAGGCTTCGGCGACCTCCCCTTGAGCTCCCCGCGCGTGCAGATTGATCAGGCTCGAGACCACCTGAAGGTTGTTCTTGACGCGATGATGGACCTCGCGCGTCAGCCGCATCTGCCGCTGCAGCCCCTCCTCCAGCTCGCGCTCATGGTTGTAGATTCGTGCCGAGACCGCCGCGAAGCTTTCGGCGAGCTCGCGTATCTCCTGGCTCGGCGTGGTGATTCGCGGCAGCTGGAAGGGCTCCTGATTGCCTTGCCAGGCGTCGATCGACCGCTTGATCTGGTTGAGAGGGAAGAGCAGCAGCCTGCTGACGACGAACCACCCGGTGATGGCCGCTGCCACCCACATCAATATGGGCATCATGATCAGCAGCGCGGTCTGCGCGCCCGCCGGGGCGACCCGATAGTGGGCGGTTATCGCGAGGCGGCCATCGGCAAGCGGCCGGGAGATTCGGAGCACGCTATTCCCGGACTCGTAGCGGTCGACAAGAACGACTTCCGATGGCCCCTGCCGCAATGCCAGCCGGCTCGGCGGCATGCCCTCGTCCTGGCGGGCGTCCAGCCGGATCGCCGAGACCGGCATTTCGGCTTCGATGAATAGCCCGCCATCGGCGCGGCCCGACGTGAAACGGAATAGACGGCGCTTCGCATCGAGCCACACATGATCGAGATCGGCATCCGCCGCCGCAAGACGCTCGATCGGCGGTCCGTACGACTGACATATCTTGCGTCCGGTCCCGTCGAACATCGCGGTCGGCGGTCGGATGCCGGCCTGCAGGCGCGCCTGCCGGCCCAGGACCGCGCACAGATATTCGGGCGACTGGGTGCTGACCGCCAGACCGCGGACCTCGCCGAGCCGGGTTTCGAGCACCGCTTCGATCTGTGACGCATAGAGGGCGGTCACCGTCTCCGCCGCGGTTCGGCGCTCGACCTCCGCCGATCGGGCCATGTCGAGCGAGGTCAGCAGCGCGATGAAACCCAACGGCAGCATCGCCGCCGAGAGGATGAGCAGCATCTTGGTGCCGGTCGACAATCGCGCGAAAACGAGTTTTGGCAGCTTCATGCCCGGATGTGAATCCAACCGCCGCGGCACGATGAGCCTGTCCAGGCGATGGGCATCGCCGTCATGAAATCAGTCCAGCTTGCTCAGCAGGTCCAGAAATTCATCGGGGACGGGTTCGTCGACGGTTTTGGAATAGACCGAACGCAACGCCGCGCCGACATTCGCGTCGCGCGCGTTGTCGCCTCGCCGGCGCCTTACGGCCTTGCTTCCCCCGCTGTCATTTGCCGGGACCTCAGATTTATCTTTTTGTGCCAACCGGCCCACGCCCCTGAACTTCATGTCGTTGCCCAAGCTCTCCAAAAAAACGGGCCCTGGCAGGCACCGCGCCTCTTGGATCGATCCGGATGCGTTTCATTTCATGGGCGACCCATAAAATGCGCTCGTCGGGGATGAAACAAAAAACTATTCCGTTGGTTCCCTCAGCGAATGTCTCTTTTGGCACATTCGTTACGGAGGCCGCGGGCGGCTTTCGCAAGGTGGGCGGGGCTGCTATTTCCCTTCCTGTGTTGCGAGGACATCCGCGTTCACAGATCAGGGAGTATTGACTCAAATGTCGCTCGGCCAGCAGCTCGCCCCCCACCTGCCCTTCCTGCGCCGTTACGCCCGTGCGCTGACCGGCAGCCAGCGTCACGGCGACCATTATGTGCGCGCCGCGCTGGAGGCGATAGTCGCCGAACCGGCTTCCTTCCCGCGCGATGTCGATCTGCGCGTCGGTCTTTACGGCGTTTTCCAGCGCATCTGGAGCTCGGCCAATTACGACGAGCCGGAGACGCCGACCGCCGAGGTCGAGCGCGAGATGATCGCCCAGGCCCGGCTCCAGGGGATCACGCCGCTGTCGCGCCAGGCACTGTTGCTGACCGCGATGGAGGGGTTCAGCACCGCCGATACCGCCTACCTGATCCAAGCCACCCCCGAGGAGGTCGAGTCACTCGTCTCCGACGCGATGGCCGAGATCGACCGGCAGACCCGGACCGACGTGCTGATCATCGAAGACGAACCGATCATCGCGATGGATCTCGAAACCATCGTCCGGGATCTCGGCCATAGCGTCAGCGGCGTCGCCGTGACCCGCGACGAGGCGGTCACCCAGGCGCTCGCGCATCGCCCTGGGCTTGTCCTCGCCGATATCCAGCTCGCCGACGACAGTTCGGGAATCGATGCGGTGAAGGATATTCTTGCCGACTTCAGCGTGCCGGTGATCTTCATCACCGCCTTCCCAGAGCGCCTGCTCACCGGCGAGCGCCCCGAACCGACTTTTCTGATCACCAAGCCCTTCCAGCGCTCGACGGTGAAGGCCGCCATCAGCCAGGCGCTATTCTTCAACGCCGCGACGATCGAGGCCTGAGGGAAATCATTTCGGAGCCGCTCTTGCTGGAACTCGTTGTGGTTCCCACCGTTCTCGCCCTGCAACAGACGGCGCCCGCCGATCTGCCACGGACTGACGGTGATTGATGGTACTCACGACCAAGCGGATGGCACGCTCCTATAGCGGGAATAAAAAGCGGATGGACGAAGAAGAGCGGGACGACACCGGCGCGATCGCGCCCGCTGCCGAACTGGTCGCTCTGTCCGATGACGAGTTCAAGGCCGAGCTTGCCCGGGTCATCCCCCATCTTCGCGCCTTTGGCCGCTCCTTGTCGGGCAATCGGGATCTTGCCGACGATCTGGTCCAGGAGACGCTGATGAAGGCATGGGCCGCGCGCAAGCGGTTCCAGGCTGGCACCAACATGCGCGCCTGGACTTTCATCATCTTGCGCAACCTGTTCTTGTCGCAGATGCGGCGCGCCCGGTTCCGCGGCGAATGGGACGAGCAGAGCGCCAACCGCCTGCTCGCCGCCCCGGCCTCGCAGGATCGCCATATCGAACTGGCCGACATGCAACGGGCCCTGCTGCACCTGCCCCAGCCGCAGCGCGAGGCGCTCATCCTGGTCGGTGCGGGCGGCTTTGCCTATGAGGAGGCGGCCGAGATCTGCGGATGCGCGGTCGGTACGATCAAGAGCCGGGTCGCCCGCGGCCGGGCAGCGCTCGAGCAGCTGCTCGACCATGGCCAGCTCCCGTCGCGCCGCGATCACAAGACCGATCCGTCAACGACGACCCTTCAACAGATCATGGCCGACGTCGATCAGCTGAGTAAGGAATAAATGCATCGGAAATGAAAATCGTCCCGCTGAATCGGGTTCAGCGGGACGATTTCCTTCGCCGGGCAGTGCTGTCGATCAGCCCAGTTTGGCGAGCAACCGCGCCCACTCATCGGGCAGCCGGCAGCTTTCCGGACTGAAAGCCGCCCGCAACGCGTTGCCCACGCCCTCATGCTGCGCCGGCGCCCTGATGGTGCGCGCGCGAACGAAGAGAGCGTTCGACGCGAGATGGGATGAGCTACGCTTTTCCATGGACGAATAAACGTACTAACCCATGCTTGTTTCCCGATGTTGCACTACCGTTCACATCGTCTATGCCCAACGATGATGATTCCGCGCCCGGATATCGCCCTTTTTTCCGACGCCTTACGGCGGATCGGCGACCATAGCCCGTTTCTCGCGAGCCTTGTCGAGCGCCACCCCGCGACCGTCGCCGCGGTCCGTGACCATGGGTTCGAAAGCGCGATCGAGGACGGCCTCGCCGAAGTCCGTTCGTCGGATGTCGCGAGAATGCTGCGCCGCCAACGCCAGGTGGTTTCCCTCGCCACGGCGCTGGCGGACCTTTCGGGCGCGGCGCCGTTCGAGGAGGTGGTCGAGCATCTTTCGAGCTTCGCCGATCAAGCGCTCGACCTCGCGATCCGCACCGCGATCATCGAACGGACGCCCGGTGCGGAGCCGCGCGGGTTCGTCGCGCTGGCACTCGGCAAGCATGGCAGCCGCGAACTCAACTATTCTTCGGATATCGATCCGATCCTGATCTTCGACCCGGAGACGCTGCCGCATCGGCCGCGTGAGGAGCCTGTCGAGGCGGCGGTGCGGATCGCCCGTCGGGTCGTCGAGCTGCTGCAGAATCGCGACGAGCACGGCTATGTCTTCCGCGTGGACCTGCGGCTGCGCCCGTCGCCGGAGGTTTCGCCGCTGGCGCTGCCGATAGGCGCGGCCCTGAGCTATTATGAATCGGCGGCGCTTCCCTGGGAACGTGCCGCCTTCATCCGCGCCCGCCCTGCCGCTGGCGATGTCGCACTGGGCGAAAAATTCCTCGAGGCGATCCGCCCCTTCATCTGGCGGCGGTCGATCGATTTCGGCGCGGTCCGGGAAATCCGCCAGATTTCCCGCCGGATCCGCGACCATTATGCGCAGGGCCAGAAACTCGGCCCCGGCTATGATCTGAAGCGCGGGCGCGGCGGCATTCGCGAGGTCGAGTTCTTCGCGCAGATCCACCAGCTCATCCATGGCGGCCGCGAACCGCAGCTACGCGCCCCCGCGACACTCGATGCTCTGGCGGCTCTGGGAGAAGCGGGCAGGATAGACAGCGCGGCCGCCGAGCAGCTTTCACAAGCCTATCGGCTCTTCCGCACGATCGAACACCGGCTGCAGATGGTGGACGATCTCCAGACCCACAGGCTGCCCAAGCAACCGGAAGCGCTCGACAATGTCGCTCGGCTCCATGGCCTGGAGGATGGCGAAGCGCTGCTCGCGTTGCTGCGCCCGCACGTCGACCGGGTCGGCATCGCCTATGACGCGCTCGACCAGGACGCCGAGGACCGGCTGCCGCATCAGCCCGAGAAGCTCGAAGCCACACTGGCCGCCGCCGGCTTCACCGATCCTGCCGCGGCCCGGCTGCGTATCGACATCATGCGCGACGGCAAGAGCCGGGCGCTGCGCACCCCCGTCGCCCAGGAAGCGCTCGAGGCGACGCTGCCCACGCTGGTCGCCGCGCTCGGCAGGGCGCCCTCGCCGCAGGATGCGCTCAACCGCTTCGAGGATCTCGTCGCCGGTCTGCCCAGCGCGATCAACCTGTTCCGCTTGCTGGAAGCGCGCCCCGCCCTCACCCGGGCGCTTATCGACGTGCTGAGCCACGCCCCGGCCCTGTCCCAGGCGCTGAGCCGCAGGCCGGCGCTGCTCGACGGCCTGATCGATTCGACCGCGCTCGAGCCGCCGCCACCCATCGACGCACTGGTCCGGGAATTCGGCGCTGCCGAGCGCAGCGACAGCTATGAGCAGCTGCTCGATCTCGTCCGTCAGCGCGTCGGTGAGCGGCGGTTCGCGCTGGGTGTCCAGCTCATTGAAGGGGTATCGGATCCGATCGACGTCGCGCACGGCTATGCGCGCGTCGCCGAGGCTGCCTTCGCCGTCCTCGCTCGCGCGACGATAGTCGAGTTCGAAGAAACCCATGGCGGCGTACCCGGTAGCGAGCTGCTGGTGATCGCGCTGGGACGGCTCGGCGGCGGGGCGCTCACCCACGCCTCCGATCTCGACATCATCTATCTGTTCACCGGCGATATTCTCGCCGAATCGGATGGGCGGCGCCCGCTCGGCGCAACGACCTATTACAACCGGCTCGCCCAGCGCATCTCCGCCTCCCTCTCGGTCCCCACCGCATCGGGGCCGTTGTACGAAGTAGACACGCGGCTCCGGCCTTCGGGCACTCAGGGATTGCTCGCGGTGTCGACCGAGAGCTTCGCGCAATATCAGCGGGAAAGTGCCTGGACCTGGGAGCATATGGCGCTGACCCGGGCGCGTCCGATCTTCGGCTCGCCCGCGGCGCGTGGCGAGGTCGAAGCGATCATCGCCGAGGCGCTCGGGCGCGAACGCGATCAGGCCGTCCTCACCGCCGACGTGCTCAAGATGCGCGGCGAGATCGCCAAGCATAAGCCGCCCTCGAGCCCATTTGACGTCAAGCTGGTCGAGGGCGGATTGATCGACGCGGAGTTCACCGTCCACCTGCTGCAATTGCGCCACCGCATCGGCTTCGATCCGCGCCTGCGCACGGCGATGCGAATGCTCGCGGACGAGGGGCTGATCGATCCCCGGACCATCGCGGCGCATGAGCTGCTGACCCGCATGCTGGTGACCTTGCGGCTCGTTTCTCCGGCTTCGGCCGAACCCCCCGGGCCGTCGCGGGCACTGGTCGCGCGTACCTGCGGAGAAGCAGGCTGGGAGGCGCTGGTTAAAGCATATGAAAGGGCCCGCGCGCTGATCGGCGCCGAGTGGAAACGCGTTTCCTCGGCCGCCTGAACGAGCACTTGTCCTTATTTTGCGGGTTCGTTTCGCGGAGTGAAGAGCTTCTCGCGAAAATAGGGTCATCGCGATTTTAACCAGTCTCGCCTACCGCGGCTTAAAGATCGGCTGCTATCCAGTGCAACATCAAGTGTATGTTGCGTCAGCGTGAATAGGTCGATGGCTGTATTCATCGAGGGGGCGCCCAGCGTATCGGGCGCCCCATCTTTTCCCGCCGGTGTTGAACTCCGGCACCGCCCTGTCCTAAGAATCGTCCACTCCTGAGAGGACGAACGATGCTCGAACACGGCGACAAAGCCCCGAACCTACCGCTGCCTCTGCCCGACGGCACCACCACCAGCGTCGCCGAGCACGCGGGCAGGGCTCTCGTCCTCTATTTCTATCCGAAGGACGACACGCCGGGCTGCACCACCGAGGCGCAGAGCTTCACCGCGCTTGCCGGAGAATTCGCCAAGGCGGGGGCGACGATCATCGGCGTGTCGAAGGACAGCGCGGCACGGCACAAGAAGTTCAGCGACAAATATGGCCTGAAGTTCCAGCTTGCCTCGGACGGCGATGGCCGCATCTGCGAAGCCTATGGCACCTGGATCGAAAAGAGCCTCTACGGCCGCAACTATATGGGCATCGATCGCGCGACCTTCCTGATCGACAGAGACGGCACGATCGCCCGCATCTGGCGCAAGGTGAAGGTCAAGGGCCATGCCGAGGAGGTACTGGCGGCGGCGAAGGCGCTTTAGCCCCGCGTCCGCCCGCCCCGAATCCAGAAGCTCCACACGGCCAAGCTGCCGAGCAGGACCAGAACGACCCCCGTCACGGTCATCAGCAGCCGGTAGCCCAATCCGCCGACCTTCGCGGCGTGAAGCGGGTAGAAAAGGTTGTAACCCTTCACCTGCCAGCCGAAGGTGCGAGCGTCCCGCGCTTCGATCAGCCGGCCGTCATCGGCGGCGAACCAGAGCATGGTGCGCCCGTTGGGCAGCCATTCGCCGGGCTGGCGCATCCGCACCACGATCAACCCGCTATCGGCCCGCGGTGGGGCTAGCAGCCGCAGCTCGGCCTGAGGGAAGCGGGCATGCGCGGTGCGGACGATCGCCGCCCAGTTGATCCTCCCCGACAGCGGGGCGTCGAGAGGCGGCGGCGGCGCGAGCGCGCTGGCCACCGCCGCCGGGGCGCCCGGGCCGAGAACCAGCACCGACACCGGCCGAAAGATCATGACCGTGCCCGTATAGAGCGCGAGCAGGAGCAGCGGCGCGGCGGCGACGCCAAGATCGCGGTGATGACGCATGATCGCCGGGCGGCTCATTCGACGCGGCCAGAGCCGGAACTGGAAGCTGCGCCGCGTCCGCCACCACAATATCACGCCCGAGACGACGAAGAACAGTCCGCACAGCCCCGCGATTCCGACCAGCCATTTGCCCGCGTCGCCTGCGAACAGATGGTGGTGGAAATCGAACAGCCACAGCTCTGGCCGCTCCCACTGGCTTAGCCAGCGCGTGACGATCGCTCCGTTCTGATTGGCGTAGGCGCCGGCGCCGTTCGGATAGCTCAGCCGGACCAGCCCGAACCCGTCGCTCGCATAGAGGATGCTCAGCGGCGGCCCCGCCGGATCGGCCATGATCCGCGCGGTAGCCGCGGCGAGCAGCTCGGCATCGGCGATCCGGGCGTCATCCGCGTGAGGCAGTCCGATCCAGGCGTCGCGATGGACGAGTATCGCGCCCGACAGGCCGAGCAGCCCGAGAAGCAGGCCGATCAGGCCGCCCGTCCATCGGTGGAGCGTATCGAGAGTCTTCAGAAACGATAGTCCCAGCCGAGGGTGAAGGTCCGCCCGCGTCCCGCAAAATAGGCGAAATCGTCGTTCGGCAGCCGCGTGTCGCTGCTGTAGTCGATATATTGCTCGTCGAACAGATTTTGGACACTGAGGCTCAGCCCGCCGAGCTTGGTCTGGTAGCGGATGCTGGCGTCGGTCAGGTGATAGCCGCCGAAATTGTTGCGTGGATCGACCGCAATCACCGCACTCCTGAAGCTACGACTGAAATAATAGCTCGTCTGAATACGGGCGGAGAGGGGGCCGCGATTTAGGTCGGCGGCGAGATTGAGCCGGTCGGGCGAGATATTGACGCCGTCGAGGTCAGTGTCGACCTTGCCGTCGGGCACCGTGCTGGCGTCGTAGCGGCCCTTGATATGGGCATAGCCCACCGACAGCCGCAGCCCCTGGATAGGCATTCGCACCGCCGCGTTGATCTCGAGGCCTTCGATCTCGACCCGCTGGCGTTGGACGTCGAAGATCCCGCCCGGATTGGCGATGAGGAGCTGTCCCTTATCGCTCGACGACCAGAAATAGGTGGCGCTGGCGTCGAGCGGCCCGCGCTTCAGCTCGATGCCGAGCTCGCGGTTGTTAGAGATGACCGGACTGATATCGAGAAAGGTGTCGATGTCGACATTAGGGCGGCTCACCGCGCGAGTGATGCGGCCGATGTCCGGCACGGTGAAACCCTCGGCATAGCTCGCATAGGCGCGGACGCCTTCCCACGGCTCAAAGATGACGCCGCCGTTGAGAAGGACATCTTCGAATTTCGGCTTCCCGCCCGCGACCTTAACGCCGCCCGCCGGCACCGAAGTCGAGGCGAGCGTGGTGTAATCGTCGATCTTGATCTGAACATTCTCCCAGCGCACACCACCCGCCAAGCGCAGCTTCTTGTCGAACAGGGCGAGATTGAGCTGACTGAACGGCGCGATGCTGCGGAAGTCGCTCGGCGGCACCCAGATGCGGCCGGTCGCGATCAGCTTCTGCTCGGTCTTGTCGAACAGGGCGTCCAGACCGACGATCGCGGTCAGTGCCTCGAGTCCGGGCACCGCTCGTTCATAGCTGAGCTTGCCACCGAGCTTGCGCGAACGGTTCTGCGACTGGTCGAGCAGAGTACCGAACGGCGCGATCCGCACATCCTGGAAGGTCGGGATGGGATTGGGCTCGCCGCCGAAGGTGTCGCGGCTGCGATTGAAGAAGATTTGGCTGAGAAAATTGCCGCCGCCGAGATCGGTGTCTGTGTATGACAGTGCGAGACTTTCGGTGCGGTTCCGGGCGGGTTGGAGCGGCGGGTTGCCACGCACGGCGCTAGTCGGCAAACCGGTCGACCGATTGCCGGCAACGGGAATATAATCGCCGTCGCCCTTGAGTTCGAAGCGGTTGGCGATCAGGTCGATCCGCCCTGTGTCGCCGACCTGGTAACCGAACCGACCGAAGATCGAGAACGCCTTCGAATCCTGGGTCTCCCCCTGGGTCAGGTTGATGCCGATCGGGCGGCCCTTGCCATCGCGGAAAAGGCCGCGCCTTTCATAGGCGGCGCCCAGCGTCGCGTCGAAGCGGCCGGCTTTATACTGGACGAGCCCGGCGGCCTTGTAACCCGCACCGCTTTTGGTGAAATCATTATCGGCAGTGCCCTGGAGCAGGACCCGGCCGGACAAGCCCTCCTCCTTGGGCGCACCGACGGTCACCTGGTTGACGATGCCTCCGCTACCGCCGATCCCCTGCAGCGCGTTCGAGCCGTAGATCAGCTCAACCCTGTCGACGAAGAAGCCGTCGATCGTGAAGCCATCGCGGCTGCCGTCGCGCAGCGGGGTCGACTGCGGAATGCCGTTGATCGCGTAGAGCGGAGAGCGGCCACGCAGGGTCTCGCCCGCACCCGACAGCTTCTGCCGAGTGGGCGAGAAGGACGGGACCAGCGCCGAAACGGCATCGGTGACCGATCCGGAGATCGCGATCTGCTGATCGAGAGCGGTCTTGGGGATGACGTCGATGGTCAGCGGCAGCGCATTGGCGGGCAGCACCGAGCGTGAAGCGGTGACGATGATCATGTCATCCGATGCCGCTCCGGCGGGTTCGGCCTGCGCGAAAGCCGACGTGGCGGCGGTGAGCGCGAGGAGGGAGGCGGCGACATAACGGGCGCGAAGCATGGTTTTCCCTTTGAAAGTCGGGAGCCCGCTAACCTCTGTATCGATCTATTGCAAGTCATTAGCAGTAACGAACCAGCCCTGTCCTCAGAGTTGCTTCGCTTCCGCAATCGAATGTTATTGAGGCAAATAATCCCGAAAGGCTTCGACCACCTGGCCGTAGAGCTCGCGCTTGAACGGGACGATCAGGTCCACGAGCTCGCTCGCGTCGACCCACTTCCAGGCACGGAATTCGGGCTCGGCCGTTTCGAGATTGATATCTTCGTCGCGCCCGAGGAAGCGGGCGACGAACCAGTGCTGGCTCTGGCCGCGATATTTTCCGCCCCAGACCTTGCCGATCAGCTCGGACGGCAGTTCGTAGAGCAGTTCCCGCGGCGCCCGGCCCAATATCTCGACAAGATGCCGCGGGATGCCCGTTTCCTCCTCAAGCTCGCGCAAGGCACCCGCTTCGGGATCCTCGCCTGGATCGAGGCCGCCCTGGGGCATCTGCCAGGCGTCGAGCGCATTATCGAGGCGCTGCGCCACGAACACCTTGTCGTCGGCATTGAGCAGCATCACCGCCGCCGCGGGGCGGTAGGGAAGCGAACGCTGCTTCATGGCCGATATTCTTCGATCATCATCCGGAACGCCGAGAGGCAGCCCTGCAGATCCCGTTGGGACGAGGGGATGGCGCGCCGGAGCGTCAGCCAGCCGTGAATGTTGCCCCGAGCTTCGCGATAGGAGACGGTCACCCCCGCCTCGATGCAGGCCATCGCGAATGCCCGCCCTTGATCGAGCAGCGGATCAAGCGTCGAGGTCACCACCAGCGCGGGCGGCATGCCGCGCTGATCGCCCAGGCGGGGCGACGCGCGCCAGTGCAGATAATCGGGATCATAGTGATCGTTGAACCAGCGCAGCGTATCGAGGCTGAGCAGATAGCCCTCGCCGAGCCGCTCGGTCGAGGGATAGCGCTTGCGCAGGTCGACCGCTGGGTAGAGCGGCCAGATCGCGATCACCGGCAGCGCCGCGCGGTGATTGCGCAGCGCCATGGCGGTGACGATGGCCAATGTCCCGCCGGCGCTGTCGCCGGCGAGCGCGAGCGAATTGAAGCTGCGGCCGAACAGCACCCCCTGTCCGGCCACCCAGCGCGCCGCCGCCTCGCAGTCGTCGGGCGCGGCCGGCCAGACATGTTCGGGCGCGAGCCGATAGTCGATCGACAGAAGCGGCAGATCCAGCCCAATCGCGATATCGACGCAGGCCGCATCGTAAAGTTCGAGGTCACCCATCACGAAACCGCCGCCATGAAAGAACACGACAAGCGGCCCCTCCCCGCGCTTCTCGCGCGGGTCATAGAAGCGGGCCGGGATCGACCGGCCGTCGGCGGCGGCGATATAGAGGTCCTCACGCGTCGCAATCGCGGCGCTGTCGACCTCCGCGACCGTACGCAGCTTTGCCGCCATCAGCCGCGCGGCCGCGGGATCGACTTCGTGGGTCCTCGGACCGCCTCGGCCGTTGATATCGTCGAGAAAGGCGCGGACATCGGGGCGGACAAATTCTTGGTTCATGGCCTTCCATCGGGAAAAGGAGCTAGACTGGCAAGATGCTGCGGATCGTACATCATCCATATTATGCTTCGCCGACAAGGTCCGGTGGCCGCTTCGGCTTCGACAAATGTGGGCTGGTCCTCGCCGCCACGCCGCCGACGCTCGATGGGCATCGCGAGGATGGGGTCACGGCATGAGCGATGAGTGACGTTTCCGCCGCCTGCCGCCTGGTGCTCGACGAGCCCGATCCGATCGCCAAGGTCAAGGCGGCGCGGCGCGCCGCGCGCGACTGGCGGATGGGCCGCCTCGGCTGGAGCTTCACCTCGCCGATGCCCGATCGCCCGACGCGAACGGATCGGCCGCCGCTGCTGCCCCCGTCGCGCATGCCTAAGCGCGGGCGCGCCGGATCGCCCCGCGCGCGGATCGCGATGCTACACGCGCTCGCCCATATCGAATATGTCGCGATCGATCTCGCCTTCGATCTGATCGGGCGGTTCGGGCAGAGCTTTCCGCCTCGCTTCGTCGACCGCTGGATCAGGATCGGCGCCGAGGAAGCGATCCACTTCGCGCTGCTCGAACGGCGGCTGAACGCCTATGGCGCGCGCTATGGCGACCTGCCCGCGCACGACGGATTGTGGGAAGCGGCCGAACATACGGCGGCGGACCCGCTCGCCCGGCTGGCGGTGGTCCCCATGGTGCTCGAGGCGCGCGGACTCGATGTGACCCCTTTGTTGATAAGCCGCTTCGAAGCGGCGGGCGACGAACGTTCGGCCCGCGTCCTGCGGCGCATAGCCGAGGACGAGATCGATCACGTCGCAGCCGGCGTCGAATGGTTCGGATTTTTGTGCGCGGCAATGCGAATCGACTGCGCGCAGAGCTGGCGAGCCCAGGTCGCGCAGCATTTTCGCGGGGTCGTTAAGCCTCCGTTCAACGATTCAGCGCGCCACAGGGCCGGTCTAACGAAAGAGATGATGGCCGGGGTTGCCGCATCAGGTGATCTTTCTCACAACGCCGGGGTCGCAGACGGGGGGGCAAGTTCCTGACAGCGGCTAACAGGGCCCGGCCGGGTGTTTCGGCTGGGAGAGTTCCGGTCGCGGGGGAATTATGCACTTTCCAGGCAAAGTTGTTGTTGCTGGCCTGCGCCTTGTCGCCAAATCGCTTTCATCGACCCACACGAGATTGGCCGCCGCAGCTCTGCTGCTGACGTTCTCCCTCGCTCCCGCCATGGCGCAGGACGAGCACCCTTCCCCAAACGCACAGGCCGCCGCGCAGTTCCAGGCGCTGTTCCAGTCGTGGAAGAAGCTCGACTCCATCGACAGCGGCGTCATTTCGATCCCGTCGATCTTGCCGATCGCGAATTTCACCTTCACCAGCGCCTTTGGTGTCCGTTCCGATCCATTCCGCGGTTCGGCCGCGATGCACGCCGGCGTCGATCTCTCCTCGCCCTCCGGCACGCCGATCTATGCGACCGCCGACGGGATCATCGATCGCGCCGAGTGGTTCGGCGGCTACGGCAACATGGTCGAGATCAACCATGGCAAGGGCATCGCGACCCGCTACGGCCATATGTCGCGGATCGCCGCCCGTCCGGGCCAGCGCGTCAAGCGCGGCGAACTGATCGGCCATGTCGGCTCGACCGGCCGTTCGACCGGCAACCATCTCCATTATGAAGTCCGCATCGACGGCCACGCGGTCAATCCGATGCCATTCCTGCAGTCAGCCAATTATCTGATGGCGGCCAACGCCCAGAACGCTGACGTGGCGCTCGGCGGCCCCGAAAACTAAGCTTTGTTCGGATTATAGGAGCGGGTGGGCCGCCAGCGATTGTCGGCAGCCCGTTCCGCGCCTATCTAGGTGTCATGAGCACCGTAGCCGAAATCGAACTGACCCCGTCCGCTGCGGCGCGCGTCGCCGCGATTGCGAGCAAGACGGGAAAGCCCGCCATATTGCGGCTCGCCATCGATGGCGGCGGCTGCGCGGGTTTCCAGTATAAATTCGAGTTGGCCGAGGCGCCGGCCGAGGACGATCTGGTGACGACCCGGGACGGGGTTTCGCTGGTGGTGGATCCGATGAGCCTCGACCTCGTCCGAGGCGGCGCGGTCGACTATGTGGAATCGCTCGGCGGGGCCTCCTTCCAGGTGACCAACCCGAACGCCGCCTCGGGCTGCGGCTGCGGATCGAGCTTTTCGGTCTAGGACCCAGCCGGTCGATCCGGCGCATGGACGCAGGGGAAATGCCAAGCTATCCCCACCGCCATGAAGATCGCGACCTTCAATATCAACGGGATCAAAGCCCGGCTCCCCCGCCTGATCGAGTGGCTCGAGCAGAAGGCGCCCGACATCGCCTGCCTGCAGGAGATCAAAACCTCCGACGAGACCTTTCCGATCGCCGACATCGAGGCAGCGGGCTATGGCGCGATCTGGCACGGGCAGAAGGGCTTCAACGGAGTCGCGATTCTCGCCCGTGGGGCGCAGCCGATCGAACGGCGGAAGGGCCTGCCCGACGATCCCGATCCCACCCACAGCCGCTATATCGAGGCGGAGGTGGACGGGGTGATCGTCGGCTCTATCTACCTGCCCAACGGCAATCCGGTGCCGGGACCGAAGTTCGACTACAAGCTCGCCTGGTTCGACCGGCTGATCGATCATGCCGGCTTCCTCTGGGCAAGCGAGAGGCCGGTGGTGCTGGCGGGCGACTATAATGTGATTCCCACGCCGTCGACCGACGATGTGTTCTCCGAACGCGCGATGGCGAGCGATGCGCTGACCCAGCCGGAGAGCCGATCGGCCTTCCGCCGCCTGTGCAATGCCGGCTGGACCGACGCGGTTCGCACCATCCAACCGCACGGACCGGTCTACACCTTCTGGGATTATCAGGCCGGCGCCTGGCAGCGCGACGCGGGCTTCCGGATCGATCATCTGATGCTCAGCCCCGCCGCGGCCGATCGGCTCGCCGGCGCCGGCGTGGACAAGGACACCCGCGCCCTCGAAAAAGCCAGCGACCATGCCCCGACCTGGATCACGCTGAGGTAGATCCGCAGCCTTTACGCACGGCATGGCGCGTTGGTCGGTTTTCGTTGGCGGCTAGGCCTTTCGGTTCTTTGCCACGCTCGCATCCATCTTTGCGAGCTGCTCGGGCGTCGCTGGCGGCTGCTGCGCCTTCCACTGCGAATAGGGAATGCCGTAGACCGCTTCGCGCACGGCCTCCTTGTCGAGCCCGCCTTCGGCCGCCTCGGTCAGCCAGTCGGACAGGCAATTGCGGCAGAAGCCAGCGAGACCCATCAGGTCGACATTCTGCGCGTCGTCGCGATCCTGGAGGTGACGGATCAGCCGCCGGAACGCGGCCGCCGCAAGCCGGTCGTTGATATCGTCGATCGTCACATTCTTTCTCCTACTGCGGCCGCCAACGCGGGATACCGAACAGCACGAACCTATATCAGCCCGGGCCGATCCGCCCCCCGATGCCTCAGGTGAGCGCCTTCGAATAGATCCGGTAGATCTTGTTGACCTTGCTGCCGATCGTCTCGGCGATCGAGCGCATTCCCTGATTATCCTCGAGAATCCAACCGATCTCGCCCCTCGTCGCGCCAAAATCGGTGACCGCGTCGCGGCGAATATATTCGATCATCATGAAGGCGAGCTGGCTGGCGAGGCGGGTGGCCTGAAGCTTTTTGACCACACCCATCAGCGGCACGCGCATCGTCCGGACCCGCGGCTTGCGCAGCCGCCAGAGCAGCTTGGCAAAGCCGAACGGAAACAACCGCCCGTCGAGGTCGGCGATCAGCTCGTTGAGATCGGGCAGGGTCAGCATGAAGGCAACCGGCTCGCCATCGACCTCGGCGACGCGGACCAGCTCCTCGAACACGATGGGCCTCAGCTTGCGCCCCGTATAGGCGATCTCGCTCGGCGTGATCGGCACGAATCCCCAATTGTCCGACCAGGCATCGTTGAGGATCGACAGGATGAGGTTGGCCTCCTCATTAAAACGGCTCTTGTCCACCTTGCGAATGTGGATCCGCGGGTTGCGCTCACCCGAGGCGACGATCCGCTCCACCAGCGGGGGAAAGGGTTCGGTTATGCCGACATCGTAGCAATACAGATCCCGGATGCCGGCATAGTCCAGCGACTCTATCCACGCCCGATAGGCTGGATTGTCATGTCCCATCAGCACCGTCGGCGGATGGTCATGACCTTGGACGAGCAGCCCCGGCTCCTCCCAGATCGAGCAGCTGATCGGCGCCATGACACTGGTCATGCCCTTGGTTCGGAGCCAGCCCTCGGCGGCCTGGATCAGCGCGGCGGCGGCTTCCTGATCGGCGGCCTCGAACAGGCCCCAGTTGCCGATGCCTGGACCGCCGCCCTGCTCGGCCGGCATTGCCAGCCAGAGCCGGTCGATATGCGCGGAAATCCGGCCGACCAGTGCGCCGCCGCGCTGGGCCAGGAACAGCTGCTGCTCGGCATGTTCGTAAAAGGGGTTCTTCCCCGGCGTGATCAGCTCGAGAGCTTCGGCCCGTAGCGGCGGAATCCAGTTCGGGTCGGCCGCGTTCAGCTCAAAGGCTAGATCGACGAAGCGCTTCCGATCCGCCTTGCCGGTAACGGGACGGATGGTGACTGTCATCCGCGCCTACCCTAGTGCGGGATGCGCTGGCTGGGATGGCCGGTGGCGACCCCTCCCGAGAGGCGGGCGACATGCGGATAGCGCTCGGCGACCTCGGGCGTGTAGCCGAGGTTGAACACGGTCTCGCTCTTCTTGTCCTTTTCGATGCGCTCGTAATAGGTACCGAAAAGCTTGTCCCAGAAGTAGCTGGTGATCCCGAAATTGCCGCGCTCGTCATGAAAATGATGCGCCATGTGGCGCGCCTTCATCTCGGCCAGCTTCTTGTTTTTCGGCTTGTAGGCGAGATGCTGGATGCAGTGGCAGAACTCGTAGAAGCAGGTCGTGATCAGCCCGGTCGCGAACGCCGCGAGCGCGCCGCCGGTGCCGCCGATCCAATAGCCCAGCGGCGCGGTCGCCAAAGCGATCGTGGGCAGCGTGGTGTGGAGCGCGCCGAACAGGATATCAAGGCGGTTGGGATCCTGGTGATGATCATAATGGATACGCTTCCAGGTTGCCGCGAGCATCGGCACCTTGAACATCCAGCGGCTGTGCAGCACCCAGCGGTGCAGGCAATACCAGACCAGCGGATAGACCATCGTGGCTACCGCGATCGCGGCGAGCGTCGGCACCAGCGGCGCTGGATAGCGAAAATAGAGCGCGATCGCCACGGCGGCGCAGGTGAGATAGCCGATGATCGCAGGATATTGAAAATAGGCGATGACCAGCTCGCGCAGGGTCATTCGATCAAGATGGTGATCCTTGGCCCAGAAGGCGGGCTTGATGGCAGTCAGCTTCACTCAGAACCTCGAAATCGATCAACTGCCCCGATAGGCATGGAATATGGTATTCGGCTCTGACTTGGCAATGCGGCGCTTTTGCGACGGGGAGGGGGCGAAGAAGGAAAAGGGCGGGAATCCCGCCGTCGTGGCCGCGGCTATTCCTCGGTCCTGATCAGCACGGCCTCGCCGATCAGGAGGAATAGCAGGAAGGGCGACCAAGCGGCCAGCAGCGGCGGATAGGCGCCGAGATTCCCCATCGCCAGCGCGAAGTTGTCCGCGACGAAATAAGCGAAGCCTAGCGCCATGCCGATCACCGCGCGGATGAACAAATGACCAGAGCGGGCAAGCCCGAACGCCGCCACCCCCGCGAGCAACGGCATCAACACCGCCGACAGCGGCCCCGACAGCTTGTGCCATAGTCCCGCCTCGAGCGGTCCCGTCGGCCGGCCGGCCGCATCGAGATCGGAGATGGCGTTGCGGAGCTGGAAGATCGATCGCGCGGCGGGATCGACGCTCGCCAGTGTAAAGCGGTCAGGAGTCACGCCGCGCCCGAAGTCATAGAGCGGCAACCGTGTGGTGACGCCGCTGGTCACGTCGAACCGGCTCGCGTCGGCGAGACGCCAGCCACCGTCCGCCTGGGCTGCGCTCGCGCCTTTGATGATCGCGATCAGCCGGCCACCGTCCCGGTCGTAGAGAGTGACCGTGTCGAGCCGTGTCCTCGTCCCGCGCCCGCGTGCCGAATTGGCGTGGATCAGGTCGTCTCCGTCACGGACCCAGACATTGGCGACGATGCCGCTATCCCTGGGGATCGGGCCGTAACTGGCGTCCTGCCACGCTGTCAGGGTCGCCGTCGAGCGCGCGACCACACGCTCGTTGAATATGAAGGAGACGATCGCCACGCCCAGGCTGGCGACGACGAGCGGCGCCAATATCTGGTGCGCCGATATCCCGGCCGCCTTCATCGAAATGATCTCGCTGTTCTGATTGAGCGTGACAAGGGTGATCAGCGTCGCGAGCAGAGCCGCGAAGGGCAGGAAGCGCGCGATGATCTGAGGCGTCCGCAGCGTCGCGTAGATCCACAGCTGACGATCACCGTTGCCGGGATAGGCGAGGATGTCGCCCGACTCGCCGAGCAGATCGAGCGCCATCAGCACGAGCACCAGGGCCGTCAGCACCGCCGCGAAGCGGACCAGGAACATCCGCGCCATATAGAAGGTGATCGTCCGCGAGGCGAAGAAAGCGACGTTGGCGGTCATATGAATCGCCTCCGGCCGAACCTGATCCAGCGAACCACCGCCTTGGCGGCCTTGGCCGCGGCACGCTCAAGCGCGCCGATCGGCTGCCCGCCCGGCACATGCGCGATCGTGCGATACATCCACCAGACCAGAGCTGCGAAAGCAAGAAAGGGGATCCACAGCGCCAGGATCGGCTCTATCCGGCCGAGCGCGGCCACCGAGGCGGCATATTCGTTGATCTTGTGCTGGGTGACGATCATCACGATCGACAGGAAGACGCCGAGCGCCGACGAGGATCGTTTGGGTGGCACCGCCAGCGCCAGGGCCAGCATGGGCAGCAGCAGCATCGTCGCGACCTCGACCAGCCGGAAGTGGAATTCGGCCCGGAACTGGGAACGGACCCTGTCCGGCGTGCCCTCCTTGTGCGCGATCACCGCCAGCTCGGGCATCGTCATTTCCCGATCGGCACCGCCGCGCTGGCGGAACGCCTCCATCTTGGGGAGGTCGATCGGCAGATCATGGCCGACGAACTGGAGGACCCGCGGCTCCTTGAAGCGGGGCGCATCATGGACGAGCACGCCTTTGCGGAGCCGAAGGATGATCGTGTCCGGATCGTCGGTGGCCATGAACTGGCCATGCTCGGCGGTCACGGCCACGCTCTTGCCGTCGTTCGACTCGCTCATGACGAAGATGCCCGAAAGCTCGCGGCCGCCGTCCCGGCTGGACTCGACGCGGATCGTCATCCGTTTGCCGAGCTTGGTGAACTCGCCCACCTTGATCGAAGCGCCCAGCGCGCCGGAGCGCAATTCGAACCGCAGCCCCTCATAGGCATAACGGGAATAGGGCTGGATGAAGCCGACGATGGCGAGATTGAGCAGCGCGAAGGCGATCGCATAATAATAGGGCACCCGGAGCAGCCGCCCATAGCTGAGGCCCACGGCGCGAAACACGTCTAGCTCGGACGACAACGCCAGCTTGCGAAAGGCGAGCAGGCAGCCGAGCATCAGCCCGATCGGGATACCGAGCGACATATATTCGGGGATCAGATTGGCGAGCATCCGCCAGACCACGCTGACCGGGCCGCCTTCCGAAACGACGAAGTCGAACAGCCGCAACATCTTGTCGAGGGTCAGCAGCATGGCCGCAATCATCAGCGTCGCGAACAGCGGGGTTGCGATCAGACGGGCGAGATAGCGGTCGGCTAGCGTGTCAAATCTCAACTTTTCGACGCCCCGTGACCATGTTCTGGCCGCAATCGCAGCCCAATTTCCGACTCATGGGGCAGTGTACCGGCCATGCGTCGCCGCACGGCTATAGCTTCCAGGAGTGGTGAGGTCATGTCGAAACTTGTGGCGGGGATGGCTGGCTTGATGCTCGCAGCGGCGGTTCCCGCCGGAGCGGGCGCGGCCGTGCTCGGCCCGGATGCCACAGCCTGCGAGGGCAATGGCCCGGCGATGCTGGTCCATGTCGAGGGCCTGAAGAAGCGCACCGGCACGATTCGTGTGCAATCCTATGGCGGCAATCCCAGCCGCTATTTCGAGAAGGGCACCTATTTGCGGCGCATCGACATTCCGGTGCCCGCCACGGGCTCGATCGACGTCTGCGTGCCGGTGCCGGGCAATGGCCATTACGCCGTGTCGGTTCGCCATGATCTCGATTCCTCGGGCAAGACCGGGATGAGCGATGGCGGCGGCATGTCCGGCAATCCGCGGCTGTCGCTGTTCGACGTGATGTTCAAGCGCAAGCCCGATCCGGGAAAGGTCCAGGTGGCGGTCCAGGGTGTCACGCGGGTACCGGTGCGGATGAACTATGTCCAAGGTGGATCGTTCGGTCCGATCGCCATGGCAGCGCGCTGACCGATGGCCAGCGTCGCGCTCCTCTCCAATCCACGCTCGACCGGCAATCTATCGATGCTGCCGCGGATGCGGAGCTTTTGCGCGTCCCACAGCGACGTCTTTCATTATGAGGTCGAATCGATCGAGCAAATCGGCGAGGCGCTGCGCACCATCGCCCGGGTCGATCCGAAGGTGCTGGTGATCAATGGCGGCGACGGCACCGTCCAGGCCGCGCTGACCGAACTCTATCTCGGCGGCCATTTCGATGGATCTCCGCCGCCGGTTGCGGTGCTGCCCAACGGTAAGACCAACCTGATCGCGCTCGATCTCGGCTCGGTCGGCGATCCGATCGTCGCGCTGGGCCGCGTGATCGAGATCGCCCGCACCGGGGTGGAAGAGCATGTCGTGGTGCGCGAACTCATCGCGTTGTCCGATGGCGCCGATGGTTCGCGTCCCGTGCTGGGTATGTTCCTGGGCGGCGCGGGGCTCGCCGACACGATTCTTTATTGCCGCAACAAGATCTATCCGCTCGGCCTGCCCAACGGGATCAGTCACGTCCTCACCGCGTTCGCGGTGCTGCTGACCCTGATCCTCGGCATCCGGACCGCTTTCCTGCCCCCCGCCGCGAAGCCGCTCAAGGTCTCCATGATGCGGCAGGGGCAGTTCCACGGCCGTTTCTCCCTGCTGATCGTGACGACCCTGCACAAGCTGTTGCTGGGCAGCAGCACCGGCGGGTCGACGGCGGCGGGGCCGCTGCAGATGATGGTGGTCGAACAACGTCCGATGCCGCTGCTGCGCGCGTTGTTCGCGGGCGTGTTCGGAA
>CAMLSA010000018.1 GCA_946482655.1 uncultured Sphingomonas sp. | reverse complement strand
TCACCATCTCGAACGGCGGCGTGTTCGGCTCGCTGATGTCGACCCCGATCATCAATCCGCCGCAGTCGGGCGTGCTCGGCCTACACCGGATCGAGGAGCGCGCCGTGGTCCGCGACGGCCAGATCGTCGCGAAGCCGATGATGTATCTGGCGCTGAGCTATGACCACCGGCTGATCGACGGCCGGGAGGCGGTCACCTTCCTCGTCGCGCTCAAGAATGCGATCGAGGATCCGACCCGGCTGCTGATCGATCTATAAGCTCTGCCGTCGCCCCGGCGGAGGCCGGGGCCGCTGGAGCTGGAGCGCTTGCGCCCGTCACTCGAGGCGCCATCCACCGGACGGCGGAATGAGAAAGGCATGAAATGTCCGAATATGATTTCGATGTGATCGTCATTGGCGCCGGTCCGGGCGGCTATGTCGCCGCGATCCGGGCCGCGCAGCTCGGGCTCAGGACCGCCTGCGCGGAGAGCCGCGAGACGCTCGGCGGCACCTGCCTCAATGTTGGCTGCATCCCGTCCAAGGCGATGCTCCACGCTTCGGAGCTTTATGACGAGGCGGCGAGCGGCAAGCTCGCCAAGCTCGGCATCAAGACCACGGTCGAGCTCGATCTCGACGTCATGCACGGTCAGCGCAAGGATGCGGTCAAGGGCCTCACCGGCGGCATCGAATTCCTGTTCCGCAAGAATAAGATCGAGTGGCTCAAAGGCCTCGCCTCCTTCACCGGCAAGGATATGATCACGGTCGGTGGCAAGAGCTATCGGGCCAAGAACATCGTCGTTGCGACGGGCTCCAGCGTCACTCCGCTGCCCGGCGTGGAGATCGACGAAAAGGTCGTAGTCTCCTCGACCGGGGCGCTCGAACTGGCGAAGGTGCCGGATCACCTTGTCGTGATCGGGGGCGGTGTGATCGGGCTCGAGCTGGGCTCGGTGTGGAAGCGGCTCGGCGCCAAGGTGACCGTCGTCGAATTTCTCGATCAGCTGCTTCCCGGCATGGACGCCGAAGTCCGCAAGGAAGCCGCCAAGATCTTCAAGAAACAAGGCATGGAGATCAGGCTATCGACCAAGGTGACCGGCGCAACGGTCAAGGACGGCAAGGCGACCGTCACAATTGAGCCCGCGGCTGGCGGCGCCGCCGAGACGATCGAGGCCGACACGGTGCTGGTGTCGATCGGCCGGCGTCCGAATACCGAGGGACTGGCGCTCGAACGCGCCGGTCTCACCCTCAACAAGCGCGGCCAGATCGAGATCGATCATGATTTCTCGACCGCCGTTCCCGGCATCTGGGCGATCGGCGACGTCGTGCCCGGGCCGATGCTTGCGCACAAGGCCGAGGATGAGGGTATCGCGGTCGCCGAGAATATCGCCGGTATGACCGGCATCGTGAACCATGACGTCATCCCCGGCGTGGTCTACACCATGCCCGAGATCGCCGGCGTCGGCCTGACCGAGGAAGAGGCGAAGATGCGCGGCGAGGTGAAGGTCGGCAAATTCCCTATGATGGCCAACTCCCGCGCGAAGACCAACCACGAGCCCGACGGCTTCGTGAAGATCATCGCGGACGCCAAGACCGACCGCGTGCTTGGTGTCCACATCATCGCCTCGGTCGCTGGCACGATGATAGCCCAGGCGGCCCAGGCGATGGAGTTTAGCGCGACCAGCGAGGACATCGCCTATACCTGCCACGCGCATCCGACGCATTCGGAAGCCGTCAAGGAAGCCGCGATGGCGGTGACGGGCAAGCCGATCCACATCTGATCGTCTTAGATTTTTCCGAACGCCTTTCGCAGCTCGTCCTTGGCCGCTTCCAGGATCTTCCGCTGCTTGGCCGGAAGATCCTTGCCCGCACGGTTTATGTAGAAAGTCAGCATCGACATCGCCGATCGGAACGGAGTCGTCCGGCGTCGCCGGCTGTGCTCGGCGGATTCCTTGAGCGAGCGCGCGATCTCGGCCGGGTCGGTCTTGGCGAAGACACCGCGGTCGAGGGTCAGGGCGTTCGAATTCTCGGTTACCGACTGAGACCATCTGCTGGCTGTCATCGTCACCTCAGAAAGGCATGATGCCCAATAGCTTAAGTACGCCGAGCACAAGAATGAGCAGCGCGATCGCGGCGATGATCCCGCCGACGTTCATGCTGCTTTTCTCGACGACGACTCGTTCGTCCCTATTCACGTCAGCCATGATCATTCCTCCAGATCCATGGCGCTCAAACGTGCGGGCGGGGCGGGCTGTTCCGTCGCTTAGTGGCTGTTCACGGCTGAGCCTTGCGCTCCGAACCAGGCGGTGGCGGTGCAGGGGGGCTGGTCACCCGGATGGAAAATGGCCGGTTCACTTCAAAGCGTCCAAAAGCAGTGCGCTGCAGACTCGGCTCCTCGCCCGAGCGGATCGAGGGAGCGGCAGGGAAACCGCCTCAGAAATCCCCCAGCGTGAGACTGCCCCCACTCACGCCTGCCAGCTGCACCGCCGAATCGATGATAGCCCCCGCGTCGCTCGCATAGAACAGATAAGTGTCGGCGCCGACCATGAGCGCCGCGGCCTCGTGGCCGCCGGCATGGCTGTCGAATAGCAGCTGCGCGAACGCCCCAGCGGCGGCGAGACTGGACTGGACTGCGCCGGTCAGCAGCGCGGACGGGGCGAAGCCCAAGGCGAGGTGGTCGGCGCCCGGGGTGAAATCGGTGATCCGGTCCGGCGCCGCCGTTGGCGATCCCGGTCCCGCGAAGGTGAATGTGTCGAAGCCCGCGCCGCCGCTCAGCACGTCCTGGCCGAGATCGCCGGACAATATGTCATGACCGTCGCCACCGCTCAGCAGGTCGTCGCCCTGGCCGCCACGCACGAAGTCGTTGCCCCCACCGCCGTTGACACTGTCGTTGCCGCGATTGCCGTTCATGACGTCGTTGCCGTCATCGCCATTCATAAGATCGTCGGCCGCGCCGCCGTTGACGCGATCCGATCCGCTGCCCCCTTCGAGGCTGTCATTGCCCGCATTGCCCTGCAGATAATCGCTGCCGTCGCCGGCCGAGAGCAGATCCGCGCCGTCGGTGCCGCCGGACGGGGAAAGGCCGTACATATGGTCGTTGCCGCCGCCGCCCATCAGCGTGTCGGAACCCGCACTGCCTAGGATCATCTCGTGCGCGGCGGTCCCGTTGATGACGCCGCCCTCGGCGGTCGCCCGGAGCGCGCCCGGATAGGCGTTCACGGCGATGGGAGCGCCGGCCGCGGGCCTGTCGCCCGTGACATGGATCTCGGTGGAGATGTTCGCCGACGCCATGTTCGCGCCGACATTCCTCAGGGTCGCCAGGGTCACATAGCCGTCGCCGTCGCCATTGGCGTCGACCTGGACCAGCGTGTCGCCGCCCGACTGGGCCAGCGCGACATAGCCCCGCGCGAAAATGTCGCCCTTCCAGCCGTTCCGGATCGCGATCACGCTGAGGTCGATCGCGTCGCCGCCGCTGCCCGCCTGGAAATCGGTGATCACGTCGCCCGCCTCGCCGGCGGAGAGAAAGGCGAAGCGATCCGCGCCGGCGCCGCCGGCGAGCAGATCCGCGCCGCCGCCGCCCCAGATATAGTCGTTGGCCCCGCCGCCCTGGATGCTGTCGTTGCCGCCGCCGCCGATCAGCCGGTCATCGAGCGCGGTGCCGACGATCGTGCCCGGCAGATTTTCGCTTCCCCGCGTGACGACGGTGGTCCGGCTGTCGATCGCGGAGATGCCCGTGGCGATCCATTTCTTGGTGTCGAACACCTCGAAGCTCGAATTGCGGACTACGTTGTTCGCTGGGGTGTTGATCGAGGAATAGCCATAATAGGTGGTGGCGCGGAGCTGGACATTGTCGACCGCGATGTCGCGGCCGTCGCCGTCGCCATATTCGTAGAACTGGATGCCGCGCGCATTCCCGGTGCCGGCGACGTCGCTCATGCTGTTGTTCAGCCCGCGCGCCCCGAGCACCCCCCAGCTGTTGAAGACCACCGAATCGGTGACCGAGCCGAGGCGCCCTTCGCTGTGCCATGAGAAGGCGGTGGCCGTATTTCCATAGGCGACGACGTCGCTCACCGTCAGCCTGAGATCGGCGCCATATTTGGACGGATCGGGAGCACCCGGCTCGACACCGACCGAGTTGTCGTCGGTCGCGTGGCGGACGCTCTCGGCATAGAGGCCGGTCACGGTGGTGCCGATAGAGCTGGCGCTATGCACCGCATAGCCGTAGCGGCCGCTGCTCGTGTCGTCTGTCAGGTTGATCGCAGCGACCTGGCTGACCGTGGCGTTGACCGATCCGACGACGTTGATGCCCATCGAGTTGCCGTCGCGGACGGTCAGGTGATTGACGTCGGCGTCGACGGTCGCGCGGAGCTGGACGAGGTTCTGGACCCAATCGGGATGCGTCTGATCGCCGCGCACCGTACCGTTCTGGATCGTCGGGCTACCCGAGGTGAACGCGGAAACGCGGATGTTGTCGACATAGGAGGCCGCGTCGACCAGCTCGCCCTTGAGCGTGAGCGTGTTGCCCGACACCGAGACGACTTCCATCGCTTGGCCGAGCCGGGTCGTGGCGCCCTGATCGTGCGGCAGCAGACTGTCGGAATAGACCTTTACCCAGTCGCCGGCCGCGCCCGGCGCCGCACCCGGCGTCGTGATCGTGACCTGTCCCGCCTGGTCCTGGCCGAGCACGGCCGACTGGGCAGGCGCATAGCCGCCCCGAACGTACAGAACCGAGACGTCTCCGGCTTGCTGCAAGGTCGAGCCGTTGAGATCGAGCGTGATCGATCGCTCCGCGACATTCATGACCAGCCCCGCGCTGACGACGATGGTCTCATTGGCCGGCAGGATCAGCGTCCCGCCATCGGGCAATGAATTCAGCGCGCTCTGGATCTGGCCTTCGGTAGCGCCCGAAGGCAATGCAACGACCAGCTCAGTCACTACGATGATCCCCCGTGCCGGAAAAACCGGGTCCGTTACAAGATGTTCGAACGCTTTTTCGGGGATCAGCGTTAATATTTATTTAATTTCAGTGATAAAATGGGATATTGATAATAACGTCGAAGAATAGACCTAAGCCTAATATTTGTAACGGATGTGATATATTTACGCATCCGCAATGATATTCGTTGAAAATCGCATGATCTTTGCGCAGGCCGGCGAGCCGAGCTAGGCGCGGCAAGCCTGAGCGGTGGCTTGGAGGGGCCAGTCATGCAGCCGGTCCAGCAGCCATGCCAATTCCCGAGCGGTGCGGCTGGAAGCGGCATCCCCCCTGTCCATGAGCCGGACCATCGCGTCCCGGTCATCGCGCCGGACGGCCTCGATCGCGCAGGCGTCCCAGAGCAGGGCTAAGAGGCTCGCGTCATCGAGCGGCGCGTCGTCCAGCGCGCGGAACCAGGGCGCCCGCACGGTCATCGTCGTGCCGTGGATCGCGAGACCGATGGCGAGCAGGTCCTCGATCGGTCCGCAATTCCCGCTGGCCAGAGGTGGTGCAGACTCGGGCACGGGAAAGCATATCCGCAGCGCACACAGCATGCCGGCGACGAAATTCGTGTGGTACATCTGCTCGCAGGCATAGGCGTCCGCCGCCTCGCCGCTGAGCGACCGGTAACGCTCCGGATCGAAGGTCGGGCCGGGCAGGAAGGCGAGATGGTTCCAGACCCGGCCGACGACATGCCAGCCCAGCCGCGCGGCGGGACTGCCGCTCTCGCCCAGGCAGGCGGCGCACATCAGATATTCGATCAGCAAGTCGAAATCCTCGGACACCAGTGTCCAGGCCAGCCCGGCAGACACCATCTCCACAAGATTCATGCGGTCCAGCGAGGGTGGCGGCGCGGTGCGTCCGAAATCGGTCGCGTAGAGGATCGCATGGGTCACCGCATAGGCATCGCTTTCGGTCATGAAGAAGGGATGTGCGCGGCTGTGAAGGATCGAACCCGTGAGCACGGCGTCGAGCGGCCGGGGCCGCGCCGCCAGCAGGTTGCGTGTCCAGAGCTGGTCGAGTTGCCGATAGGGAACCCGCTCGACGCAGCCGCCAAAGCCTTCGTCGAGTGCCGACTCGATCAAAGCGTCATAGGCGGGGTCGGGATGACCGGCGGCGGACAGGAAGACGCTGCCCGCCCCGAGGGTCGCCGCGACATGCGGCTGGCGGACGATCAGGCCCCGGAGCCGCTCGGACCTGATCTCGCGGACCAGGAGCGGCATGAGTGCATCGTTGAACGGGGCCAGTTCGGGCCGGATCGCTTCGGCGCGCCGGGCCAGCAGCAGCAGGAGCGCCGCCTCGGTGGCGACCTTGTCGCGCAGGCGGATGGTGGCGTGGCCCGAATCGGGCCAATAGCCGGTATTCCGATCGAGCCGCCGCACCTGGTTGGCGGCGAAGGCGAGCTGGGCGGCCAGCCGGTGAACGATGGTGTCGGTCATGATCGGTCACCCAGCTCTCTTGGCTTCAGCGCCGTCCGGCGGCGGCGGCCTTCTCGACCGCGCCGAGGCTCTGGCGGAGCGTTCCGGCCAGCTCGGCGATTTCGAGAATGGAATCGAAGCGCGGGCCCCGCCGGATGATCGAGATCCAGTCGGCGCAGATCAGGTCCCAGGGCTCGTCGAGCCCAGCGACCGAATTGATCAGCGACGAACTCGCGACCTGACGAACCGAAAGATCCAGGTTGATCACCTTGGAGTCGCCAGCGGCCTGCATGACTTTCGCCACATCGATAACTCGTGCCATTGTATTACCTTCCTAACTTCTCTGGATAATCTTGGGACATACAAATCGTTTCAGTCAAACAATGAATCGCGGGTGAATATTCACCGTCCGACGAATCGCTTTGTGGACCTTTGTACTAAGAAAAGCCGTGATGGCGATCACGGCTTGTTTCAAGGAACTGAACCGGGAATGTGGAAATTCCCTGATCGACTGACCTGAATGCAGATCGACGTTAGAGGTTCAGCCCGCGCCGCAGCCGCTGCCTCGTCTCGATTTCCAGCGCCTCGCGCTCGAGGCGTTGGGCGATGGTTTCCATCTGTATCCGGTCGGGCTCGCTCAGCAATAGCCCCAGAATGCGGGCTTTCTCGGCCTCTCGCCTGAGCGTCGAAGCGCTCGCGCCATCCCCTTGAGTTCGCTCACCCATCCGCCGAGAACGTTCGATCCCCTGGAACGATCAAATCGTTACGGGCGAGGATCGGAAAAGCTACGCGAGTCTGGGCCGGGATCAGCCTGCGGTCATCGCATCGATTTCATGCAGAAGATCGTCGAAGTCGCCATCGTCGTCATTGACGGCGAAGGCCATATGCAAGGGCAGCGAATTGCGCTCGCGGGGCTTGGCCGGCGGACCGCCGTTTCGGACGTTTTCGATATGTCCTGCGGCGATAGCCAAATGGGCAGCTCGCGCCTTGAGGAGGGCCGCGGCCTTCGCGGCCGCGAGTTCCATCTTAGCTCTTTCAGCACTGTAATCAACGCCCGCTGGGTCAAAAATCTCGATCATTAAGCCACTCTCGATCCCCCGATCGATTCGCGGACATTATGCGATCTCAAAGGCTTGCCTGATTCCGGGAAATTACACGGCAGCGGCGCAACGATCCCCCTATTCGCGCGGGCTGCCGGCATCGGTCTTCAGCGCCGCGGCGATCATCGCAGCCAATGTCTCTTCGGCGCGCAGACGAATGGAAAAGTCCTTCGACGACAGATCCTGGCGGAGCCAGTCCGGTGAATGGGTGACGGCTTTGAGAATATTCGCGGTGAGGCTGTTGTCCATGACGAGGTCTTCTTAGCTGCGCGGGGGCGTCGGGCGCCAACAAAATACGCAGTGACAACGCCCGACTCCGCTTCCCGGCTCGGGTTCGTACACAGCAGCATCGAAACGCGATGAGTGAGAGGCAGGGGCTTCGGGCCAGCGACGTCCCGCCCGGCTAGAATTGGAAGTAGATGAAGGGCCCGGTGCCGGTCAGCGGCGTGAACAGGATGATCGACAGGATCGCCGCGATAACCGCCCCCATCTGCCAGAAACGCTCGGGATGGCGGAAGCCGGCGAGCGACTTTCGCCAGCGCGGCCCGAAAAAATAGGCGATATGCCAGAACGCAACCACCGCGAGCACGATCAGCGCCGGGAAATAAGGCCAGTGCGCGGTGCCCCCGCCCATGCCGGCGAGGCCGCGAAGATAGGTGGTAGTCGTCTCCCACTGGGGGGCGCGGAAGGGCACCCAGGCGATCATTACGAAAAGAAAGGTGATCGCCCAGGCGAGCAGCGGCGGCAGCCGCCGATCGCGGGGCATGTGGCGCGACCAGAGTCGATTGATGATCAGCGCACCGCCATGCAGGCCGCCCCACAGCACGAAGCTCCAGCTCGCGCCATGCCATAGCCCGCCGATCAGCATGGTGACACCGAGATTGGCATAGGTTCGAGCCGTGCCCTTCCGGTTGCCGCCCAGCGCGATGTAGAGATAGTCGCGCAGCCAGTTCGACAGGGTGATGTGCCAGCGCCGCCAGAACTCCTGGATGTCCAGCGAGACATAGGGCATCCTGAAATTGATCGGGAGCCGGTAGCCCATGATCCGCGCCAGCCCGATCGCCATCATCGAATAGCCGAAGAAGTCGCAGAATATCTGCCCGGTATAGCAGAGCAGGCCGAGCCACAGCGTCGCGGTATCGAACTTGGCGGGATCGGCGAAGATCCAGTCGACCGCATAGGCCAGATTGTCGGCCAGGACGAGCTTCGAGACCGCGCCGGCCAGGAAATATTGCGATCCCATTACGATCATTTCGCGCTTCATCCGGAAGGGACGGGCGAGCTGCGGCATGAACTCGGGCGCGCGGACGATCGGCCCGGCGATCAGCTGCGGGAAGAAAGCCTTGAAGAACAGGAAGGTGACGAGGTCGCGGGTCGCATGCTTGGTGCCGCGATAGATGTCGACGACGTAGGAGACGCCCTGGAAGGTGAAGAAGCTGATGCCGAGCGGCAGGATGATCGCCAGCGCGCCGGTCGATTGGATGTTGAACAGCGCCTGGAAACTGCCGACGAAGAAATTGGCATATTTGAAGAAGCCGAGCGCCAGCAGGTTGAGCGTTACCGCGACGATCATGGCCGTCTTGCGGCGCCGCTGCGTCGTCGCGTCCTCGATCACCAGGCCGAGCCGCCAGTTCCACAGCGAAACCGCGACGAGCAGCCCCAGCAGGCGCCAGTCCCAGGCGGCGTAGAAGATATAGCTTGCGACCAGCACGATCCAGAAGCGCGCCCGGCTGTCGCGGACCGTGGCGAGCAGCGCCAGCAGCACCGCGAAGAAGATCAGGAAGTCGACCGAGGTGAACAGCATCAGCGCAGGCCCTCGAGTCCGTTGGTTATGGCCGCGGCGGCGACCTCGTGGCCTTCGCGGTTGAGATGCCCCTCGCCGATCCGGGAATTGGCGAAGCCGGTCAGCGGGCGGCCGCCGCGCGCATAGGCCGCGACCATCGCCGGCGCGACGTCGATGAACGGAATGCCGGCGCGCCGGGCGGCGGCTTCGAAGAGGCCCGCCTCGGCCTTCGAGCGTGGTTCGAGCTCGACCTTGCCGCCCGACTGGTAGCGGTAGGCGGGCACTGCGATCATGACCAGGCGGCGATCGCGTTTGACGATGTCGAGGATATCCACCAGCTGTGCCTCTATCTTGGGTCGGTCCAGCACCTCCTGGCCGCTATTGCGGCCGCCTCCCGCCGCCTTGCCGCCGCGCAGTAGCCAGCCGGTCCAGCTGTCACCGTTCTTCAGGCCCGTCCATTCCGCGTTAGCGCGGCGGACCAGGAAGGTGGCGAGCGCCGAATGGCGGATCAGCGGACCCAGCTCTTCCTGGAGCGCGTCGCGCGCCGAGGGGGAGTGGCTGACGCCCACCGGCCGGCCGGTGCCATCGCGCTGGATGCGGACTGCTGCGTCGCGAAGATCGAAGCCATCGCCGCGCGAGATCATCAGGACGACGAGGTCGGGCTTTACCGCCGGTTCGAGCCGAGCCAGCAGCGGCACCCAGTCCTGCGGCCCCAGCGCGTCGCGGCCGCCATTGACCGTTTCCACGCCCGGCAGGCTGCGGCCGACCAGCGACACGAAATTGCGGTCCTGCGGCACCTGCGCCGCAAAGGTGATCGAGTCCCCGACGAACAGGATCCGCGTGTGCCGCGGATCCGGGGGGAGCAACGGCGGGCTGTTCAGCCCCTGCTCGTTGAGGCGCAGCCGCTGAAATCCCTCCCGCGCCTGGAAGAGCGTGGAGTTGGGGGCGTTCACATAGCCGATCGCGGGATCGAACAATTGCGTCGATGGGGAGGTGAGGAGCGCGCGGGCGAACAGTTCGCCGCCCGCGATGGCTATAACCAGCCATATCGCCAGAAATCCGATGGCCCTTTGGATGGGTATCTCCCTGATGTGTCCCTGTTGAAGCGTGGCCGCCCCTCGCGACGGCCACGCGGCTCAGCAGCTCCCTTTCGCCAACAGAACGGCGGGAACCGTCATAGCCAGAATGCGCAAATCCAGACCGAGGCATTTGTTCCGCGCATAGGACACATCGAGTGCGACACGGCGCCGATAAGTAACATTGTTACGCCCACTGACCTGCCACAATCCGGTCAGGCCGGGCTTCACCGCGCTATAATGGGCGTAATAGCGGCCATAGCGCTCGATCTCCCCCTCGACGATGGGTCGCGGGCCGACGATGCTCATCTCGCCGCGCAGCACGTTGATCAACTGGGGCAGCTCATCGATGCTGCTCTTGCGGAGGAAATTGCCGATCGGCGTTATCCGAGGATCGCGACGCAGCTTGAAATCGCGCGCCCATTCCTCACGGGCCTCCTCGCTCGTCAAGAGCAGTTGCTTCAGCCGCTGTTCGGCATCGACCACCATGGTCCGAAATTTGAGGCAGGGAAAGCTGCGGCCGTTCCGCCCGAGCCGGCGGTGCGCGAAGAAGATCGGGCCCGGATCGACGATATAGACCAGCCCGGCCACCACCAGCAGCAGCGGAGCCAGGAAGATCAATGCACAAGACGCGACGCCGATATCCAATATTCGCACCGCCATCATGTCGAACTGAGACGGCGATTTCCCCAAATTATTGCTTACCCCCATGAAGCGACCCCTTTGGGTTGCCCCCGATCCGATTTGAGACGCATACATATCAACCTCGTTCCTGCTGCAATGCGGCGAAGTCTGTTGTCGGAGTGCCAGCCGCCTCGGCTGGGATCAACGACTTGGCGACCAGTCGACAGATTGGCGGGCTTGTCCGATATCCATCTGCCGAAACCCCGATATTCGTTTGTTTTAGTGGCTTTAACGGGCGCCCCAACGCGCATGAGGGCATTGGGTTGCAATGACTGCAAGTCACGCCAAGCAAGATTAATCGCCAATGAACCGCCATTGTAAGGCACAGAATTCAGGCAGAAAACCTGTTCGCATTTGCGAAGTGCTTGTCAGCGCCCGATCGGCGCCGCGCCCTGCGACGGCGAAAAGTGCCTGACTTGTCAGGCCCTTAGGGCGGCCCCCGGCCAATCGGCAAAAATGCCACACCCATGCGGGCCGTCGGGCAAGCGTGCCGATATCGCGTCGAGCGGTTGCAAGGCCGGATATCCGCGGAGATCACCCGTTGGGTCAGGTCATAGACCCGCTCGAAGCCGCTGCGGCGGATCGCGGTGGTGATGTGGCCGGCCCGGAACAGCCATTCGAGCTTGCGCTTGCTGTCGCCCCATTCCCACCAGCCGCCACGGCTCTTGCCTTCCTCTGGTGGAGTGCGACGCGCTCGATCTCACGCTTGAGATGGGACTGCCCGACCGAGGCGGGCCGTCCCGTGCCGAAGCCCTGCGCGGCGAGGGCGATGCGGCGGGCAAGCGCGAGCGAAATCGTTTCGGTCAATGCCGTCCCATGCGTTCGGCGGCCCAGGCATAATCCTCGGCCGCCTTTCGGTCGGCGGGGTTCTTGAAGGCGGTGGCGGGATCAGGAGCGTCGCCAAGCGCGTGCAGCAGTATCCACAGCGCGAACTTCCGGCCCGAATCCCGTTCGGTACCGAAGGCGACCGCCGCGCGTTCCCGCCCAGCCTCGATCGAATCCTCGTCGAGCTGGTCAAGATCGGCGGTGCCGAAATAATGGTGCAGCAGCGCGTCGAGGTCCATGATCTCACCGTTGGCGGCGCTTCTTCTCCGGCGCAAGGGTGATCCACACGGGCGCATGGTCGCTGGTCTTCTCCCAGCCGCGCACCTGACTGTCGACCCCTGCCGCCGCCAGGCGGTTTGCGAGCGGCGGGCTGAGCAGGACATGATCGATCCGCAGACCCGCGTCGCGGACGAAGGCGTTCCGGAAATAATCCCAGAATGTGTAGATCGTCTCATCGGGGTGGAGGGCGCGCAGAGCGTCGGTCCAGCCCTGATCCAGCAGCCGGAAATAGGCGGCGCGGACCTCGGGGGCGAACAACGCGTCGTGGAGCCAGCGTTCGGGCTTGTAGACGTCGCGCTCGGTCGGCATCACGTTGAAGTCGCCGGCCAGGATGGCGGGCACGCCGCTTGCGATCAGCCCGGCGGCATGGACGATCAGCCGTTCGAACCAGGCGAGCTTGTAGTCGAACTTCGGTCCCGGACGCGGATTGCCGTTGGGCAGATAGAGCCCGCCAACCAGGACACCGTTGACCGCCGCCTCGATATAACGGCTGTGCAGGTCGAGCGGATCGCCGGGCAGGCCCCGCCGGGTCTCGACCGGTGTGCCTATCCGGCTCAGGATCGCCACGCCGTTCCAGCTTTTCTGACCGTGCCAGATCGCCTCATAGCCTGCCGACTTGATCCCCTTGGCCGGGAACTTCTCCTCGGGCGCTTTGAGCTCCTGAAGGCAGACGATGTCGGGGGCGCTTTCCTGGAGCCAGCGGAGCAGGACCGGCAAGCGCCCGTTGATGCCGTTCACATTATAGGTGGCGATCTTCATGACCGTGCAATGTGCGACGGGAGAAGGCGTTCCTTTCTCGGGACATTTCTGCCTGCTAATGCATTGTGTCTGACCAAGGAGGCAAAGCGATGCTCGAACATCTTCCAGGCTGGCTCGGCGGCATGCTCCGGAATTTCCGCGCGGGGCATTCCAAGCTCGTGATCGTCCAGCAGGAACTGGAGATCGGCGACACAGTGATCGATCTCTCGAGCCCCGCCTTTGCTTATGGCGGCCGCCTGCCGGTGCGCTTTACGGCGGACGGGGAGGGCGTCTCGCCGCCGTTGGTCTGGAGCGACGTCCCGGAGGGGACGCGGAGCCTCGCCCTGATCGTCGAGGATCCCGACGCGCCGGCGCTCCAGCCCCTCGTCCATGCGCTGGTCTGGAACCTCCCGCCCGACGAACGGCGCCTGCCGGAAGGTGCGATCGCCAAGGACGGCGGCGGAATGGACGACGGTCCCGAGATCGGCCGCAACAGCTTCTTCGGCGATGGCTGGCTGCCGCCCGACCCGCCGACCGGCCATGGGTCGCACGACTATGTCTTCCAGCTCTTCGCGCTGAGCGAGGCGGCCGATATCGGCAGCCACCCAGGCCGATCGGGTTTCATGCGCGCGATCGCCGGTCATGTGCTCGGCGCCGGCATGCTGGTCGGCACCTATTCACGCGGTGAGGACGCGCCCGTCACCGGCAAGGCGACGGCCACGGGCATGTCGCCGGCCTGAGTCATGGGGCTCGATCTGTTCGGCACTCCGGTGCTGCCGGGCCTCGTTTATGGCGAGGAGATCGTGACACCCGTCGAGGAGGGCGCGCTGATCGCCGCGATGGACGCATCGGGCCTCGCGCCTTTCCGCTTCCATGGCTGGCTGGGCAAGAGACTGACCGCCTCGTTCGGCTGGCGCTACGATTTCGACGATGCGAGCTTCGCGCCCGCCGAACCGATCCCCGAGTGGCTGTTGCCGGTGCGGGATCGCGCGGCGGCGTTCGCGGGCCTGGCACCGGACGAGCTCGTGCAGGCGCTGCTGATCCGATATGATCCCGGGGCCGGCATCGGCTGGCACCGCGACCGGCCGGTGTTCGAGCATGTGACCGGCATCTCGTTGGGCAATCCCGCCACATTGCGGCTCCGGCGGCGCAGGGGCGGGGGCTTCGATCGTGCGTCGATCCATCTTGCGCCGCGTTCGATCTACCATCTCAGCGGAGAGGCGCGGCACCAATGGGAACATGGTATCGCCGAGATGGCGGTGCGGCGCTGGTCGATCACGTTCCGAAGCCTGTCCGCAAGAGGCCGCGCCGTCGCCTGATCAGGCCGCCCTGGGCGGATCGCGGTGCAGGTGGACCCGTTCGCGAGTCGCATAATAGGTGGTCAGCTTCTTCCACGCGTCGTCGGCGGTCTCGACGAAGCGGAACAGGTTGAGGTCGTTCTCGCCGATCACTCCTTCTTCCACCAGTGCATCGAAATCGACCACCTTGCGCCAGAATTCCTCGCCGAACAGGAAGATCGGGAGCTGCGCCATCTTGCCGGTCTGGACCAGCGTGAGCAGCTCGAACAGCTCATCGAAGGTGCCGAAGCCCCCCGGAAATGCGGCGACCGCACGGGCGCGCAGCAGGAAGTGCATCTTCCTGAGCGCGAAATAGTGGAACTGGAAGCTGAGATGCGGCGTGACATAGGCGTTGGGGGTCTGCTCGAAGGGCAGCACGATGTTGAGACCGATCGATTCCGCGCCGACGTCGTGCGCACCGCGATTGGCGGCTTCCATGATCGAAGGTCCGCCGCCCGAGCAGACCACGAACTGCCGCTTGCCCTCGGCATCGGGCGGGCATTCGCTCGCGATCTGAGCGAGCTTGCGGGCTTCGTCGTAATATTTGCTCTTGGCGCGCAGCCGCTCGGCGATGCGGCGCTGCCTGTCGGTGACGGCGGCCTCGACCAGCGTGGCGGCCCTGTCGGGCGCGGGAATGCGCGCCGACCCGTACATCACGAAGGTCGAGCCGATATTGGCCTCGTCGAGCAGCAACTCGGGCTTGAGCAGCTCGAGCTGGAACCGGACCGGCCGCAGGTCCTCGCGCAGCAGGAAGTCGGCGTCCTGAAAGGCGAGCTTGTAGCTGCTGTTGGTGGTCTGCGGCGTTTCCGTCGCGGTCTCGGCGACCGCCGCGTCTTCCTTGGCGCGGGCGAACACGCGCGTGGGTACTTTTCTATGTGCCATCATCTCACTGTTACAGTTAATATGCTTTCAGAGACATTACAGGGGCGGAAGGGCGGATTTTTCACCGGCAATAGCCGTGACCGCCCATGTCGAAATGGAAATGGTCGTGGTGGAGCGCGTTGGCGTCGGGCCCCAGCACCACGCCGAAGCGCGCGCACGCCGCCCTGTGCAGCGCGCGCAGGAAGCCGCGAATTTGCGGATCGTCGCTGTTCCAGCCGTCCTTCACGCTGATCCGGCGGCCATCCCCCAGCCGGAAGGCGGCGATGTCGATCGCGGCGGCGCGGCCATGCTCGGACAGGCGGTTGCCGGCCATGTTGTTGACCGGCCGGCAGGCGAACGAACCGTAGCTCTCGATCCTGACGACGAAGCCGCCCAGCCAGCGCATCGCCAATGTCGGCACGTCATCGCGCACCCAGCGGGCGAAGGGGGCGGCGAGCGTGCATTTGACCGCGCCGAGATTCGTCACGGGAATGCCGATCGCCACCAGCTTGACGGAGGAGGTAGCCGAGCAGCCATTGTCGAAGCTACGGTCGGGAAGCGCTTCGACCCACGAACCCTCGTCACGCATCATCGTCACGCACCGGGCGAAGCGCTCGGGGCTTTCGGCGGGCGGGCGAAATCCGCCACCCGGCGCCTGCACGGACGGGATGCAGGCCGTCAGCGACAGCAGCGCCAGACAGGCGATCGGCGCGCGGGCGTCACAGCTCAACAGCGCTCATATTTCCAGTTGAGCCGCTTGCCCTCCTCGAGCTGCGCGATAGTGGTTTCGAGCCTTTTCCTGCGGGTCTCCTCGCGCTTCGCCGCGCGAAGGGCGCGGCCTTGGCGATATGGGCATCGAGGTGAAGATCGCGTTTCATTCCTCCAAATGCTCGCCCGGACCGCGATCAAGTCAAGAGCAAACGCTCCAAAATCGGCACGTTGTTTACGATTGAGGCCTTTTATCATCGCCGATTATCGCGCAAAGTAACGTCAGGACGGCGTTAAAAGACGTGCGGACCGGGGTGGGACTATGACTGGATCCATCGGCAGGCTGGGCCAGGGGCACGGCGCTGCCCTCTTCTTGTTGTCATCGGGTGACTTGTCGTCGATCGCGCCCGCGGCCGCCGCGCCGCCGCGGGCCACCGAAGATGCCATGCCGAAGGCCGTCAAGATCGACCCGGCGGCGGTGGATGCACCGTGAACATGGAAACGCCTCTCGGCTATCCGCCGCCGACGCTGATCGTCCGGAAGCGCTCGGGAAAGGGCCGCCTGCGCGCGTTTGTCTTGCTTGTGACGGCGGCGGCGGCGCTGGGCTTCCATATCGTCGATCGCCTGCTGCAGCCGGCCGCCGCCCCGCCTGTCGCAGCCGATCCGCCGGGGGCGGCGGCGGGCGATGCCGATGCCGAACCCGCCGCACTGCCCGACGCCGCCCGGGAGCCGCCGATCACGGTCGACGCGCCAGGCGCCGATACGGCCCCCGCGCAGCCGCCGCTCGACGCGCGGCAGCCGAACCGCTGGTATTATGTCGAGAGGCTGGCCGACGGCCCTGGTGCCATCTACACCCGGAGCGGTGGCCAATGGGACTTCGCCTTCGCCTGCACCGCCCAGACGCGCATGATCGAGTTCATAGCCGTGGGAACGGGATCGCCCGGCGGTTTCGACAAGCAGTCGATCACCGTCGGCAAGGTCAAGCTGATGATGGACGCCGGCTATTCGAAGGACGGGGGCGGGACGATGAGCACCACGCTTCCGGCGGGGCATCCCTTTTTCGACGCGTTCGACGGGAAGATGCCGATGGAGGTCCGGCTGCACGCCGATCGCAAAACCATCGTGCCCGTCGATTCCGGCGTGGTTCGTCTGATCCGGGCCTGCCGCCGTCGCGCCTGAGCCGTTCGGGGGTTTTCATCGCGGTGGGGATCCGCCATGGACGAATTGATGGCATTCCGATCGATCGACTTGAGGCAGCTCGCGCTGTTGCTGCTGCCGCTGGCATTCAGCGCCTGTACGCCCGCCCCTCCTCCTCCTCCTCTTCCTATGGCACCGCCGCCGCCTGCGCCGCCGCCCGCGCCGGTGTTGAGCGGGGATTGGCGTGATTGGCCGCTCATGCCGGGCAGCTGGCACTATGTTCCCGGCGCGGCGATATCCGCGGCCCGGTACGGCGAGCCGCGGGCGGCGCAATTCGTAGTGCAGTGCGACAAGGCGGCGCGGCGGGTGACGATCATGCGGGCGGGAAGCGCCACCGAGCTTGCTATCACCACCTCGACGCGGACGGCGCGCTTTCCCGCCGGCCACATCGACCATGGCGGCGCGGCGATGAGCGGGGTCATCCTGAACGCGACCGACGCGTTTCTCGATGAGATGGTGTTCAGCCGCGGGCGGATCGCGGTGGCGTCGCCCGGGCTGCCGAGCATGGCGATTCCGGCCTGGGCCGAGCCGGCACGAGCCATTGAGGATTGCCGAAAATAATTTTCAATACAAGCCTTGTTCGCGGCGCAGCAATGACTCATGCTGCGGGCCTCGGCAACATTGCGAAAGGAGGTGATCCGATGTCTCATGGTTCAGCATGGAGGTCGGTTCTGTCCGTTCGGAGGGCGCGCGTCTAACGCGCCATGAGTTCTCCGGGCCGGCACTCCGGCCGCTGACCATGTTTAGGGTTGCCGAGGCCCCGGTCTCGGCAACCCTTTCATTTATGGGCGAGGGCCAATCTCGCCACCCGCGCCTGCCAGAGCATCAGCAGCGGCACCACCAGCAGCTCCATGCCGAGTCCGAGCCGATGACCAAGGCTCGGTGCTCCGACCGCCCCCCAGCTCAGCGCGCGGGCAAGGCCACCCGTGACCACCATTGCGCCGAGCAGGCGGAATCGGGCGCCCTTGCGTTCGATCTCGGGGATCGTAGAGGCGAAGGCGAGGCCGAGCATCAGGAAGATGCCCGAGAGATACCGATAATGGCTGTCGAGATCGGCCGTGACGGCGGTGAGCCTGAACATCGCGGCGCCACGCAGCACTCCTTCGAGACCGGTCAGGATCGGAGCGAGGCAGGCGACCGCCACCACCGCCTGCAGCGCGCTTCGCTCCCGCATCAGTCGCGCTCGAGCAGTTCGTCCTGGATCCGGGTGGCGTGGACTGCGATGCGGACCTCGTAGAGAAAATAGACCAGTCCGATGATCAGCAGCAGCATTGCCACGATGAAGGACATCGCCATCAGCTGACCAAGCCCGAGGTTGAAGAGCGCGGCCGAGAACAAACCCGCGATCACGATACAAATCAGCATGGCGCTGAGCGTGCAAAGAACCAGCGCGCGATTGGCATATCTCATCCGCAGATCGATCAACAGCAATTGATCGACCTGGTAATCATGGCGCGGATCGCCCTTAGGGGCATAGTTCGCCTCGATCCAGCGCGAGCGATCGACCACCCGCCCCAGCCTGTTCGTCAGCAACGCGAGAATGGCCCCGATCGCGGTCAGCAGGAAGGACGGAGCCAGCGCGATCTGGATCGTGTGAGCTATCCCATCCGCGGCGAACGGCATGGCCGACATCATTGCGTTTCTCCCCCCTTGGCCGCCCCGCGATGTCCGACGCGACATCCTTTGGACCGGGGAGGGAGGCGTCGATCCGCCTCCCTCCCCGGCTTTCAGCTAGCGGTTTGCGAACCGACATTTACCCCCATCGACTGGAGGTAGCGCTTGACGTTGCGCGCTGCCTGGCGGATGCGCTGCTCGTTCTCGACCATCGCGATGCGGACGAAGCCCTCGCCGTCCTCGCCATAGCCGACGCCCGGGGCGACCGCGACGCCGGCGTGGGTCAGCAGCTGCTTGGAGAATTCCAGGCTGCCGAGATGCGCCACCGCCGGCGGCAGCGGCGCCCAGCAGAACATCGACGCGCGCGAGGCCGGAATGTCCCAGCCGGCGCGGCCGAAGCTCTCGACCAGCACGTCGCGGCGCTTCTTGTAAAGTTCGCGATTCCGCTCGACGATGTCCTGCGGTCCGTTGATCGCCGCGACCGCCGCCGCCTGGACCGGCGTGAAGGCGCCGTAATCCAGATAGGATTTGACCCGGGTGAGCGCCTCTATGAGCCGCTTGTTGCCCACCGCGAAGCCCATCCGCCAGCCGGCCATGCTGTAGGTCTTCGACATCGAGGTGAATTCAACCGCGACATCCTTGGCTCCGGGCACCTGGAGGATCGACGGCGTCGGCTTGCCGTCATAATAGAGCTCGGAATAAGCGAGATCGGACAGCACCCAGACCTTGTGCTCCTTCGCCCAGGCGACCAGCCGCTCGTAGAAGGCGAGGTCGACCACTTCGGCGGTGGGGTTCGACGGATAGCCGACAACCAGCACCGAAGGCTTGGGCACAGTGAATTTCATCGCCCGTTCGAGCGCTTCCCAATAGCGCTCGTCCGGCGTGGTCGGCACCGAACGGATCGTCGCGCCGGCGATGATGAAGCCGAAAGTGTGGATCGGGTAGCTCGGATTGGGGGCCAGCACGACGTCGCCGGGGGCGGTGATCGCCTGCGCCAGATTGGCGAGGCCCTCCTTGGAGCCGAGCGTCACGACGACCTCGCTGTCGGGATCGAGATCGACTCCGAAGCGGCGCTGATAATAGCCGGCCTGCGCTTTGCGCAGACCCGCGATGCCCTTCGATGCCGAATAGCCGTGGGCATCGGGCTTGCGCGCGACCTCGCAGAGTTTGTCGATGACATGCGGCGGCGGCGGGAGATCGGGATTGCCCATGCCCAGGTCGATGATGTCCTCGCCCCGCGCTCGCGCCGCTGCCCGCATCGCGTTCACTTCAGCGATGACGTAAGGCGGCAGGCGTTTGATGCGGTAGAATTCCTCGGACATTGTCTTTCCTTCGGGTTTCGGACTTGGCGAGCCGGGGCCGATCGCCCATGTTCGCCGTGGCGACCTATACAGATTCTCCGCGCCGATTGCAGGCGCGTCGTGAAAAAAGCTTTTGGTGGAGCTTTCTATGGCTGAGATCGGCGACGACTGGAGCGGACCGGGAGATGGCGCCGCGGTGGACATGCCGTCGCTTGCCCAGATCCAGCACTGGACTGGCGTGATCGGCCAGGCACAGCAGATGCTGATGGAGCATGTCGCCGCGACGATGGCGGCCGTCCCCGCGGAACTGGCGCTACCCAGCCTTCCGTCGCCTATCTTCGCCGATCCCGAAAAGCTCGCCGGCCAGCATGGCGAGCTCATCAAGGCGAGCCTCGGCCTATTCGGTCAGCTCGTCGAAGGTGAGCCGGGGGCCGAGGCGGCGCGCGACCGCCGCTTCAAGGCGGCGCAATGGCGCGAGACGCCGATCTTCGGGATCATCGCCGACGCCTATCTGCTGCTGTGCGACGCCTGGTTCAAGGGGGTCGACGCGCTGGAGGGTATCGAGGCGAAGCAGCGTGAGAAGCTCAAATTCGCGGTTCGCACCGTCGCCGACGCGATGTCGCCATCCAATTTCCCCCTCACCAATCCGATCGTGCTCGAGCGGATATTCGAGACGCGCGGCGAGAATCTGCTTCACGGGCTCGAGCATATGCTCGCCGACATCAGCAAGGGGCAGCTCACCCACAGCGATCCAGACGCATTCGAGTTGGGCGTCAACATCGCCGCGACGCCGGGCAAAGTGATCCACGAGACGCCGCTCTACCAGCTCATCCAGTACCGCCCTGCCACCGGCGAGGTGCTCGAGACGCCGCTGGTGATCTTCCCGCCATGGATCAACCGCTTCTACATCCTCGATCTCAACCCCGGGAACAGCTTCATTCGCTGGGCCGTGGGACAGGGGCTGACCGTGTTCGTCGTATCGTGGAAATCGGCCGACGAGAGCATCGCGGATGTGACGATGGACGACTATGTCGTGCGCGGCCAGGTCGACGCGATCGATACGGTGCGCGAGCTTCTCGGTGTCGAGCAGGTCCACAGCATCGGCTATTGCGTCGCCGGCACCGCTCTGGCGATGACCCTCGCCTATCTGGCCGCGAGAGGGGAGGCGGCAAAGGTGAGGAGCGCCACCTTCTTCACCGCCCAGGTCGATTTCACCGAGGCCGGCGACCTCAACCTGTTCGTGGACGACGAGCAGATCAAGTTGGTCGACTCGTTGACCCAGGGATCCGGCGTGCTCGACGGGCGCTACATGGCGCTGACCTTCAACCTGCTGCGCGGGCGCGACCTGATCTGGAATTACGTCGTCCAGAATTATCTGCTCGGTGAGGAGTATCCCGCTTTCGACCTGCTCTACTGGAACGGCGACACCACCAACCTGCCGGCCAAATGGCACCATGCCTATCTGCGGGATCTCTATCGGCACAACAAGCTGGTCGAGCCCGGTACTCTCTCGATTGACGGAGTGCCGATCGATCTGCGCCGCATCGAGACGCCTGCCTATATCCAGGCGGGTCGCGAGGATCATATCGCGCCGTGCCGGAGCGTGTGGAAGCTGACCGAGCATCTGTCGGGCCCGGTCCGCTTCGTGCTTGCCGGATCGGGGCATATCGCGGGGGTGATCAACCCGCCCGAGGCCGCCAAATATCAATATTGGACCAGCGACACGCCAGCCGAGACGCTTGAGGCGTTCGAAGCCGTCGCGAAGGAGACCAAGGGGAGCTGGTGGCCCGATTGGCGCGCCTGGGTCGACGGCCTGGGCGGCAAGACCGTCCCGGCGAAGGGCGCGCGCATCCCCGGCGAGGGATCGCTCCCGGGGATAGAGGACGCGCCGGGGCGTTACGTGCGCATGCGCTGAACGCGCGGTGCAGCCGCAAAGAAATTTTCTCTTTCGGGAACTATTTTCTCTTCGCGCTGTTTTCGTTGCCTGGGGCGAGGTGGGGATTTCTGCCGATAATTGCCTCTCCGTTACATTTATGTTGCGCCGCACAATTTTGTCTTGCATTTGCTCAGATTCCGGGTATTGTGCGTCGCAACATCAAAAGTGGACGTCGATTCGATGGCGGAAAAGATTTCAGGCAAGGATAAGCCGGCTGCTCCCGTGAAGGCGACGGAGAAGACGGTTGCCGAGCCCAAGGTGGTCAAGGCGAAGGTCGAAACGCCGAAGCCGGTGCCGGCGGGTGCAAAACCCGCGCCGGAGCCCATTGCCGTCAGGCCCGCGCCGGTCACCGCCTCCGCGTCGCCAGCGGCGTTGGAATCGAAGCCGCTGCCCGTCGCGGCACCAGAGCCGGCCAAGGCCGCAGTTCCGGAAGCTCCGCCGGTGATCGAACCCGCTTCGCAGCCGGCCGCCAAGGTTGAGGTGTCGGCGGCTACCAACGCTCCGGCAGCGTCATCGCCGGAATTCAAGGGAACAACCGTCATGGCCAACCCCGTTCCACCCACGCCCCAGGCTGCTGCTGAAAAGGTTAAACTGATGATCGCTGATTTTAACGACCGTACCAAGGCCGCGTTCGAGAAGACCGCTAAGGCCGGCGAAGAGCTGACCGAGTTCACCAAGGGCAACATGGAAGCGCTCGCCGCCTCGGCGAAGACCGCTGCCAAGGGTGCCGAAGCGCTCGGCCAGGAAATCGCCGACTATGGCAAGAAGAGTTTCGAAACCGCCTCGGCGACGATGAAGAGCCTCGCCGCGGTCAAGACTCCGACCGAGATGTTCCAGATCCAGAGCGACTACGCCAAGTCGTCGTTCGACAGCGCGGTCGCCGAGGCCTCCAAGCTTAGCGAAGCCTGGCTCAAGCTGGCCGGCGACGTCTTCCAGCCGATCTCGAGCCGCTATGCGCTCGCGGCCGAGAAGATCAAGTCCGCCACGCTCTGATTTCGCTCCGCTATATGGCGTAGCGTCCGGCCGTCCTCTTCCCGGGGGCGGCCGGATTGTTTTTTCGGCGCGCCGTTCCGACATTCAACTGCACCCTCCCTCTTGCCGAAGCGGCCCCGGGTGCCATATTCTCTCCCATCCGTTTTCGTGCCAGTGCGAGTCCCGCTCCGACGATGAGTCAAAACATTCCCTCGAACAGCCCGACCGGCATGGCCAACCGCAAGGACGGCGATGAGAATGGCACCGGCCTGGGCCTTGCTACGCGGACGCGGACGCGTACCAAGAAGCCTTCACCCTACAAGGTTCTGATGCTCAACGACGACTATACGCCGATGGAGTTCGTCGTGCTCTGCCTGCAGCGCTTCTTCCGGATGAACATCGAGGATGCGACCCGGGTAATGCTCCATGTCCACCAGAAGGGCGTCGGTGTGTGCGGCGTGTTCAGCTATGAGGTCGCCGAGACCAAGGTGAGCCAGGTCGTCGACTTCGCCCGGCAGAACCAGCATCCCCTCCAGTGCACGCTGGAGAAGGCCTGAGCCGGAAACCGTGAATCCTAGCCCCTGCTCTTAATTAAACGGCCGGTGCGATGTCTGTCTGCGGAAGGTCGTCACCCTTGAAAAGCAAGGGAACGCCGAGGGACTTCGCGCATCCATAGGCGAAACAGTCGCCCATGTACAAGCCTTGCCACCGACGATCGCACGCCAAGTCGTCCCATACGCATATTGCGTCGGCGGCGCGAAGCGATAAACGCATAGCAATGGATCGCATCACCATCCGAGGCGGCAACCGCCTCAAGGGCCGTCTGCAGATATCGGGCGCCAAGAACGCCGCGCTGACGCTGCTTCCCTGTTCATTGCTCAGCGAAGAACCGCTGACCCTGACCAATCTGCCGCGCCTCGCCGATGTCGACAGTTTCGGCCATCTGCTCAACGAGCTCGGTGTATCGACCACGGTGCGGCGCGGTCAGGGCGATTTGATCGGCCGCGAGATGCGGATGTCCGCGAGGGCGATCGCCTCCACCGTCGCGCCCTACGACATCGTCCGCAAGATGCGCGCCTCGATCCTGGTGCTGGGACCGTTGCTCGCGCGCGCGGGTGAGGCGACGGTTTCGCTTCCGGGAGGTTGCGCCATCGGTAACCGGCCGATCGATCTCCACCTCAAGGGGCTCGAGGCGCTCGGCGCCGAGATCGAGCTGGCCGCCGGCTATGTGAAGGCGACCGCCCCCTCGGGCGGGTTGACCGGCGGCCGGATCAGCTTTCCCGTGGTCTCGGTCGGCGCCACCGAAAACGCGCTGATGGCGGCGGTGCTCGCCCGTGGCGAGACGGTGATCAAAAATGCCGCGCGCGAGCCCGAGATCGTCGACCTATGCCGTTGCCTGGTCGCGATGGGGGCCGAGATCGACGGCATCGGCACCGACCGGCTGACGATCCAGGGCAAGACCAGTCTGCACGGCGCCGAATATGAGGTGATGCCCGATCGTATCGAGGCGGGCAGCTACGCCTGCGCGGCGGCGATCACCGGCGGCGACGTGCTGCTCGCCGGCGCGCGCGCGGAAGATATGGAGGCCATCCTGGCCGGCCTGCGCAGCGCCGGGATCGACATCGAAGCCGTTGCCGAAGGCATCCATGTCCGCGCCAATGGCAAGCTCGAACCGCTGACCCTGTCGACCGCCCCATTCCCCGCGTTTCCCACCGACATGCAGGCGCAGTTCATGGCGATGCTGGCGCTGGCGGACGGCGCCAGCGTACTCACCGAGACGATCTTCGAGAATCGCTACATGCACGTGCCCGAGCTGGCGCGGATGGGCGCCGACATCCAGGTCCATGGCCGCACCGCGGTGGTCAAGGGTGTCGATAAGCTGATCGGAGCCGAGGTGATGGCGACCGACTTGCGCGCCTCGATGAGTCTGATCCTCGCCGGCCTCGCCGCCGAGGGCGAGACTCGCGTCCACCGCGTCTACCATCTGGACCGCGGCTATGAGAGGCTCGAGGAGAAATTGTCGGCGGTCGGCGCTGACATCGAGCGGCAAAGCGGCGGCTAGACGCATGTCGTTCGTCGCGACCGATGCGATCCGTGCCGGCTTCTCGGCGGCGATGTCCGAGATGTACCGCGTGGAGGTGCCGCAATATGGCACGCTGCTGAAGCTCGTCGAGGACTGCAACGCCGCGATGCTCGCGCGCGATCCGGCGCTGGCCCGGGCGATGCGCCGCAATGGCGAGATCGATCGGCTGGCGGGCGAGCGACATGGCGCGATCCGGCTGGGTACCGCCGCCGAACTGGCGCTGATGCGCCGCGCCTTCGCCGTGATGGGGATGTATCCGGTCGGCTATTATGATCTGGCGGCGGCGGGCGTGCCGGTCCACTCGACCGCATTCCGGCCCGTCGATGAGGCCGCGCTCAACGCCAATCCGTTTCGCGTCTTCACGTCGCTGCTGCGGCTGGAGTTGATCGAGGATCCTGGGCTGCGGGCCGAGGCGGCCGCTATCCTCGACGCCCGCCGGATCGTCACCCCGGGCGCGCTGGCACTGATCGAGCAAGCCGAGCGCGACGGCGGGCTCGACACCGCGGCCGCGGCCGACTTCGTCACCGAGCTGCTCGAGACATTCCGCTGGCATGCGACCGCGACGGTCAGCGCCGAGACCTATGGCCGTCTCCTCGACGCGCATCGGCTGATCGCCGACGTGGTCAGCTTCAAAGGGCCTCACATCAACCATCTCACCCCACGCACCCTCGATATAGACGCGGTCCAGGCGGGGATGCCCAAGCACGGCATCCTCCCGAAGGAGGTGATCGAGGGCCCGCCGCGGCGCGACTGTCCGGTCCTGCTGCGCCAGACCAGCTTCAAGGCCATCGAGGAACGGATCATCTTCCCCTCGGCATCGGGCGTGCGAGTGCCCGGCCGCCACACCGCCCGCTTCGGCGAGGTCGAGCAGCGCGGTGCCGCGCTTACGCGCAAGGGGAGGGCGCTGTATGATGAGCTGCTGCAAACCGCGAGGGCAGGCCGGGATCGTTTTGGGGAACTGCCCGACGACTGGAGCGCGCTGCGCCGCGAAGGATTGGCCTTCTTCCGCTACAGCGGTGGACCGGCGCGGCCGGACGATATCGAAGTCGCGATCGGTTGCGGGGACGTGGTCGCGGAGCCGATCATTTACGAGGATTTCCTGCCGGTGAGCGCAGCGGGTATCTTTCAGTCGAATCTGGGAGATGAAGCCAGGGCCGCCTACGGCGCGCAGGCAAATCGCGATGCGTTCGAAGTGGCGCTCGGCGCACCTCTGCTCGATGAATTCGCGCTGTATGAGGCGATCGAAACCCGGTCGCTGATGGCACTCACACCGTAGGCCGCCGCAGACGGAACAATCCAGGGGATCGCGTCCTCAGGTCCGCTCCACCTCGTCAGGCTGTGCCTCGCAGGTCTTGCCGGTCTCGCCGGTCGCTGCGATCTCGTCATAGAGTTCGGCCTGGCGCGCGCGCAGCCTTTCGCCCAGCGCCTCGAGATCGATGTCACCCTCGGCATGCGCCGCCTTGGCATCTTCGAACAGATCCTCGTCCTCTTCGTCGATATGGTGGACGGTCTCTTCGCCCAGCACGTGCACCTTGGCGCGGAACAGCTCCTCGGTGCCGTCGAGCTGTTCGAGCTCGGCGATGATCCGCTTGCCCGATTGATGCTCGACGATGCCCTCGTTGACCTCGCCGTCGCCGATGACGGGCTTGAGCGCCGGGTAGAGAATCTCCTCTTCGATCGCCATGTGGACACTCAGCCGCATGCAGAGCTCGCGGGCGATGTCGGTCAGCCTTCCGGCTTCCGCACTATCCGCTTCATCGAACAGATCTCGAAAAACATGATGCTCTCGCTTGAGGAGGCTGATCGCCAGCGGATCATCCTCGGCGATCACATGGTGGTTCTGGCGATTGCGCACGCCATATTTGCCTGACATCGTGGCATTCTCTCTCGCAACAGGGGATTTTCCGGGGAAAACGTGGCTTGCGCCGGCAATGTTCCCAACTCGACAACTTAATCCATTCCGGACCAATCCCTTGCTGACATGATTGGTGCGGCCGCTATTTTTTCACAGACATCGCACGCGGGGGCGGGGCATGATCGGCGTGCGGGAGGCCGGGTAGTGGCAGTTTGGGACGATGCTCCCGCGGTTCTGATCTTCGGCGATTCCGAAGAGGGGATCGTCATGGCCTCGGAAACTACGATCGCCAGCGGCGGCCGGATCGCCGCCGCCTTGCCTATCGCGCAGGCCTCCGATCGCCTGGAGGGGCAGATCGCCGTCGATCTCGTGATCGTCGACGTCAGCATCGATCACGGCCCTGTGCTCGATCGGCTGTTCCGGCAGATAGAGGATGCCGCGGGCGATCATCGCTTCTCCAGCGTCGTCACGATCGTCCCCGAGCTTGTCGACGTCACCGCCGCCCGGATCGGGCATCTCGATGTAAGCGTACTGGTGGGTCGTGATTCGAAGGCGCTCGCTCAGGCGATGGCGAATGGACTGGCCAGGGCAGGACCGCAGCTACGCGAGGAGGATGTCAGCGATAAAGGCGTCCGGCGGCCCGCGTCGGATGGCGGCATGCCGCGTGACGGGTTTGGAGTGGGCGAAGGGCCTATCTACGATAGCTGTCACGACCTTCCGGCGAGCGGAATGGCGCTGGTGGCCGAGGATCTCGAGGCGCCCGATCCATCGCTGATCCGCGGAATGATCCGCGCGCGCCGGCTCCGCAACCAGCTTTTCGGTCCAGGCCTGTTCGCCGACCCCGCGTGGGACATTCTTCTCGATTTAATGGCGGCGCGGGTAGAGGGCCGTTCGGTGGCCGTATCGAGCCTGTGCATCGCCGCGGCCGTTCCGGCCACGACCGCATTGCGCTGGATCAGACAGCTCACCGAAATGGGGCTGCTGCACCGGGTGGCCGATCCGCTCGACGGCCGCCGGGTGTTCATCGAGCTGACCAAAACCGCCGTTGTCACGCTGACCGGCTATTTTAACACGCTGGACCGCGGCAACTTCACCTGACCGCGGCGTGAAAGGCCCGGCAGCGGCCTCAGCCGATCGCCTTCAGTGCCTGGGCGAAGTCGGCGATCAGATCGTCGGGATCCTCGATCCCGATCGAGATGCGCACCAGATTGTCGCCGATATCGAGCATCTTCTTGCGTTCGTCGGACACCGAAAGATGGGTCATGCCCGCGGGGTGGCTTGCCAGCGTCTCGGTTCCGCCCAGGCTCACCGCGAGTTTGGCGATCTTGAGCGCGTCGAGAAAGGCGAAAGCTTCCCTTTCGCCGCCCTTGAGATAGAGCGAGAAGGTCGAGCCCGCGCCGTCGCAATGGCGGCGGAAGATATCGGCCTGGCGTGAGCCTGGCTCGAGGAAGCCGAGATAGCCGATACGATCGACCTGCGGCTGGCTGCGCAGCCATTCGCATATCTTCGCGGCATTCTCGCCGGCGCGGCTCATCCGAAGTTCGAGCGTCTCCAGCGATCGGAGCAGCATCCAGGCCGTATTGGGATCGGTGATCGTGCCGATCGTATTGCGCATTGCCCTGACGGGATCGAGCAGCGCCTTGGCGCCGACCACCCCGCCAGCCACGAGGTCGCTGTGGCCGCCGGCATATTTGGTGAGCGAATAGACGACCAGATCGGCACCATGTTTGAGCGGCTTGGACCAGAGCGGGCCTAGGAAGGTGTTGTCGATCACGATTGGCGGCTTTTCCGTCTCGTCCGCGAACAGGGCGTTACGCGCCTCGCGCACCGCCTCGACGTCGACCAGCGCATTCGTCGGGTTCGAGGGGCTTTCGAGATAGACGAAGGCGACCCGTCCCTTCGCCTTGGCGGCGGTGATCACCGCCGATATCTCCTCGGGTGTGGCGCCTGCGGGGAAATCGAGCCACTCCACGCCGAAACGGCCCAATATGCGCGCGATCAGGGTCTCGGTCGCGGCATAAAGAGGGGCCGAATGGACGATGACGTCGCCGGGACGCACCATGGAGAGCATCAGCGTCGCGATCGCGGACATGCCGCTCGAAAAGCTCAATGCATCCTCTGCATCCTCCCAGATGCCGAGCCGGTCCTCCAATATCTCCTGGTCGGGCCCGTTGAAGCGGGAATAGACCAGCCCTTCCGCACCTCCCGGCCGTTTGCCGGTCACGCCCTCGAAATGGCGCTTTCCGGCGGCGGCGCTTTCAAACACGAACGTGGACGTGAGAAAGATCGGCGGTTTCAGCGAGCCTTCGGACAGCATCGGATCATAGCCGTGGCCCATCATCAGGGTGGACGGCTTCAGCCGACGGCCGCCGACTTCGAGGACTTCGGGTTTGGGGCGGCGACGCGGTGTCGTTCCGCTCAGCGGGGGTTCGGAGTTTTTGGTCATGATGATCCTGCGAACATGTTTTCCTGGGATGGCGGGATGATGCGCCTCGCCACGGGAGCTGGCAAGAAATCCGGGATCGGCCGAGTGGCGAAGCAGCTGGAGCCCCTTGCCGCCGCTTCCGATCAGCCGGCCGGCCCTCACGACGGATTCGTCATCGAACGAACTGGCAATTTCCGGGGTGCACGACTAATTTCCCGCCGCGGAGGTGGAGCGCTCTATGGCGAAGATCGGTTGGGGTAAGATATTGGCGGGCGTGGCGGCCACGGCGGCGGCGGGCGCGGCCTATATCTATCTCAAACAGCGCGCAGCCAGGGCGCCGGCCTACGAAAGCCTGGTGGCCGAGGGCGGGTTCGAAATACGCCGTTATCCCGCCCTGCTGGTTATCGAGACGATCCAAAACGGTTCACGTGACCGGGCCCTCGGCAACGGCTTCGCCCTGCTCGCGGATTATATGTTCGGCGAGGACCGGGAAGGGGAGGAAATCCCGATCACCATGCCGGTGCTGACCGTCCCGCTGGGAAAGGGGGCGTGGTGCGTCCGCTTCCTCATACCCGAAGGTCATGACCGGGCAGCCCTCGAAGCGCCGGCGCCGGGCATATCGATCGGCGAAATCCCGGCGCGGGAGGTGGCGGTGATTTCGATACCCGGAAAGCCGACCGATCGGCTGTTCGCCGCGAAGACCGCCGAGTTGCAGCGCTGGACCAAGAGCCAGCGGAGAAATGCATCGGGTCCGGCCGAGCAGGCCTATCACAATTCGCCGCTGAAACCGGGAAAGGCGCTTCCGAACGAAGTCCTCTTGCCGCTGGCCGGCTGACGCCGGCTGCAAACTGTTGCACGTTTACAACAGTTCGAACCGGTTTCGAAATTTTTCGTCATGATGAGCAACCCTTTTGGGAAAGCCTCGTTTAGCGGCTATCTGACTATTCCGATGCGTATCCGAAATGGATTCGGTAAATCGGAACGGCTCGGAAACGGATGCGCTTGCGCGGGTCCGGCTGAATGGTTTAATTGATCACACGTTCCATCTGGAACCTGTTGGAAAGAGGGGAATGATATGCGCAAGCTAGCCATCCTGGCAGCGCTCGCTTCGACCGCACTCGCAGCGCCGGCCTTCGCCCGCGACAATGCCTGGTATGTGGGTATTGAAGGCGGCGGCATGCTGCAGGAAGACCTGAAGTTCGACGTCGGTCCTTCGGGTACTTTCTCCGGTCCTGGCCGGGCTGTCGTCGACACCAAGACCGGTTTCGATGTCGATGGCATCATCGGCTATGACTTCGGCATGTTCCGGCTCGAAGGCGAGGTCGCCTACAAGCGGAGTCGCGTCAACGAGATCGACACGACCACTCCCCGCACTCCGGCCCTGATTGGCCCGCCGGCCGGTGTCGGCGCGCCTCCGGGCGCCTACCCCGACGCTTCGGGCAAGAACAGCGCGCTGAGCTTCATGGCCAACGCCCTGCTGGACTTCGGTGGCGAGGAAGGCTTCTCGGGCTATGTTGGCGGCGGTGCCGGCATCGCCCGCGTCAAGTTCCGGGGCTATAATGTCTCGGGTGACGATTTCCTCAACGACTCGGACTCGAAATTCGCCTGGCAGGCGATCGCCGGTGTTCGCTATCCAGTCACGACCAACGTCGATGTTGGCCTGAAGTATCGCTACTTCAACGTAAATAAGGCCAAGGTATTCGATCGTCTGGGCGCGGAATATGAGGGTGACTGGCGTTCGCACAGCCTGCTGCTGAGCCTCGTCTACAACTTCGGCGAGCCGGCTGCACCGCCGCCTCCGCCGCCTCCGCCGCCGCCTCCCCCGCCGCCTCCGCCTCCGCCGCCTCCGCCGCCGCCGGTGGTCGAGACTCCGGGGCCGTTCATCGTGTTCTTCGACTGGGATAGGTCGGACATCACGGCGGAAGCCGCGTCCATCCTCGACAATGCGGCGAACGCCTACGCGACGACCGGTCAGGCGCGCGTCCAGCTTGCCGGCCACGCCGACAAGTCGGGTGGCGACCAGTATAATGTCGGTCTCTCGCAGCGTCGTGCCGACGCGGTGAAGGCTTATCTCGCCGGCAAGGGCGTTCCGGAAAGCGCGATCGCGACGGAAGCGTTCGGCGAAAGCAAGCCGCTGGTGGATACCGCCGACGGCGTGCGCGAGCCGCAGAACCGTCGCGTCGAAATCACCTTCGGCGCCGGCATGTAAGCGGCAGGGTCATCGATCCGTCGGTGACCTCGCAAGAATTGGGGCCGGCCTTCGGGCCGGCCCTTTTTTTGGTCCTCATATCTTTATTCGTCCGCGACGATCCGGCATGATCGACCGGGCGGAGCGTCGAACCGAGGAGAGAAGCATGTCTCAGACCAAAGCCGCCAGCCTCACTTTGTGTCTCGTCGCCGGCGCCGCGACGCTGATGGCCGCGGCCGCTCCGCCATCGGGCCGTGCAACAGCCGACCTCATCGACACCCATGGTCAGACCAAGGGCAAGGCCACACTGGTCCAGCACAAGGACGGGATTCATGTCGATGTGCGGGGGGTGGGCCTTCCGGCAGGCGTTCATGCGGTCCATGTTCACACCACCGGCACTTGCACCGGACCCGATTTCACGAGCGCCGGCGGTCACTGGAATCCGGCGATGAAACAGCACGGCCATGACAATCCGGCTGGCGCACACATGGGCGACATGCCCAACATGACGGTCGTCGCCGACGGCACCGGCACGCTGACCACGGTGATCAAGAACGCGACCTTGAGGGGCGGCAAGGAAGCGCTGTTAGACGCGGACGGCGCGGCGGTCGTCATTCATGCGGCTGCCGACGACTATAAGACCGATCCGACCGGCAATGCCGGCGGACGCCTCGCCTGCGGTGTCGTCAAGGCCGAGTGATCCTATCCGTACGCGGCGCATATTGTTCGTCTGCCTCGGCAATATCTGCCGCTCGCCGCTGGCCGAGGGCGCGATGCGGGCGGCGGCGGAGCGGCTGGGAGTGCCAGTCGAGGTGGACTCGGCCGGCACCGGAGACTGGCATGTCGGCAATCCTCCCGACCCGCGGGCGATCGCTACCGGCGCCCGGCACGGCATCGACATCAGCGGCCTGCGCGCGCGTCAGGTGGCTCCTGGGGATTTCACCCGTTTCGATCATGTCGTGGCGCTCGATCGCCGGAATCTTCGGGATCTGCAGCTGTTGAGGCGCAGCGAAGTCGGCGCCGACCTGACGATGCTGCTGGATCATGTCGAAGGCCGGCACGGGAAGGATGTCGCCGATCCCTATTTCGGCGAGGATGAGGGCTTCGAGGCGGCGTGGAACGACATCGCTGCCGGAGTGGAGGGCCTGCTGACGAAACTCGGCTCTTGAAGGTCACTCCAGCGAGTAGCGCTCGATCACCGAATAGGTCGGCCCGGAAGCGCCGAGCTCGCTTTCATAGAGGATGAAGTGATCGAAACGCGCTTCGACCCGGCCGGGCCAGAGCCGTTCCATCGGCAGTGCCGATGTGGAGGCCCCGCGGGGCAGCCGTGCGAGGGTGATGTGCGGCACGAAAGCGCGCATTTCGGGCGGAATCCCCGCTCGCGTCAGCGCGCGGGTCACCGAGACATGAAGCGACCGGACCGGATCATGCGGCGCCACGCCCGCCCAGATCGCGTCGACCCGCCCGCGCCGATCGAAGCTGCCGATCCCGTCGAGCCTGAGTTCGAAGCCGGGATGCGAAACCGATCCCAGCGCCGCGGCGATATCCTCGGCGACATGGCGATCCACCCCGCCGATGAAGCGCAAGGTGAGGTGAAGCTGATCATCGTCCTGCCAACGGGCGCCCGGAATGTCGCCCATCGTGGCGAGCAGTGCTTCGCGCATCGGGCGCGGCGGGCGAAGGGCGACGAAAAGCCGGTGCATGTCACGTTCTCATCCGGCGTGAGACGGTTACGCAAGCGGGTTCGGCGGCTTTAATACGTGATATGCTTGAAAAGATGCTCGGTTCGGCCGATATTGTGGACGAGCGGCATCCCGCCGCTGCTATTGGAGAGTTTTACATCATGGCAAACTGGTCTGACCCCCGAGCAACTGCCGCGCCAGTCGCGACACGGGCCGGTGTGGCCGAGGCGGCTTACGATGCTGGGCTGCGGTCCTACATGCTCTCGATCTACAACTATATGGCGTCGGGCGTGCTGCTCACCGGCATCGTGGCGCTGCTGTTCGCCGAGTCCGGCATGGCGGCCCAGGTCTTCCAGACACCCCTGCGCTGGCTGATTGTGCTCGCGCCGCTGGGGTTCGTGCTGGTGCTGAGCTTCGGCATCAACCGGCTGTCTACCACGGCGGCACAGGGCCTGTTCTGGGCATTCGCGGCGGTGATGGGCCTGTCGATGTCGGCGCTGTTCCTCGCCTATACCGGTTCGTCGATCGCGATCACCTTCTTCGCGACCGCGACCGCCTTTGCGTCGCTGAGCCTGTGGGGCTACACGACCAAGAAGGACCTGTCGGGCTTCGGCACCTTCCTGATCATGGGTGTGGTGGGCCTGCTCATCGCCTCGCTGCTCAACATCTTCTTCAAGTCGCCGGTCATGAACATGGTGATCAGCGCTGTGGGCGTGCTGCTGTTCGCGGGCCTGACCGCCTACGACACCCAGAAGATCAAGAGCATGTACCAATATGTCGCCGGGACCGATTTCGCCGGGAAGTCGGTCGTGATGGGCGCGCTGACGCTCTACCTCGACTTCGTCAACATGTTCACCTTCCTGCTGCAGTTCCTCGGCGACCGCCGCTGATCTGACGGCTGGTCCGAAGAATGAAGGCCCGGTGGAGACGCCGGGCCTTTTTCTTTGCCCCGCGCCCATTATGATCGCCGGATCGGGAGGCGCATGGATTATCTCGGCGTGAGCTTCGAGCAATTGGACGAAGAGGCGGTATTGGCGCTGCTGCGCGGGCGCGGTGCCGACAGCGGGTTCGCCTATCTCGTCACGCCCAATGTCGACCATGTCGTGCGCCTCTCCGGCCTCGACCGCGACAGCGACGAACACCGCGCCTACCGGAACGCGACCTGGCGCTTGTGTGACAGCCGGGTTCTAGCCGCCCTGGCGTCGCTCGAGGGCATCCGCCTCCCCGTGGTGCCGGGAAGCGATCTCACCCCACGGCTGTTCTCGCATGTCCTGGCGGCCGGCGACCGGCTCTGCCTGATCGGCGGCATGCCCGGCGACGTCGCCGCGCTCGGCGCGATCCGGCCGGATATTTCGATCGTTCAGCACATTCCCCCGATGGGGCTGCGCGGCGATCCCGGTGCTCGTGAAGCGGCGGCACGCTTCGCCGCCCAATCAGGCGCGCGCTTCATCCTGATCGCGGTAGGCTCGCCCCAGCAGGAGTTGATCGCCGCCGCCATCCAGGCGACGCCCGGCGCGCGCGGCACGGCCTTGTGCGTCGGCGCCTCGATCGATTTCCTCCTTGGCCGCGTGAACCGTGCGCCGCGCTGGATGCGGCGTTTGTCGCTCGAATGGTTACACCGGTTGCTGAGCGATCCCCGGCGAATGTGGCGTCGCTACGTCGTCGAAGGACCGCGCATCCTCCTTTTGGCGTGGAAGGCTAGACGCTGACATCCCAAGATGGGGGGCCGCGGCTTGGAGCGCGGCTGCCTCGGTCATGTCAGCTTCTCCCGAAAGAAGGCGATGGTCCGATCCCAGGACAGCGCCGCTGCCTCGGCGTCGTAGCGCGCCGCCGAGGTGTCGTTGTGGAAGGCGTGCTGGGTGCCTGGATAGTCGAAGCGCCGGACGTCGACATGGGCGGCCGTCAGCGCCTCCGTCCACGAGGTCGCGCCCGCGTTCACCCGGTCGTCGCTGCCGGCATAATGCAGCATCACTGCGCTCTTCACCTTGGCGGCCTCGCCCGGCGGCGGAGGCGGGCCGTAATAGGCGGCGACGGCCGCGAGCGCCGGCCCGGCGGCGACCGCGAGGCGATTGGCCATGGCGCCGCCCCAGCAGAAGCCGACGACGCCCACCTTGCCGTTGAGCAGCTTGTGCGCCGCGAGCCAGCGGACCGTCGCCACGCCGTCGGCCGTCGCCGCGCCGAGATCGAGCGCGTCGATCATCTGCCGGGCCTTGTCCTCGTCGGCGGGGGTGCCGCCCGCCGGCGCCAGGAAATCGACCGCCAGTCCGACGACGCCAGCGACCGCGAGCCGCCGCGCGATATCCTTGGTATAGGGCTGGAGGCCACGATTTTCATGGACCACCATCACCGCGGCGGGCTTCTTCGGATGCTTCTTCGGAATGGCCATATAGCCGAACAGCTGACGCCCGTCGGCGCCCTTCCAATGAACCATCTTCGCATTCAGCCGCTTGTCGTTCTCGGCGACCACCGCAGCGGCGGCGGGATCGGCGGCGATGGACGCGATGAGCAACTGCGCGGCGCCAGCGCTGCCCGCCAGCCTGGTCATGTCGGCCATGAAGCTGCGCCGGTCCTGCCCGCCATGGGTGAACAGGTCGTAGAGCGTGATCGCGCGGGCCTTCAGATCCTCATCGCCCATGGCCTACCTTCTCTCCTCGACGCCGTCAGTTCCCCAGCGGGATCGTCAGTGCCGGCGCGGCCTGCGGCGGCGGCGGCGGGACCACGACAGGTGGCGCCGCCGGTACTGCTGCCGTCGCCGTGGCGGATTTCTGGCCGATCGAGCGCTCCTCGGGTTTCGGTATTTTCACGACCGCACCCCCATCGCGCGGCATCCCGCTGGCGTCGCCGGTCGCCGCGTCGATCGCGGTGATCTGGTCCGACGTGTCGACCGGCAGCGCATAATCCTCCAGACTGGCGATCCGTGGGCGGTCCTCGGCCTCTCCGTCGGGGGCCTGGGGCTCTTGCTGGCCGCAGGCGGCGAGCGCCAGCAGCATCAGCCCGGCGATAAGCGGTCGCGGCATATGATCAAACCCCATGACGTCAAATGCCGTGATAGGCGCGAAACCAGTCGACGAAGCGCGGGACGCCCTCGGCTATGCTGGTGGTCGGGTGGAAGCCAAGGTCGCGCTCGATCGCGCTGATGTCCGCGAAGGTCTCACGCACGTCGCCGGGTTGCATCGGCATCATCTGCCTGATGGCGCTCTTGCCGCAGGCCTGCTCGATCAGCCCGATCAGCCGGGTCAGCTCTTCAGAGCGATGGTTGCCGATATTGTAGAGCGCATGCGGCGACGCGCTGCCACCAGCCTTTTTGGCGCCGTCGTCGGCCGGAGGATGATCGAGCGCCGCGATCACGCCGCTGACGATATCGTCGATATAGGTGAAGTCGCGCCGCATCTCGCCACCATTGAACACGGAAATCGGCGAGCCCCGCAAGATCGCGTCGGTGAACAGCCACAGCGCCATGTCGGGCCGCCCCCAAGGGCCATAGACGGTGAAGAAGCGCAGACCCGTCTGCGGCAGCCGGTAGAGGTGGGCATAGGTCTCGCTCATCAGCTCGTCGGCCTTCTTGGTTGCGGCATAGAGCGACAGCGGGTGATCGACCCGGTCTTCGACCCGGAACGGCAGGCTGTCATTGCCGCCATAGACCGAGGAGGAGGAGGCATAGACGAGATGCGAGATCCCGCGATGCCGGGCGAGTTCGAGCATGTTGAGATGGCCGACGAGGTTGCTGTGCGCATAAGCTCGCGGATTCTCGATCGAATAGCGAACCCCCGCCTGCGCGCCGAGATGGATGATCCGGTCGAAGCTGAGACCGCCCAGCGCCGTCTCGAGCGCGTCCTGGTCGGCGAAGTCGCACTGGATGAAGCGATAGTCGCCGCCGGCGGCCTCAGCTGCGGCGATCCGGTCCCGCTTGAGCTGGACCGAATAATAATCGTTGAGATTGTCGATCCCGATCACCTCCTCGCCGCGCGCGAGCAGGCGCAGGCTGGAGTGCATGCCGATGAAGCCGGCCGCGCCGGTGACGAGGGTGGTCATTCCCCCTCTTTAAAGCCTTGGCGGTGATTGGAAAACCTATCTTCAAGGCTTCCCATAGCGCGCGGATCGCTTTAATGGCCCGCTCACCGCGCGATGCTGGGGCGTCGCCAAGTGGTAAGGCAGCGGCTTTTGGTGCCGCCATTCGGAGGTTCGAATCCTCCCGCCCCAGCCAGTTTCCTCCCTAAATGAGCGTTGGGGGTCGCAACCCGGCCGGCTCGCCATGATGGGAAATCCGAGCTCGAAGAAGGGCTGTGAAGCCGTCAATCCGCGGCAGGCACCCGAAGCTGGGTGTCGGCCACCATGCGCGCCGTTGCGCGGGTCGCCTCGCCGATCAGCAGCAGAGTGGGATCGTCGTCGCTGATCGTCGCAGTGAGGAACGGCAGGGCCGAAAGCTTGCCCCGGATCAACCGCTCGGTGGGCAGCGATATGTTGACCGCAATCATCACCGGCGTGTCGGGCGCGCGGCCGGCGGCGAGCAGGTTGCGGACGATCTCGGGCGCGGCCGCGCGGCCCATATAGACGGCGAGCGTCGTGTCGGGCGCGGCCAGTGCCTCCCAGTCGAGGTCTATCGTTTCGCCCGTCCGGGCATGGGCGGTGACGAAGGTCAGCCGCCGCGCGAGACCGCGCAGGGTCAGCGAGGCGAGCCCGCTCGCGGCGGCGGCGCTGGCGGCGGTGATACCGGGGCAGATATGGACGGGCACGCCACGCGCGGAGAGATGATCGAGCTCCTCGGTCGAACGGCCGAAGATCGACGGGTCGCCACCCTTGAGGCGAACCACGCGGCGGCCCTCGAGCGCCGCAGCCAGTAGCAGGTCGTTGATCGACCCCTGATCCTTCGAATGGCGGCCGGATCGCTTGCCGACGCTGACCAGCGCGGCGCCCGGAGCGGCAAGGTCGAGGATGGCAGAGCCGACGAGGGCATCGTGGAAGATGATGTCCGCCGCCGCGATCAGCCGCTCGGCCTTGCGGGTGAGCAGGTCGGGATCGCCGGGTCCCGCGCCGACCAGCCAGACGCTGCCGGGTGCGATCGGTTCATTCGGCTGCATGAACGGGCTCCTTCACGGGCAGTGTTTCGGCGAGAATCCGGGCGAGCGCCGGGCGGCAGGATCCGCAATTGGTGCCGGCGCCGAGGGCCTGGCCGATCGCGGAGACATCGGCAAGCTGCCGCTCGGCGATCGCCGCGACGATCGTCTTGAGGCCGATGTCGAAGCAGGAACAGATCAAGGCGCCGCGATCGGGTTGCGCCCCAGGCGCCCGGCCGGCGAGCAGGGTCGGGGCCACCTGGGGCGCCCCGAGCTGCGCGACCAGCCATTCGCGGCTCGGAAGCTCGCCGGTGCGGGTGACGAACAGCACAGCCGCCAGCCTGTCGCCCGCCAGGATCGCGATCCGGCGCGTGCCGCGCGCGGCGTCGGCCGCCTCGATCCGCGAACCCGCCGGCAGGCAGGCATCGAGCACATCGTCCCGGCCCGTTCCCGCCAGCTCGTAGAGCGCGCCGCCGGGCACGGTGACCCGCGTCGCCCACAGGCTTTGCGGCCAACTCTTCGGTTCGCCCCGGACGATCAGGAAGCCGCGCCATTCGATCACGACCTTCTCGACGTTGGCCGGGGTCGACTTGAAGCCGGGCTGGCCCGAATGCGGATCGGTGAGCGGACGCGGCAGCAGGCCGGTGCGGCCGCCGCTCGACTGGCGATCGGTCCAGTGGATCGGCGTGAAGATGTCGCCGCGCCGCTGGCCCTCGCTTGCCTGGACCCGGAACAGGCTGGACCCTTGAGGGGTCGAGACGCGAGCGATATCGCCGTCGCTCAGGCCGAGCCGCTCGCAATCCTCGGGGTTGATCTCGACCAGCGGCTCCTCGCGGTGACGCGCCAGCTTGGGCGACAGGCCGGTCCGCGTCATTGTGTGCCACTGGTCCCGATAGCGGCCGGTGTTCAGGGTCAGCGGCCAGTCGCGCAGCGGCTCGGCTAGCGCGGCCTGGACGGTCGTCACCAGCCGGGCCTTGCCGTCGGCGGTTGGGAAGCGGCCGTCCGCGAACGGGCGGTCGCTCCATCGCCACGGTTCCATCGCATCATAATCGGGATTGCCGATCGCGGCATGGCGGCGCAGGTCGAACAGGCGGGCGCCCTTGTTGTCATAGGCGGAGAGCCGGGCATGCTCGCGATAGATGTCGGCCGGGCGTTCATAGCCGAAGGCACTGCCCCAGCCCATCCGCCGGGCCACCTCGGTCATGATCCACCAGTCGGGTTTGGCCTCCCCGGCATAGGGCAGGAACTGGCGCTGGCGGCTGATGCGGCGCTCGCTGTTGGTGACGGTGCCGTCCTTCTCGCCCCAGCCGGCGGCGGGGAGGCGGACATGCGCAAAGCGACCCGTGTCCGTGTCGGCGATGCAATCGGAGATGACGACGAACGGGCAGGCGGCGAGCGCCTCGCGCACCCGGCCCGCGTCGGGCATGCTCACGGCCGGGTTGGTGCCCATGATCCAGATCGCCTTGATCCGGCCCTCGCCCAGTGCCCGAAACATCTCGACCGCCTTCAGGCCCGGCTTGGCCGCCATCTTCTGTGCCGCCCAGAACCGGCCGACGCGGGCGACATTCTCGGGAGCGAAATCCATGTGCGCGGCGAGGGTCGACGCGAGCCCGCCGACCTCCCGGCCGCCCATCGCGTTGGGCTGGCCGGTGATCGAAAAGGGGGCCGCGCCGGGCTTGCCGATCCGGCCGGTGGCGAGATGGAGATTGATGATCGCATTGACCTGATCGGTCCCGCGCAGCGCCTGGTTGATGCCCTGGCTGAACATCGTGACGGTGCGCGGATGGGCGGCGAACATTTCGAAGAAGCGGAGCAGCTGATCGGGCGCCACATCGCAGGTCCTGGCCACGCTCCACAGGTCGCTGTTCGGCTCGATCTTTTCCCAGAACGCGTCCGGGGTGGTCACGCTCGCGGCCAGAAACTCCTCGTCGATCAGGTCGCCGCGCCGGCAATGGGCGAGCAAACCGTTCATCAGTGCGACGTCGCTGCCTGGCCGGATCGCGAGGTGGAGGTCGACATCCTCGCAGGTCTCGGTGCGGCGTGGATCGATCACCACCAGCTTGGTGCCGCGCGCCGCCCGCGCCGCCTGGATGCGCTGATAGACGATCGGATGACACCAGGCGGTGTTCGATCCTATCAGCACGATCAGGTCGGCCTCGTCGAGATCATCATAGCTCGCGGAAACAACGTCCTCGCCGAAGGAGCGGGCATGGCCCGCGACCGCGCTCGACATGCACAGCCGCGAATTGGTGTCGATGTTCGCCGAGCCGATGAAACCCTTCATCAGCTTGTTGGCGACATAATAATCCTCGGTCAGCAGCTGACCCGAGACGTAGAGCGCGACGCTGTCGGGCCCGTGCTTGGCGATGGTTTCGCGGAAACGCCGCGCGACCAGATCGAGCGCCTTGTCCCAGCTCGCCTGCTTCGTGCCGATCATCGGGTGGAGCAGCCGCCCCTCGAGGCCGACCGTCTCGCCGAGATGCGTGCCCTTCGAACAGAGCTTGCCGCGATTGGCCGGATGGTCGGGATCGCCGGCGATGTGGACGGTGCGGCCCTCGACAGGGGTCGCGATCACGCCGCAGCCGACGCCGCAATAAGCGCAGGTCGTACGGATCGGCGCGGCTTCGCTCATGCGGCCGCCGCGACGTTCGCCAGCATCGCGAGCCGCGAGATCAGCACCCGTCCGGCGTCGATCTTCACCGGGATCGTTGGCACGCAGCCCTTGTCCTCGCCGAGCGCCTCGCCGGTCGACAGCGAAATCCGCCAATTGTGCAGCGGGCAGGCGACCGCATCGCCATGGACGATGCCCTGGCTGAGCGGCCCATGCTTGTGCGGGCAGCGGTTGACCAGCGCGTAGACCTTGTTGCCGCTGGTCCGGAAGATGGCGATCTCCTCGCCCCCCGTCCCATTGGCGCCGGTTTTGATGGTGCGGGCGCCCCGCACCGGGATTTCGGCCATCGCGCCGACGTCTATCCAGTCTCCGATCATGATCTTTACTCCGCTGCCTGGAGGACGAGCGGGCGGAACTCGCCCAGATGCGCATGCTGTTCGCGATCGGCGCCGGCCGCGCGCGCGGCCCAGGGATCGTCCTGCGAGAAGCTCTGGGAGAAGAGGAAGCGGCTGGTCAGCGCTTCGCGGCCGACCTCGTCGTCGACGATGCGGCTTCGGACATAGTCGATGCCGACCCGCTCGACCCAGGGCGCGGTGCGCTCGAGATACCAGGCTTCCTCGCGATAGAGCTGGATGAAGGCCGCGCAATAGTCGAGCGCCTGCTGCTCGGTCGAAACCTTGCAGAGCAGGTCGGTGACGCGGACCTTGATGCCGCCGTTGCCGGCGACATGCAGCTCATAGCCCGAGTCCACGCAGATCACGCCGAAATCCTTGATCGTCGCCTCGGCACAGTTGCGCGGGCAGCCCGACACCGCGATCTTGAACTTGTGCGGCATCCATGAGCCCCAGGTCATCTGTTCGACCTGGACGCCGAGTCCGGTCGAGTCCTGGGTCCCGAACCTGCACCATTCGGAGCCGACGCAGGTCTTCACCGTGCGCAGCGCCTTGCCATAGGCGTGGCCCGAGACCATGCCGGCCGCGTTGAGATCCGCCCACACGGCGGGCAGGTCCTCCTTCTTGATGCCGAAGATGTCGAGCCGCTGGCCGCCGGTCACCTTGACCATCGGCGCGTTGTACTTCTCGACGACGTCGGCTATCGCGCGCAGCTCGCGCGGGTTGGTGAGCCCGCCCCACATCCGCGGCACAACCGAATAGGTGCCGTCCTTCTGGATGTTGGCGTGGAGGCGCTCGTTGACGAAGCGGCTCTGCTGATCGTCGACATAGTCGCCCGGATGGGCGCAGAGCAGATAATAGTTGAGCGCCGGACGGCAGGAGGAGCAGCCGTCGGGCGTCGTCCAGTGGAGCTTCTGCATCACCTCCGGGATCGACTTCATCTCCTGCGCGACGATCTCGCGGCGGACGTCGTCATGGGTGAAGCTGCTGCACTTGCATATCGTCCTGGTGACGCGTTCGCCGTCATATTCGTCGCCGAGGGTGATCGCCAGCAGCTGCTCGACCAGCCCGGTGCACGAGCCGCACGAGGCCGAGGCCTTGCAGGTAGCGCGGACCGCGTCGAGCGTGCAGGCGCCGTCCTCGATCGAAGCGACGACCTTGCCCTTGGAAACGCCGTTGCAGCCGCAGATCTCGGCATCGTCCGAGAGCGCCGCAACGGCCGCCT
>CAMLSA010000017.1 GCA_946482655.1 uncultured Sphingomonas sp. | reverse complement strand
GGGATGCGCGTTGACGATATAGGCGTTGGCGCTTTCGACCCGACGGGCGAGGTTGGCGCCGACGAACAGGTCGAGGATGCGATAGACGCTGTTGGCGGCGACCCGGCGCCCGCTCGCACGCGACACGGCCTCGGCGAGGTCATAGGCCGAAGCGGGCTTGTCCGCCGCGCTCAGCGCCGCGAAGATCTCGGCGCGCATCGGCGTCCACTGCTCGCCCGCCCGCTCGAAGGCGCGCTTGGCGGCATCGGCGAGCGACTCGCCTGCGTGGATGCGATGATCATGGGCGGTGGCCATCGGCCCAAATTAGGGGGTCAGCTTACCGCGGACAAGCTCTACCAGACGTGAGCGCGTCGATTCAGCAGATGGGCGATCGCGACGCAGGCTACGCCGGCCATCGTATAGGCCGCCTCGGCAACACCGTGCGGCACGCCGAGGGCAGTAGCCATCAAGGCTATGCCCCCCGTTCCCAGGATCATCGGCACGGGCCGGCGATGCTGGAGGAAGCCCCGTCCCAGGCCAACGATCGCGAGCAAAATCGCCAGACCCAGGCCCATCTCGTGGATCGCCGGATGAAGCAGCATACCGCCCGCGGTCGCGAGCAGCGCGACCAGGATCACGCTCGCCGCGCAATGGACCAGACACAGCGCCGACAGGCCGATGGCGAGCCGATCGAACAGGTCGCGCGCGGGGGGTGAGTGATTCACGGGCATCCTTCCTTCCACGCCGCAGATGGCATGAGATGCCCAAAGATACAATATATCATTTCGACCTGAGATGGACAGGTCGCTTCCACGCCGGGCGGCCTGCGCCCAACGGCTACGACAAGTCCTTCGGCTTCCGACTCGCGATCGTGGGGCTGGCTAGTGGCGGGAGGGTTGGACCATCACCCTATGCATGGTCCGGAGATAGCGCGAATCCTGGACGATATAATGCTGGGTCCGCTGATTGTCCCAAACCGTGATGGTCCCCGGCCTCCAAACCACACGAACATGATATTCCGGAATGTACACGCGTCGCATGAGATATCCGAGCAGCAGATCGCTCTCGCCGGGAGCGAGACCCTCGAGCGCACGGGTGTAGCCTTGGTTGACATAGAGGGTCTTGCGTCCGGTCACGGGGCTTTCGATCACCGCCGGATGCGGCACGGGCGGCGCGTCGGGCCGCTGTATGCCCCAAGATTGCAGCGCCGTCAGGCCCGACAGGAAGTCCTGAAGCTTCGGCGACAGACCCTCGAACACCGCGTCCATGTCGGCGAAGAGGGTGTCGCGCCCCTGTGGCGGGATGTCGATCGCCTGCAGAAAGCTCAGCCAGCGCGTATCCTCACGGGTTGCGCCGTCGGTGTGCCAGGTGTCCTGCTGGTAGGAGCCGTCCTTGGTGATCACCTTGACTTCGGGAGTTCCGGGATAGTCCGGCAGTTCCGGATGCGGCGCCGTCTCAGGGGTGCCGAAGTACGAAGCTACGCGTGCAAGATCCGTCGGGCCGATCCCGTGCTGATCGCGGAAGACCAGGACCTTATGTTCGTGGATGAGTTGCTCGACCTCCTCGATGAGGCTGGCGTCCCACTTCCGTGAGAAATCCGCTCCAGTCACCTCGGCGCCGAACACTCCGGTGATCGCCTTGGCCGTCAGCAGCCGGCCGCGATCGATCGATCGCTCCGCGATGGTTGCCTTCATTGATCCCTCCTTGCCACGGCTGGCTATGGCTCAGACGGTAATTGCTTTTGCTGGGCTTTCAAATGACGATGCGTCAGGTGCGACATTAGGCGGCGCAATGCTTTTGAAGCGCGACGCGCCTCCACGCGTGAATGCAGCGACCGGAATTCTACGGTCCGAGCCTCGCCAAATCGGCGACTTCATTGATGTTGGCGAGCGCGGGCCAGTCGATCGCTTCGGCTCCGACCGACGCGGCCCAGAGACGGATCGCATGCTTGCGGTCCTCGCTCAGGAACGCGTCGAGCCTCACCGCCAGCGCAGCGGGCCAGATGCCGATCACCGGAAGTCCGGCGACGTAGGCCGCGCCTTTCGCTTCACGCAGCCGATGGAGTAACTCGGCGGGAATCAGGGGCGTATCGCAGCCCACGCTCAGCACCCTCCGGAAGTCATGGTCTGCGGCGTGATGAAGCGCGGCGTCGAGGCCGCCGAGCGGCCCCATCCCGGGCGCTGGACGATCGGCGATGGACATAAGCCCGCGATGGCCCCGCCCCACCAGCACCAGATCGTCGACCATCGGCTGCAGCGTATCGATTACGTGCTCGATCAGCGGCTTGCCCTGCCAGATCGCCATCGCCTTGTCCGATCCGAAGCGGCGCGATTGCCCGCCCGCCAGCACCACTCCGAGCAGACGGCTCATGACGCGACCAGCTCGTAGGAGACCGTTTCGTCCTCGTCCATACCCATGCTGCGCTTTTGATCGTCCGTGAACAGCGGCAAATCACCAATCGCACCGTTGATGGACACTCCATCAACCGTGAAATCAGCAGGAAGCGCGATACGGCATCTCTGGTTTACCATCATTGTTCTCTTGGCGTCGACCTGAGTGGAGGATTGTGACCATTGCGGACGACCATGGCCTTTATCCCAGTCGGTCGGTCATACTTGGTATTTCGATACTGGATAATGTTATGCAATGGCGGATTAAAACTTTTCTGGACAAAGGCGCGGCTGCGGCGGCAAATCACCGTCGAGGAGACGTCGCAATGCGGGCAGGCACCGGCGATGTGCGGCAAACAGGGGTATACGCGGCATGACGCCCGTGCCGGCCCGGCTGCCATCATGACCGAACTGAAGCCGATCCAGGCCAATACCGCCGCCGCGCCCGTCGCGGGGCCTCCTTCGGCACGCGCCCTGTTCTGGCGGCTTGTCTGGCTCTACCAGGGCGGCTGCGCCACCGCGATCGTGATCACTCTGGCGCTGGTGCTGTTCGGGCTCGAGATGACGCTGCGTCAGTGGGTCATCCTGATCGTCATGATGCCGGTCGTCGTCGCGATCTACAATCTCAGCGACGTCTATCTGATCGTGCGGCACTTTCGTCCGCTCGACCGTGCGCTGCGGATGCTGGACAGCGGCGTGAAACCGCCGCGGGACGTCACCGCCGCGGCAGTGGTCCGCGCCCTCAACCTGCCCTTCTACTCCTTCATGCGGGTGACCTTCCTGCACGGGCCGATGGTGTCGGTGATGGTCTGCATCGCGCTGCCGCTGGCCAATGTCCTTGCCGATGCGGGCTACCAGACCTGGCAGGTGACGGTGTTCGCGTCGACGACCCTGTTCTTCGCCTCGCCGACGCACGCCATCTTCGAATATTTCGGCGTCAGCCGCACGCTGGTGCCGACGATCATCCGGCTGTCGCAGGCGATGGAGGGCGGGTTGCCGCCCCAATATCAGCGCCAGCTGGTCGCGATCCGGCTCAAGAGCAAACTGCTCTACCTGACCATCTTCGTCGCCGCGCTGCCGCTGATCTTCTTCGCCGCGTCGATCATCTTCAAGGTCCAGCGGATGTTCGTTCAGCAGGGTGTCGAGCCGACCTCGTCGATGATGATGCCTTTCTACGTGTGGATCGCCGGCGTCGTCTGCGTCTGCATGCTCGGCTCGGTGATGATGGCGCTGCTCACCGCGCATGAAGTGTCGCGCTCGGCTGGCCAGCTCATCGACGGGATGCGTCAGGTCGAACGCGGCGAGCTCGACCAGGTCAAGCTCGAGGTCGTCTCGACCGACGAATATGCGGACATCTTCCGCGGCTTCCAGCACATGCTCGAAGCGCTGCGCGAGGAGCAGTTGATCCTCGAGGTCAGCAATGATCTGGCCGGCGAGCTGAAGCTGGAGATACTGATCGCGCGGATCATGCGTACCACGACCGAATTGCTCAACGCCGAACGCTCGACCCTGTTCGTCTACGACCGCAAGACCGACGAACTCTTCTCGCTGTTCGCGGAGGGTGATTTCGTCCGCGAAATCCGCCTGCCCTCGAACCGCGGCATCGCCGGCGCGGTGTTCACCAGCGGCATCGCCGAAAACATTTCCGATCCCTATTCGGATCCCCGCTTCAATCCCGAGGTCGACAAGGCCACCGGCTTCGTCACCCGTTCGATCCTGTGTCAGCCGATCTTCGACAAGCATGGCGGCCGGATCGGCGTCACCCAGATCCTCAACAAGCGCGACGCGGCGAGCTTCTCGAACAAGGACGAGGCCCGGCTGCGCGCCTTCTCGGCTCAGATCGCCGTGTGCCTGGAGAATGCCCGCCTGTTCGACGACGTGCTCTACATGAAGAACTATAACGAGAGTATTCTGAAGAGCACTTCGAACGCGGTGATCACCTTTGACGAGGATAGCCGCATCGTCACCAGCAACGAGGCCGCGCGCACGCTGATGAAGGCGCCCGACGGGCTGATCGGCCTCGCGGCCCGCGACGCCTTCACCGGCAAGAATGCGTGGATCGCCGAGCGGCTCGAGCGCACCGATCGCGATCGCGAGGCCTATCTCGCCGTCGACGCCGAACTGGTCGGTGCCGACGGCAACGCCTCCTCGATCAATCTCACCGCCGCGCCGCTGATCGATGCCAATGATGCGGTGATCGGCTCGATGCTGGTGATGGAGGACATCACCAGCGAGAAGCGCGTCCGCTCGACCATGGCGCGCTACATGTCGAAGGAGGTGGCCGATCAGCTGCTGGAGGCGGGCGAGGACGAACTGATCGGCAAGGACCAGACCGTCTCGATCCTGTTCTCCGACGTGCGCGGTTTCACCACCATCGCCGAGCAGATCGGCGCGCGCGAAACGGTGGCGATGCTCAACAGTTATTTCACCGAGATGGTCGACGTCATCTTCGAGCATAAGGGCATCCTCGACAAATATATCGGGGACGCGATCATGGCGCTGTTCGGCGCGCCCTTCGCGGGGCCCAACGACGCCGACAACGCGATCGCCGCCGCCAACCGGATGATGATCGAATTGAAGGCGCTCAACCTGACGCGCACGGCAGCGGGCGAGAAGCCGATCGACATCGGCCTCGGCGTCAGCACCGGCAATGTGATCGTCGGCAATATCGGTTCGATCAAGCGGATGGAATATACCGTGATCGGCGACAGCGTGAACCTCGCCTCGCGGCTGGAGGGGGCCAACAAGGCCTACGGCTCGAAGATCCTCTATTCCGAATTCACCCATGCGCGGCTGGCCAATCCCACGCTGACGCGTGAGATCGATCTGATCAGGGTCAAGGGCAAGGACTTCCCGGTCGGCGTGCATGAGTCGCTCGGCTATCGCGCCGACGAACTCGATCAAGGCCTCGGCGCGATGCTCGAACAGTATGCGAAGGGCTTTGCCGCCTATCGCGCAATGGAATGGAGCGATGCCGAACGGGCCTTTCTCGCCGCTCTGGAGGCGATGCCCGGGGACGGCCCCTCGGCGATGTATGTCGAGCGCTGCCGCGCCTTCGCCGCCTCCCCGCCGGGGCCGGGCTGGGATGGCATCTGGACGCTGACGTCCAAATAAGGGCTGGGAAACCCTGACCCTTCGGCCGGCGGACAGCGCCGGATTGACCCCCGCTCGCCCAATCGGCCGGCGCATTGATTCCATCGAACCGGACGCATCCCGCCACGTCGCGGATCCGCCCTCCGGCCGCGACGGGAACGGCGCGGTGGAAGAGGGCGTCAAGAGGATCGCCGGCCTCGATATCGGCAGCACACCGCTCGGTGAGCCCGTCAGGCTCCCCGAAATGGTTACAATCCGCTCTGGATCTTCGGCAGTGCGTCGAAGCCGACCTGCCACCGGAATTTACCGGAATTGCGAACCGGTGAAATTGAAACCGGCCCGGTCAAGCCTTGCGGCCATGACCGGACCGGATAGAGCGTCTGCCCGCTTCAGCCCCCAAAATTGTAGGTGAAGCGCAGCATAACCTCGCGCCCGCGGCTGATCGCACCGTAAATGTCGGCAGGCGTGCCCGCCGCGGTGCCCGTCCCGGACCCAGAGAACGTAACGTCCGTCGAGGAGATCCAATACCGCTTGTTGGTCAGATTACGTCCGATGAGCGCCACTTCCCAGGCATCATCGCTGTCCGCGACGCGGATCGTGCCGTCAACCAGAGCATATTTGGGCATGACGCCACGCGGGTTGTTGGCCGCATCGGTGTTCAGTTTGCTCGTGTAATTGACTCCGCCAAACAGGCCGAGCTTCAAGTTGCCGCCGAGAGGCGTTTCATAATCGAAGCTCGCGCTCGCAGTCCACCGGGGCGCCTGGGGCAAGGTCTGTCCGGCGAGATCCTGTGTCGCGTTCGTCGACCCTGGAGCGAAACTGCAGCCCATCGCAGGAGTTTGCCCGCCATAGCAAGGAGCGTTCGGGAACGACGAATATGTCGCCTTGTTGTACGAAACGCTGCCATTGAGGGTCAGGCCCTCAAGCGGCGTGGTGTATTTTACCTCGGCCTCCGCGCCGCGATATTTTGTCGCCGCCGCGTTGTTGATGGTGAGAATAGCGTCGAGATAGTTACTTACCTGCTGATTTTTGCCCTTGTAGGTATATGCCGCAAGATTAAGCAAGAGAACACCGCCAATCCGCGACTTCACGCCAACTTCAAAGCCCTTGATCGTCTGCGGATCATAGCTGAGATCGGTAGTGGGTGTAAAAACCGACACACCGGAGTTGAAGCCGCCCGACAGGAAGCCGTGCTTGTACGATCCGAAGATCGTCAAATCGCTTGACGGACGATAGGACACCGTAACCTCGGGCGAAAAGTCGTTCCAGGAATCTCTCGGAGGATTGATGAGAGTTGCCAGAACATCGTCCGCCGGAGTGATGATGAACGAATTGGTGTTGCTGAGCAGCTTGGTGAGACGCTTCTTTTCATATGAATAGCGGCCACCCACGTCGATTTCGATAACGTCGATCGGCTTGTATATCATCTGCAGGAAGGCAGAATAAGCCGTGCCGGACTGCTTCATCATATAATTATTGGCAAGAAAGGGAGTCGTGGGCCCTGCCACGCCAGGGCCGAACAGGTCGACATTTCCGCCATATACGAGGAATATCGAATTATAAACGGCTCTCGTCCGTGCGTAGTAAAGTCCGCCAGTGAAATTGAGCGGACCCTCATAGTCCGTGGAAATACGGAGTTCTTCGGAATATTGCCGCTCCCTGAGCCCCGGATTACAGGCGGGTAGAATTATGACATAGTCGCCATAGTTGGTACAGTTGTCATGATTATTACCATAGACGCCGGAAATTGACGTCAGAGTGATCTCATCGGAAGGGTTATAGTTGAGTTCGAGCGAGGAGAGGCCTTGCTTGACGTGGAGAAAATTATCTCCATTGGACTTGAACTTGTTCAAGGTGGCGGGAATCGTGCTGAGAAACCGGCCGTACGTCGAGCTGACGATCTCCCCGCCAGCCCTGCACTGTCCGACAGACCCCGATTCTCTCACGTTCGGCTGGCCCGAGACGCAGGAAATCAGCTGCGTATCGTTCTGGGTACCGTTCGTCTTGGACTCGCCATAGCTAACCTTGAAGCGGGCACTGAAGTCGTCGCTCGGCTCCCACAACAGCGTGCCGCGCACGCCGAACTGGCGGGAACGCGCCGAATGGCCGTAGCTGGGCTGATAGTCGAAAGGAGCGGTCGCCGGCGTGGTTTCCTTCATGTCGCCGCGCTGACGGGAATAGATCCCGGCCAACCGAAAGCCCAGCGTCTCGCTCACCGGCCCCGATACATAGCCCTCGGTGCGAATTTCGTGCGAGTGAAATTCATAGCCTACCCGCGCCCTGGCCTCGAACCTGTTGGTCGGGTCGGCCGTGCGGATCGAGACGACGCCGGCCGGGCTGTTCTTGCCGTAGAACAGCGCCTGCGGCCCCTTCAGCACTTCGATCTGCTCGATGTCCGTTTCCACCATGCGGCGCACGCCCGATTTCGCGATCTGAACGCCGTCGATGTTGAACGACACCGCCTGATCGGCGAACGGGTTGGTTGCCGGGCTGTTGACGCCGCGGATCGAGATGTTTCCGCCCTGGCCCGCAAAGCCCTGCGGCCCGATGATGAGCTGCGGCACGATCCGCGCGACCGAATCCAGATTGACGATCGCCCGTCGTTCCAGCTCCATGGATGAGACCGCGCTGACCACCGTCGGCACCGACATCAGCGTCTCGCTACGCTTACGCGCGGTGACGATGATATCCCCAAGGCCCGCTTCGGGGCTTTGGCCTTGCGCGGCGCTAGCCTCGCCGCTCGCAGACATGTCTTGCGCGGCAACGCCGCTGCAGGCGACGAGCACCGACCCGCCAGCGAGTAAAGCTTTCAGAAATCTTCGCATTTGTTCCTCCCATCTTCAATCCGGAGCGGTCGATCGCCGCCTATTTATTTTTCCAAATACACCGGGCCATCCCTTTGTCAACGCGGAGCGGCCGATCAGTGCTGGACTGCCCCGCGCTTGCTCGACGCCCCGCGCTTGCTCGATGCCCCGCGCCTAGCCCAATAGCCCGACCGATATTTTCGCTCGAGCCGTGGGGAAATGTCCAATGCATTCCAATTTGGATTCGTATGCATTCTACTGGATTCTTATGCATTTTGTCTATGGCCGCGGTGGGGATTTTTGCCGTTGGCGCCTGGCGTCGGCAATCACCGATCGCGCCACGTAAACGCCGGAACCGAGAAAGTCTGTTTACGAGCATCGTCGGGCGGGCCATGATCACCGCCATGCGGGGGCCTATCATTTCAATAATCGCGTCGGCGTCGGCACTTGTTCCGGCGGCGGCACATGCGCGGGCCGAGGAGCCGTCACCGGCGATCGAGGCTTCCTACAATCTGGCGATCGTTTCCGATTACCGCTTTCGCGGGATCAGCCTCAGCAACCGCGAGCCGGCGGTGCAGGGCGGTGTCGATCTCGCCTTCCGGTCGGGCTTCTTCCTGGGTCTCTGGGCATCGACTATCGCCGAATATGGCGGATCCAATGTCGAGGTGGACATTTATGGCGGCTATGGCGGGTCGCTGGCCGGGCTGGACTATACGCTGGGTGCCTATGGTTATCTCTATCCGGGCGGGAACGGCGTCGATTATGTCGAGCTGCAGGGGACGGTCGGCAAGACGGTCGGCCCGCTCTCCACGACGCTGACCGTCGCTTATGTTCCGGACCAGGGCAATGCGGTCGACAACCTCTATGTCGGTGTCGGCGCCGATCTGGCGATCGGCGGCACGCCGCTCGCCCTGTCGGCCGGCATCGGCCGCGAAAATGGCGGCTTCGACGAGAAGTGGGACTGGTCGGCGGGCCTTTCCTACAAGCTCGACGCGATGGAAATTTCGGCATCTTATGTCGACAGCGATTACAAGGGCGCACTGGAGGCTGGTCGCAATGGCGGCGCCGGCGTTGTCCTTTCGGCCAAGGTGGCGTTTTAAGGGCGAGAACCCATGGTACGGCTGTTCCTGTCGGTCGATATGGCCGGCTCTACCCAGTTCAAGGCCCGCTTCACCGACGGCGGGAGCTGGCTGGAAACCTTCCGCAACTTCTTCACCAATTTCCCTTTGATGCTCGCGGGCCAGGTCGGCTTCGCCTTTCTCGACGAGGGGGAAACGCCGTCGGTCGAGGTGTGGAAGGTGATGGGCGACGAGGTGATCTTCGTCGCCACGCCGAGCGGCGCCGAGGAACTGGTCAACCTGCTGCTCGCGCTGTTGCGCACGATGGACGCCTACGAGGCCCGCTTTCTCGACGATCTGCCGCTACGCCTGAAGGGAACCGCCTGGCTCGCAGATTTCACCGGGCCCAATATCGAACTGGAGATTCCGGAACTTTCGGGCGGCGAGGGTGTCCGGGCGATCGACTTCATCGGTCCCGATCTCGATCTCGGCTTCCGCGTCACCAAATTCGCCCGGCCGGCCTGCCTTGCCCTGTCGTTCGATGTCGCCGATCTGGTGCTCGCCGCCGGCAATTCCAATACGGTCTCTCTCTATCTGATCGGCGCGGAGGAGCTGAAGGGGGTGATGTTCGGCCGTCCCTATCCGATCATCTGGATGCTCGAGGCCGGCGGCGATTTCAATTTCATGCCATGGGAAGTCGAGCAGTGCCAGCATATGGCAAGGGCCAGCGCGATGCCGCCCTCGCCGCAGTCCGACATCGAACGCGCCATCGCCAATATGCGGCTTTATCTGCATAAGATGCATGGTGTGCGGCGGCCGCGGCTGGAGCTGGGCGGGGCCTAGCGGCGCCCGCGCGTCCAGGGAACATCAGACTTGTCGGAGCGTCTCATTCCGATCAATCGAGTTGGAAGGGCGCTGAAATGGCCAAGAGGAAAGCGAAGCTGCCGAAGCGGATCGCCGGCATCAAGATCCGCAAGAACGTGCGCAACGGCGCGGCGCGGTTCGTGACCGGTCCGCTGGCGCGCGAGATATTCGCCGCGGCGCTCGTGGCGGGCGCCGCGGCTCTCGCGAACAACAAGCAGGTCAAGAAGGCGGCGCGCGGTGCCGGTGACGATATCGCCAATGCCGCATCGGAATCCGCGGACAAGGCCTCCCGGCTCGTCGACGCGCTCGCCGCCGCGCTGAGGGGCGCCGCGCACCGCATCCACCCCGAATCCGAAGGCGTCGACCGCAAACAGAAGGCGAAGCACAACCGCAAGTCCAACGGGAAGGGCAAGCTGCACGGCCGTGCAATACCGGCGTGAAGGCGGGCGAGGAGCAATCGGAAGTCGGGACCGACGCGGCGAGGATGGCGTTCGCCCGGTCGAAGCTTCGCGTGGCGCTCCATGAGAGCTTCATACGATCCTCGCATGCTCTCATACCGAAGCGATGGCGGTCACCCTGCCGAGTTCGAGCCCGACCCGATCGCGTGCTGGCACTCCGCCCTGATCTGGCGACGAAGAAGCGGACTCTCCAGATGAGTGTTGACCCGCTCATATCGCTCGGCCTTGAGTTGTTTCGAAATGCCTTCCCATCCGTGGTACTCGCCCGTGCGTGCGAGTTGGAACGCGCGTTCGATGATCGTCGGAACCGCCATCTTGCCCTACCTCCTAGTTTAGCCGTGATAGGAACGAACGTCGAGGCGAAACGTTCACGCGTGCAGCGATTAAGACCAACCCCGATAAGTCGCAGAATAAGGGGAAGGACATGGCTACGATTGCTGCTCGTCATGCCCCACTCACATTGGGCACTTACGCGGCCGAACTGATACGGCCGAGCTTCACCGCGGTGGTAGAGGGCAAGCCTGTCGTGGTCCGGCTGGATGGCAGCGCCCTTTTCAAACTGGCCGAGGATTCGGGCGAGGAAGCCCGAGCCTATTTGATCAACCTTCACAGGCCCAGGATCAGGGACGCGGCGCAGCGATTGTTCGACAAAGGCCTATATCAGGAGCGAGGGACCGATCTCGAAATATTGGTGACGGCCCAGGATCTCGACTGACGGCCGCCCCTCCCCGCGCTTGCGCGAGAGCGTGAAAAGGGGCCCACCGGCGACGGGGGCGGGCCGATGGACCCCCCTGTTGGAGCCGAAGCGGGGGACGCCTCGGCCAATGCGCTGAACCGCTGTCTGCATCGGCGGTTCCGTCGCCTCGGCGACACATTCGCCCCCTAGGCAAAAAAGCCGCCCGCTGAGGATATTCTGCGGGTTGACGGTCCAGTCCGCGCCTCAACCGCAGGGTTCGCGCGGCATCAAGGCTCAACGCCCGGTGATAACGCGTTCGTAAATGCCTCGGGTAATCGAGCCAATTTCCTTCCAACCGAGCACATCGGCGGCGGGCGACTCGGTCGGAAGGCGGCCAACGGAACGTTTGATCGCCGCTGCCAGCGCGTCGGGATCACCCGCCGCCACCAGCTCGCCAGCGCCCGGACTGGACTCCAGCAGGGTTCGGAACGTTCCGACATCGCTGGCGATGATCCAGCGTTCGAGATCGCCGACCAGGTGGAGAACACCACTGGCTTCGATCGTGCGATAGGGAAAGACGAAGGCGTCGGCGCTGCGCAACAGCGAAGCCATTTCGCGTTCGTCGAGGCGACGCAACCGCAGATCCACGGCGCTGCCGAGATCCAGCTCCGCGAGACGCTGCTCGATCGGGCGGATGTCGATCAATGGTTCTCCCGCGATGACCAGCTCTATATTGGCGCGGTCGTCTGGCGAAAGCCGCCCCATCGCCTCCACGGCCACATCCGCTCCCTTATAAGCCTGGATCCGCCCGAAGAGCACGATCCTCCATCGGTTCGAGTCCCTGGCTTCAGGCTGCGCCGGGGGAAGCGGCAGAAGCCCATGCGGCACGACATTGATCTTTTCCGCCGAAATGCCCCGCGCGGTCAGCGCGCGTTTACCGGCATCGGTGTGAACGATCAGCGCATCGGCGGCGTTCAGCATTCGATCGAATCCGGCCACCTGCGCGCCGCCCCGCGCGCCATTGAGTGGCTCGACATCGTGGACGGTGAATATCACCGGCCAGCGCCTCCCGAGCGACACCACGGCTCTCCGGTCGAGCTGAGGAACGAGCCCCCATTGGAAGTGAACGACGTCGACATCGTGCGCCGCCGCCAGCGTCTTCAATCGCGCAAGGCCGAGGGCATGTTCGATTCCCTTCAATATCTTCCACGATCGACCGGTTCGCCGGCGCGGTCCATCGGTCAGTGGATAGAAGAACCTGTGCGCGGTGCCGGCTAGCAGGTCTTCCTCACCGTCCCGCAACGCGCGCGTCGCCCAGATGCTCTCGACGAAACTCATTTCGAGACCGCGCGTCAACGCGGCATCATAAGGAGCCGTGAACAACGACGGATCCACCTGCAGCACTTTCAGCGACAGCCGACGGCTGTCAGATCCGAAAACCGCCCTCACGAAGTCTCCCACCCGGCGTCGGCCGTCCCAAGCTGCGTTCGAAACGATCGGGTTCGCGGCTCGTTCCAGAACCAATCATGTTCGTTGAGCCGACTAGCCGCGGCCCGCTATCCACGAAATTGCACTACCACGATCGCGATATCGTCGAACTGCGGCGCTTCGCCGACGAAGATCCGGACGCGCTCGACCAGGCCGGTCGCGACATGGCGGGCCGAGGAATCGCCGGCCATCTCGGCCAGCGCCGCCTCGATCCGCTCGACTCCGAACAACGTCTCGTCGGCGGCGGTCGCTTCGGAGACGCCGTCGGTGAAGAGTATGAGTGCGTCGCCCCGCCCGAGTCTGATCGTGGCGATCGCGAACTCGGCGTCGTCGAAGATGCCCAGCGCCATTCCCTCGGGTTTGGGCAACCGGCTGACGCCGCCGTCGGCGCGCAGCAGGAAAGGCGCCTCATGCCCGGCGTCGCTATATTCGACGGTGCCGTCGCGCAGGTCGATGATCCCGCAAAAGGCGGTAACGAACAGATAGGCGGCGTTGTCGCGCGCCAGCTCGGCATTGACTCGCGTCATCAGCTCGCGGGTCGATGCCGACGACGGTGCGTTCGCCCTGAACAACGTGCTCGTCATGGCCATGAACAGGGCCGCGGGCACTCCCTTGCCGGAGACGTCGCCGATCACGAAGAACAGCCGGTTCTCATCGATCATCACGTAATTGTAGAGATCGCCGCCGACCTCCTTCGCCGGCTCGAGCAGCGCATGGATGTCGATATCGTCCCGCTCGGGGAAGGGTGGAAACTGGCGGGGCACCATGCCGGTCTGAATATCGCGCGCGGCCGACAGTTCGCCCTCCACGCGCTCGCGCGCCGCGGTCGCCGCTTCCATCTCGATCAGGTAGCGCTGCAGCCGCGAGATCATTCTCGACATTGCTTCGGCGAGGCTGCCGACCTCGTCGCCGCGCGAGCCGCTGATAGCCCGCATCGCATGGAGTTCGTCCTCGTTCGACTGGAAGCTGCGCTGCTCGATGTTGCGGGTATAGGACGTCAGCCGAACTAGGGGGCCGACGATCCGATTGACCAGCAGCGAGCCGACGATCATCGACAGCACGAATATGCCGACCCCGATCAGGATCGAAGTGGTCAGCGCCTCGCGCAGGCGGTGGTCGAGCGAGGCCAGATCGACGTCGGCGCCGACCACGTGGACGCGGCCGTCGGGCGATCGCACCGGCATGTAGATCGAGCGGAAGCTTCCGAACGAATCCTCATATTCATCGAAGCGGACCTTGCCATCGGCGAAGCTCTGGTGGAGATGCTTGGGCGCGGTATCATAGCGGGCGAAGAAACGAACCTGGGTCCCGCTCTTCAGCTCCTTCTCGGTGGCGCTGGTCGCGACCGTGTGGATGCGCGGGCCGAAGCGCATGTAGCTGTAGACATAGATCAGCCCCGACCGGTCGGCGAAGCGCGACAGCTTCGCCTGCAGCCGGTCGAACTCGGCGGCTGGAATCGACCCGGCGTCCTTCACCCGGACATGGTAGCCTTCGGGGATCATCTCACGCACCGCATGGACCGCGGTTGCCAGCTTCTCGTCGATCCCGCCGATGATCTCGCGCCGGTCGACGGAATAAAGCATCGTCGAATAGGCGATCGCGGCGACGAGATTGAGCACGAACAACAGCAACAGCAATTGCGGCCGGAGCCCGAACCGCCGTGCGCGCGCGCGCGGTTCACCGCTCATGCGATCTTGCCCCTTGCATCCACCCGATTTCGCCCCGAAGCTGTTGCCCTGACGTGACTATCGCACCGGGCGGGCGCCAGCGGTAGTCCAAACCAAACGGGGGAAGATTTGCGGGGGGTGATCAACCGTCTGCTCCGGGTCGCGCCCGGCGAATGGCCAAAACTGGCCCAGTTCGGATCGCTTGGCTTCCTGCTGCAGATGGGTCTCGGCATCGGCTTCAGCGCCGGCGACGCGGCATTCCTCGCTCATGTCGGCGCCGACCGGCTGGCGTTGATCTTCATGACGACTCCCGTCGTGATGCTCCTCTACACCGCGATCTTCTCCTACCTGCTGGTCCGCTTCTCGATCGACCGTGTCGTCGACGCTACCATCGCGCTGCTGGTCGGCGGGGGACTGATCGCCTTCGCCCTTCTGGGCATGGAGCTGCCGCCGAGCTGGGAAGTGCCCGTCTATTTCGGCCTCAAGCTCTATCTGGCGATGTGGTATATCGCGCTCTACTCGCTGTTCTGGAACTATACCGACGCCTATTTCCATATTCAGGACGGCAAGCGGCTGTTTCCTTTGCTCGCCGCCGGCTGTGCGCTCGGCACCACCTGCGGCAGCCTGTTGGTCGGTCAGCTGGCTGGCGAAGTCTCGCTGCGCGGCTTCTTCCTGATCTGGGCGGCGATCGCCATGCTGACCGCGCCGGTCGCGCTGCGTCTGCGCAGGAACTGGAGCCGGATCGGCGACAGCGAGATTGCCGAGGACGACGGCAACGTCGCCGATCAGATCGGGCAGGTCGTTCGCACCTTCCGGACGTCCCGCTACACGCTGGTGCTGACCTTCACCCTGTTCGTCACGCTGCTGCTGACCAACCTCGCCGAGTTCCAATATTCCAGCGTGTTCCAGCAGGGCCGCAGCGAAGCCGAGCTCGCCGCCCTGCTCGGCACGCTCTATGCTGCGGCGAACCTGTTCAACGTGCTCGTCTGCCTGTTCATGTTCAACCGTCTGGTCGGCCGCATCGGTGTGCGCAACGTCGCGCTGATCATGCCGTTGTCCTATTTCGCGGCATTCGGCTTCCTGTTCGTCACGGGTGCGTTCGAAGGCGCGCTGGCGCTCTTCTTCGCCTATCACGGGGTCCTCACCTCGATCGAATACAATAACCAGAACATGCTGTTCAACGCGGTGCCATCCGCCACCAAGCGACCGGTTCGCACCATCGTCGAGGGACTGGCCGAGCCGCTTGCCAGCTTTCTGGCCGGCGGCTTCCTGCTGGTCATGGCCGCCCGCACGGATATTCGCGACCTGTCCGGGATCGGCCTGATCCTCTGCGTGCTGCTGATGCTGATCGTGATCGCGCTGCGCCAGCTCTATCCCGGCGCGATGGCGCGGAACATGCACGCAATGCTGCTCGATTTCGGGCGCCACGGCGCGGAAAAGTCCTCGGCCCCGCCGTCCGGCGCAACGCCGTCCGCCGATGAGCTGCTCAACAATCTGCGCTCGACCGATCGCGCCGTCCGCGAAGAGGCGGCTTCGCTGCTGCGCGGCCGCCGCTATCTGGAGGCCGTGCCGCGGATCCTGATGAGCGCAGCTTGGCTCAGCCCGATCGAGCGCCGTGATGTCGAACGAATCCTGGTCGACTGGGGCGATACGGCGATACCGCACCTCTCGGCCGCGCTCGGCGACCCCGGCCAGCCTTACCGCGCCCGTGCCGTGGCGGCGCGGGCCCTGGCCAAGCTCTCCTATCCGCTGTTCCTGTCGCGGCTGGATGCGCTGGTGCGCGCGGAGTTCGAATGTGCCCAGCCGCGCTTCGCGCTCGCCGAGGCGCTCGAGGCGCTGCCCGCGCCCTCCCGGGCGACACGCATGCTCGCCCGGCTGCAGCGTCAGCAGATCGGCCTCTCCACCGACTTCGCACTCGAGCTGCTCGCGCTGGGCGGCCGCTTGCCCGACTTCGACCTGCTCGTGGTGTCGCTCCATTCCCAAAATGCAAAGGTGCGCGCCAACGCGATCGAGGCGATCGAGAATGGCGTCGACCGGCCCACCTTCCTGCTGCTCAAGGGGTTAATCGATGCGCGGCCGCCGAGCCTGAGCTCGCCCGAGCGGCTGCTCGAAATGGTTGAGGCACGCCTCGCCCACGGCAATCCGCTCGAGGTCTACGGCGCGGCCCAGACATTGCGCGACATCGTGCCGCGCGAGGAGCTCGCCGGCCGGTTGCGCGCGGCGTTGCGTCCTGGCCTGGGGGCCGGTGGGCGCATGCTGATCGCGAGCCTGCTCGAGCTCGAAGGTGCCCGGCCCTTCACCATCGTCGACATGATCGACGCGATCGCCGGCATCCCCGATTTCGCCCCGGCGTCGATCGAGGTCCAGGCCCGGCTCGCGGCCTGCCTCACGCCAGCAAGGCCCGACACACCCGCGATGCAGGTGGAGGTGGCGGGCGCACGACCGATGTGGCTTCCGCGGGCCGCCGTGATGGATCTGGCGAGCCGCTACGCGGACCTCGCCCTTTCGCTGCTCAAGGCCAGGGACGATCGCGCTTATGCGGCGTAGCGGCGTGCCCATCCAGACCATGCTGCTGCGGGTGTTCCTGCCGGCGGTGGCGATCGTCGCGATCGGGCTGGGCCTGCTCACCTATGACCGGCTCTACGCGACGATCCTCGACGGCTTCGATCGCAAGCTGATCACTACCAGCGTGCTGACCGGCGCGATGATCGACGGCCGCGACCATGACCGGCTGATCGCCATCGCCCGAGCCCGGCCCGAAGGCGACCAGGCCGAGCGCAGTCCCGAATATCTGCGTGCGGTCGAACCGATGCGGCGCGTCCGCGAGAAGCTCGGCATCACCTATCTCTACACCCAGGTCCTGGGCGGCAGGAAGGACATCCTCTACGTCGTCGACGCGACCGAGGGCGACGGCCATTCGCAGATCGGGTCGGAGGATGATCTGCCCCCCGAAACCCTCGACGGCATCAAACGCGTCCAGGCGCGCGGCGGCGTCCATCTCTCGCCGATCGAGTTCCAGGAACAATGGGGGCTGCTCAAGACCGCGGCCGCCCCGGTGCGCGGCGCCGATGGCCGGATCGACGCGACGGCGGGCGCCGATGTCAACGTCTCGCTGATCCGGACCGCCACACAAAATGCGCTGTTCACCAGCGTCGTCATCGGCATGGCCTCCCTGCTCGCCTGCACGCTCGTCATTTTGATGATCGTCCGCCGCATCGCCGAGCCGCTTGACCGGCTGCGTCAGGAGGCGCTGCGGATCGCCGGGGGTGACCGTCGGCCGCTCGCCGATTTTCCAGCGCCGCGCGACATCGCCAGCCTGCGGCGCGCGCTTGCCCAAAGCACCGCGGCGATGACCGGCGGGCTCGCCGAGCGACACGCCGCAGCAAGCGCCACCGCGCGCGAGGCGGGCATGACGGCGCTCGACGCCGAACTCGCACGAATTGCCGCCGGCACCCCCCAGCTCGGTTTCGCCGCCCCGGACGCCCGCGACACCGATGCGCTGATGCGTCGCGCCGCCGCCGCCCGCCTCGCGCGGCGGGTAGCGGCCGATCCCAGGCTGGCCGATGCGATCGAAGCCGAGGGGCCGCCCTTGATCCTCGCCGGCGGCGAACGCGCGACCGTAACGCTCGCCGATGGACGCGTGGTGACGATCGGGGCGGCCACATGATCGAGGAGCTGCGCCGCCTCCCCGGCTTCGAAAAGCTCGGCGATCCGGCTCTCGGACTGATCGTCGCGCGCTCGCCGTTGCGGCGCTACGCGCCGGGACAGCTCGTACTGGAGCAAGGCGCGGTCGCCGATCGGCTGCTTGCCTGTGTCGAGGGCGGACTGGTCGGCGCTGACGGCACTCCTATCCTGCCGGTATTCGATGCGCCGGGCCTGTTGTTCGGCCTCGCCGCGCGCACGAATGTTCGCGCCGGGGCCGATGGTCTCGCCGCGCTCGCCATCGCCAAGCCCCACGCCTTCACGATCGTCCGCGAGTTCCCCGAGTTCGTCGTCTCGCTGCTCAATCATATCGAGGCGGCGCGGTGAGCGTCCGGGTCATCATCATCCTGCTGGCGCTGCCGCTGTTCCTGCTGCTCGCGGCGGTCAACAGCCTGCTCCTCTATCGCGAGGACACCGTCAATATGGAGGCGGGGCTGCGCGAGCAGGCGCTCGCGGCGGCGGTTACGGTGGCCGAATTCGCCAGGGCCTCGCCCGATCCGTTCGCCGATCTCGCCCAGCCGCGTCGCCTCCAGGCGCTCCGCATCGGCACCAGGGACATCATCGGGTTCGATGCGCTCTATCTGAACCGGCCCGGCAAGGCGCCGCTCAACCTGCTCGATCGGCCGCTGATTGCGCCGCGGCAGGGCGCCGCCCCCGCGCGGGCGATGGTGCTCGGCACCTGGCACGACCGTCGGGGCCGCCCGCACATCACCGCGCTCGCCCCGGCGGGCCAAGGGACGATGGTCGTCGCCGACATCGACGCCGAACCGCTGGTCCGTCGCGCCTTCCACCTCAAGCGCCTATCGATCGCGCTGATCGCGGGCTCCGCGGCGCTCTCCATCCTGCTAGGGCTGATCGTCGCCCGCCATGTGGCCGGCGAGTTCCGCCGCACCCGCGCGATCATCGACGGGCGGGGCGGCAACAGCGAAGATCGGCCGCTGGCGATCCGTGAAGTCCGCGACCTCGCCGACGCGATCCGGCTGATCGGAACGAGCGTCGCCAGCGAGCTCCAGCGGCTCGACACTCCAGGGAAGGGCGACCCGGTGGTCGGCATCGCCGCCGAACGCGCGAAGCATTTTCCCGACCTGACCGAAGATCTCAACGGCATCCGCCTGTCGATCCGCACACTGCCGGACGCGCCGGCCGGATGTTTCCACATCCATGCCAGGCGCGACGGCGGCTGCATCGTCGCGATCGGCGTGATCGAGGGTGAGCCCGCCGAGGCTCTCGCCGCCGCGATCGCCCTGCGCAACCATGTTCTCGCCGGCCCGCCCGGCCATTTCGAGAAGCGCCTTACCGCCGCCGGCAAGGCCTTCGGCGTCAAGCACCAGATGACGGGTTTGATGATCCCCGGCGGCACTTCATTCCTCGCCTTGAATTCCCGGCTCGGCGCCTTCGAAGACTATGCCCGGCGCAATCCCAGGCTCGATGCCGACACGCTGACCGCCGATCTTGCCATCCTGTTCCCCGACGCCGGGATCATCGCGGCGGCAAAGGCAAGCCGCAGCTCTTCGGCAGCAGCTTTTCGGGGACACTATACTACAGCTTTTCGGGGACACTATACTAAATAGACAGGGCCGCTCATCTCTGCTACCCGCATCCGATGGCCCGTCTCGCCCGCATCGTCATTCCGGAGGTCGCGCACCACGTCACCCAGCGCGGCAACCGCCGCCTGCCGGTGTTCTTCGGCGACGAGGACCGGCGCGATTATCTCGCGCTCGTCGCGGCGGCCTGCGCGGCCCAGGCGACACGCTGCCTCGCCTGGTGCCTGATGGACAATCATATCCACCTGATCCTCATGCCGTCGCACGAAGACGGCCTGCGCGCGGCATTGGCCGAGGCGCACCGGCGCTATAGCCGCAAGGTCAACCTCCGCGAGGGCTGGCGCGGCTATCTGTTCCAGGGCCGGTTCGCCAGCTATCCGATGGACGGCGCGCATCTGATGGCGGCGGTGCGCTATGTCGAAAACAATCCCGTTGCCGCGGCGATGGTCAAGCGGGCGGAGGACTGGCGCTGGTCGAGCGCCCGGTCGCACATCGCAGGCCGCCGCACGGCGGACGATCCGCTGACCGACGTGGCCGCGCTGAGCGAACATGTGCCGGACTGGCGCGCCATGCTCGGCAAGGGACCTGAGCAGGCCGGCGAGGGGGAGACATCCGGGATCGAACGATGCCTGCGCACGGGACGCCCTCTGGCGGAGGCGCGCTGGATCGAGGCGATGGAAGGCCGCACCGGCAGGGTGCTGGGCCCGCTGAAGCGTGGCCCCAAAGCTCGTCAGCCCAGTGCAATTAGTATAGTGTCCCCGAATTGAGCTAGCCGATTGTCGCTATCGCCGTGTCGATGTCGTCCTCGATCGTGAAGATCTTGGAAAATCCGCTGATATCGAACACCTCGCGAACCGCGGGGGAAAGGCCTGTGATGACCAGCATGTTGCCCGCCGCCTTGGCCGCCTTGGCACCGATTAGCAGCACGCGGAGCCCCGCCGAGCTGACATAGGGAACGTCCGCGAGGCTCAGGATCACCGCCTTCTGCTCGCGCGTGCGCGCCGGCAGCACCGCTTCGAGCGCGCCCGCGGTGGTGCTGTCGAGCCGGCCCGCGGCTGAAATTATGAGCGCGCCGCCGCGGCTATTTTCGCTGATGTCCATATCGTCTAAATCTCTTATGCTGCGCGGATCCCTCGGGCCTCGTTGCATATCAGGAGTGGGTGCCGATTATCCACACGATTATCGTCGCGCCGATCGGGGCAGCCGCCATGCGGCGCGAAACGGCATGGCACGATGTCCGCTGAGTTCGCGCGCACCCTGCCGGCGGCGGCCGATCATCTGCCGGGGCTGATCGGGGACATAGAGAATTGGCTCGACCAGGCGGGCGTGCCGATGGCCGAGGCCGCCCGGCTGATGATCGTCTTCGACGAGATCTTGAGCAACATCGCCCGCCATGGAGGCGGCACGATGGAGGTGACGATCAGGCTCGCCGCCGGCACGCTCAGCGCGCTGATCGCCGATGACGGTCCCGCGTTCGACCCGCTCGCCCGGCCCGCGCCCGATACAGGCCTCGGCATCGACGAGCGCGACATCGGCGGCCTCGGCATCCACCTCGTCCGCGAGATGATGGACGAGGTCTCCTACGCCTATGCCGACGGCCGCAATCGGCTGACATTCAGCAAGACTTTGTAACCATTTCGGCGTAGATGCGGATCGTTACGCAGGGGTATGGCAATGACGTCCGCGCCGGACAGGGCAACGGCACCATCAGAGGATGACGAAGCGCTCGAAGTGGTCCGCCTCGACGAGTGCCGCGGCCTCGGCGTGCGTGCCCGGCGCGGGTTCGCCGCGGGCGCGGCGATCCACCGTTTCGCGGGCATCGTCAGCGAGCATGTCTGCCAGCACAGCCTGCAGATCGACGCCAGACGCCACATCAGCGGAACGCGCTATATCGGCTATCTGAGCCATGGCTGCGATCCCAACGCGCGGCTCGACATGGCGGGCTTCTCGCTCCTTGCGCTGCGCGACATCGCGCCCGGCGACATAGTGTCCATCGACTATGCCGTGACCGAGGACCGGCTGCACCGCCAGTTCGCCTGCTCGTGCGGCGCTGCGACCTGCCGGGGCTGGATCACCGGGCGGGGCGAGCAGCCCGAGGCCGAGGGCCGCGCCTGGCTCCCCCGAACCCGTCCGCCAAGCCGTGACGCCCGCTGACTGGTGGGCCCGCGACGACCTGCGATATGACGATGGCAGGCTGATCTTCGCGGGCGAGGATATCGCGACGCTGGCCGGGCGCTATAATAGCCCGCTGTTCGTCTACAGCGCCGACCGCATCCGTGCCAATCTCGCCCGGCTGCGCGGCGCACTCGCCGCCTCGGGCTGCGACCACCGGCTATATTATGCGATGAAGTGCAACCGCTACGCGCCGCTGCTGCGCATGCTGGCCGGCGAAGGCCGAAACGGCGGTCGAATCGGCATCGACATATGCTCGCCCGACGAAATGGATCTCGCGCTCGACTGCGGTTTCGCGGCGGCCGACCTCAGCTTCACCGGCACCGGCGTCGCCAATCGCGACCTCGACCGGCTGCTCGCGCGGCCCGACCTCCACATCAATTGCGATTCGCTCAGCCAGATCCGCCGGATCGGTGAACGGACCCCCGGCCGCGCGATCGGCGTCCGTGTCAATCCCGGCCTTGGCGCCGGCTATGGCGACAATGCGCGGCTCACCTATGCCGGCCCGCGTACCACCAAATTCGGCATTTATCGCGAGCAATGGGCCGAGGCGCTGGCGCTCGCGGCCGAGCACGGCCTGACGGTGACCACGCTCCATTTCCATGTCGGCTGCGGCTATCTGACCCGACAGCTCGACGCCTGGGAAAGGGCCGTAGGCGCCGCCGCCGATTTCCTGCGCGATCTGCCGGACGTCACTACGGTCAATCTTGGCGGCGGCCTCGGCCTGCCCCATCGGCCGGGTGAGACGCCGCTCGACATTGATCGCTGGGCGGCGATCATCGCGCGCCATTTCGGCGGACGCGGGCTGACCGTCGCCGCCGAGCCCGGCGATTATCTGGTAAAGGACGCCGGCATATTGCTGCTCTCCGTGACGGGGGTGGAGATCAAGCGCGACACGCTGTTCGCCTCGGTCGACGGCGGCTTCAACCTCCATCCCGAGCCCGCCCATTACGACCTGCCTTGCGAGCCCGTCGCCTGCGTGCTGCACGAAGCCGATCGCGCACGCTGGCAACCGGTGACGATCGCCGGCAACATCAACGAGGCGCTCGATATCTGGGCCGAGGACCACCTGATGCCGCCGCTCGCCGAGGACGACCGGATCGCCCTGATCAATGCCGGCGGCTATGGCTCGGCGATGAGCTCGAACCACTGCATGCGCGGCGCCTTTGCCGAGCTGTTGATCTAGGGCGGCGACAGGTCCGCCGTCCCCGACAATTTCCCCGCCGCGGAAGCCATGTCACCGGCGGCGAAGAAGCGCGCTTCGGCATCCACGGCGTCGAGCGGCTCCGACAGCAGGAAACCCTGCAGCACGTCACAACCGATGCTGGTCAGGAACCGGCGCTGCTGCTCGGTCTCCACGCCCTCGGCGGTGGTCGAGAGCCCGCTCGCGCGGGCGAGGTCGACGATGGCCTTGATCACCGGACTGCCGCCCTGGCCGAATTCGATCGTCGAAACGAAGCTCCGGTCGATCTTGATGCGATTGACCGCGAAGCCGTGAAGATGTTTGAACGAGGAATAGCCCGTCCCGAAATCGTCGAGGGCGATCTGGACGCCGATGTCGCTCAGCCAGCCGAGATTGCCGCGGCACTTGTCGTCGCCTTCGAGGAAGCTGGTCTCTGTGATCTCCAGCTCGAGGCGGCGGGGTGACAGCCGGGTGCGCTTGAGGATCGCATAGACCCGCTCGGCAAGCGACGCGTTGCGCAGCTGAACCGCCGAGAGGTTCACCGAGACGATCCCGCCCGGCCATCGGGCGGCGGCAAGGCAGGCCTGCTCGAGCACCCATTCGTTGAGCGTCTCGATCAGGCCGCATTCCTCGGCAATCGGGATGAACTGCTCGGGCAGGGTCAGGCCGCGGGCCGGATCGTCCCAGCGGATCAGCGCTTCGGCGCCCAGCAAGGCGCCCGAGCGGGCCGCGAAGAAGGGCTGGTAGACGACGTCGAGGCCGCGTCCGGTGCGCATCGCCTCGCGCAGATCGGCCTCGATCTCGCTCCGCTCGCGGATCCGCTCACCCATCGCCTCGGTGTAGAAGCTGTGGCGGCGGCGGCCCGTCAGCTTGGCGTCGTAGAGGGCGATGTCGGCCTTGCGGACCAGTTCCACCGGATCGGTGCCGTCGGCGGGCGCGATTGCTATGCCGATGCTCGCGCCGATCAGCACCTCGCCATCGCCAAGATCGATCGGCCGGGCGAGCGTCCGGTGGATCTTGCGGGCGAGCTTCTCGGCCGAAGCCTCGGCATTGTCGGCGACATGGATGATCGCGAACTCGTCGCCACCCAGCCGCGCCACCACATCGTCCGGTGCGAGCTGCGCGAGTATCCTCGACAGTGCGACGATCAGCAGGTCGCCGGTCGGGTGACCGAGGTGATCGTTGACATTCTTGAAGTGATCGAGATCGACATAGAGCAGGGCGAGAGTACGCCCGGCCGGCGCAAGCCGGCCCAACCCGGCGTTCAGTTCCTTGTCGAACAGCGCACGGTTGGCGAGGCTGGTCAGCGGATCGTGATTGGCGAGATGCTGGGCGTGCGACTTGGCCGCGCTCAGCTGCAATGTGCTGCGTCTGATCCGAAACAGCAGCCACGCGACGATCGCGAAGACGAGCAGCAGCGAACCGATCAGCGCTGGCGCGAGCTGCCGGAGCATGGCGGTGCCCGGACGGAACGGGCTCCATACGAAATATCCGATCGGCTTTCCGGTACGGGTTCGCAGCCTCACGCGGCTGACATCGGGATCCTCGGGGGGTGTTTTCGAAAAATGCCCGTCGGCCAGCTGGTAGCGCCGGGCCAGATCGGCGACGAAGCTGCCGTCGAGGTAACGGATGCTGACATGTAGATGCTCGCGGCCAGGTCGCTGGGATATCTCGCCGGTATCGGAAACGACCGGCTTGACGCTGACGATCGCCGGATGGCGATGCACCATCGCCAGATCGATCGCCCCCGGTGTCAGGATCGAGCTTGCCAGGCGGACCCGAGTCCCCTTGCGCATCTTGGCGCGAAGCTCGGCGATCAGGGCCGTCACGGCCGTACCGATCGTTGGGGCATAGACATCCGTCTCTGCCCTTTTTCCGGCCCGCATCGCGTAGATCAGCTTGTCGTCGCTATCAACGATGAAGGTCTCGTCATGCCCATAATAGGTGTAGAACCAGACGCCCAGATTGTCGTCGAGCCAGTCATGGTCATAGGGCCGCTTGCGCAGCTGAACGACGCTGTCGTCCCATACGGTGGACGCTTCCTGATCGTGGGCGATCGCGCGGAAACTCTGTTCGAGCACGATCGCGATCAGATGCTGCTGGCGGTCGATCGACAGCTCGTCGGACTTGCGCGCGGCGATCCAGACGAAAGCGGCGAGCACTGCCGCCATCAGCACGACGATGGCGAGCGAGCGGGCGATGATCTGCCAGACGAGCCCTTCTCGCCCTTCCGGCGCGAAGAGCAGGGCGCTGCGTTGAAGGCGCTCTAACAGCACCATAACAACTCTACACGCAGCGACGTCACCGAATCTGGAGCCCCCTTGCTGCCCTTCTAGCTTCTATCTCCGCCGTTGGCCACAAGAAGCGCGGGGATCCGGCCTCAGCTTCTTCCCCCCAACGCCTCGTCGATCGCCAGCGCCTCGCGCTCGTACATCGCGGCCATCGCGGCGAGGCGCTCGCGCTCTTCCCGATCTTCGGTATTATGGGCGAGAAGCCTGGCCTTGGCGGCTTCCCGCCGCAATCGTGCCGCGCTCCCTTTCGACGCATCCGCCATGGCGGTCAGTTGGCCTCCCTGGAAATCGCATCGAAGAAGCATCTCGGCTCCGCTATGCTCGTCAGCGCCCTTGGCGAGGCGTTGTTCGGGCCGCCGCGGACGCCGGCGAGGAGCCAGACGAAGCTCTCGCCGATGTTAAAACGGCTCTTCATCGGGAGGCCGTCGGCCCCATGGCTCAGGATTTCGCCGCGCATGCTTCTCCCCTTTCGTGACAGCCCCGCTGACCGCGTGTTAAGCATGTCGCGATCGGGACACAATCGCTGCTTTTCGTCCATTTTGGACCGGAATGGCCGATATCCGTCGCCGCGCCGCCACGGTGCACGGCCAGCCGATGCTTTACTCCGCTGGGCTCCCGGTGCCGAGGGCGACGTGGATGCCGGAGAGGAGGTTTATCTCCGCATGAACCCCATCCATCTCAGGAACATATAGGTCGCGCCGGCCGCGGCGAAGGCGAGCATCGTTGCATACATGGTACCGCGGGGCGAATCCGCCCAGGGAAAGCCGCCGGTGTTCATGCCGAATATGCCGGTGATGAAGGTTGCCGGCAGCAGCAGGGCGGTCATGATCGACAGGATGTAGAGATTCTGGTTGGTGCGCTGATCGACCTGGATGTCGATCTCTTCCCGCAGCTGCAGGATCTGCCGCTGCACGCCCAGCGAATCGGCGCCGAGAGCCTGGATGCGCTGCGACAGACGCTCGACGGTCGCCACCATCGCCTCGGGCAGGTCCTCGTCGCCTTCCAGGCGGCGGAATATCGCGCGCATGCCGTCGATCATGCGATGTACCCGCGCGTGCCGGCGGCGGATCACCATCAGCCCGCGCGCGCTCGGCGGGTCGCGGCCATCGAGCAAGCTGTCCTCATAGCTTTGCACGGCGAAGCCAAGATCGCGGACCACAGCGGCGATCCCCTCGGCGATCGTGCCGAACAGCAGGTCGAGCGCCTCCGACGGCTCCTCGATCCCCGCGCCCCGCGCCAGCTTTTGCCGGACCATATCGGCCGACCGGATGGGGTGAAGCCGGGCGGTGATCATCATGTCCGGCACCAGCGCGAAGCGCAGCGCGCCGATCTCGGGGGCCTCCGACTGCTCGAAGTCGCGCTCGAAATCGTGCAGCACGCAGGCGACCACACCTCGATCGACGAGCGCCTGCTGGTGGTTGTCGTGCGACAGCAGCATCTCGCGTACATCCTCGGGCAGGGTTTCGAGCCGCTCGATCCAGCTGGCGGTGCCCTGGTGCGCGAGACTGAGGTGCAGCCAGCGAAAGCCCGGTCCTTCCCGCTCGCAGGACTCGGTCGGACACGCCCGTCCCCCGCCGAGATCGAAACCCCAGACGAGCCCCGGACCCGCCGGGGCCGAATTCGTCGATTGGCCGCTGCCTTCCGTTGCCCGATCCCCCGTTCCGCGCACTCCCAGCGCTAGGCGCACTCGATGACAGTCTCGTTGCAACCGGCGCGGCGGCGAATCAAGGCAGTCCGGCCTCGTCCCCGTCTGGACCAGTGGCCACGCGACATTTTCACGAAGTCGTTGGCACCGGCGGGGCGGGCCGTGTAGATCGCTCGCCCTGGGTTGAGGGTGGATAGGCAAGCGAGCGGGGACATGAACAGCACCGGCCTTGAGGCCGTCTTCCTGTCGAACCGCGACCGGCTGCTCGCCTTTCTGCGCGCGCATGGCGCCGGCGACGCGGCCGAAGATCTGCTGCAGGAATTATGGCTGAAGGTCGCGGCGGCACCGGCCGGTCCGGTCGCGCAGCCGCTGTCCTATCTCTATCGCGCCGCCAATAATCTGATGCTCGACCGCTACCGATCGCGACAGCAGGCGATCAAGCGCGACCATGACTGGACCGAAGCCGCAACCACCCTGCCCGGCCAGTCCGACGATCCCTTGAGCGAGCGCAGACTGATCGCCCGCGAACAGCTTCGTCTCGCCCAGGCCGCGCTCGACGCGCTCGGCGAAAGGCCGGCGGCGATCTTCCGCCGCCACCGCATCGACGGCATCGGCCAACGCGACATCGCGGCGGAATTCGGCGTAAGCCTGAGCACCGTCGAGAGCGACCTCAGGCGCGCCTATCGGGCGATGATCGAGCTCAGGATGAAATTCGATGAGGAGTGAAGCGTTCGACTCCGTCCTGCTCTTGGGGAAGCTTTTTCATGGCTGAGGACAAGGACGATATGGAAGTTGCGGCACTCGATTGGGTGATCCGCCTGCGCGATCCGGCCTTTGACGGCTGGGAGGATTTCGAGGCTTGGCTGGCTGCCGATCCCGCGCATGCCGAGACCTATCACCGGCTTGCGGCCGCCGACGCGGACATGGCCGATCTGCTGGAAAGTGCGCCGCCCCCGACCCGGCCGGTTGTCGTCCCGCCTCGCCGCTCGTTCAACCGGCGCACATGGCTGGGCGGCGCTCTCGCCGCATCGGTCGCGGTGTTGGTCGGCCTCGGCATGATCGACCGCCAGCCGTCGCTCTATCAGGTCCGGACCGCGCCCGGCGAGCGCAGGACCGTCAATCTCGAAGACGGCAGCCTGATCGCGCTGAACGGCGGCACGGCGATCACGCTCGATCGCGACGATCCCCGCTACGCGGCGCTTCACCGCGGCGAGGCGCTGTTCGATGTCGTCCACAACGTCAATGCGCCGTTCAAGGTCGAGGTCGGCGATGCGACGCTGATCGATGTCGGCACCCGCTTCAACGTGCTGCGCGAGGGCAGGACGACCGCCGTTCAGGTCGCCGAGGGCGCGGTGATCTACAATCCGGACAGCACCGCGGTGCGGCTCGACGCGGGCCGTACGTTACGCGCCATGGACGGCGACGCGCTGCTCGCGCTCGGCAATATCTCCACCGCCTCGGTCGCGGGCTGGAAGGACGGCCGCCTGATCTATGACGGCCAGACCATGGCCGAGGTCGCCGCCGACCTCACCCGCTGGTCGGGCCAGACCGTGCACGCCGATCCACGCATCGCCGACCGGCGCTTCCGGGGGGTGCTGAGTCTAGGCGACGGCGAGGATATCGTCCGCCTGGCTCCGCTGCTCGACCTCGAGGTCAGCAAGCGCGGACAGGAATGGGTCTTGTCTCCCAAGAGCCAGTGAACCGGACGCTCGCCTTGGTCAGCCTTCCGCTGCTCGTCGCGACCGTGCCGGCCGACGCCGAGCAGACGGCGCTCAACCTCCCGGCGGGACGGCTCAGCGACGCGGTCGCGGCGCTCGCGGCGCAGACCGGCGCGAGCGTCAGCGTCGCCGACGGCGCGATCTGGAGCATGCGGGTGGCCGCGCTCAAGGGGCGGATGAGCGGCGAAGAGGCGCTGCGCCGGCTGCTGCGCGGCAGCCGCGGCCGGCTCGTCGTGGTCGGCGCGAACAGCTTCCGGATCGTGGCAGCCGTGCCCGAGGCCCGGCGCCGGCCTGTCCACGCGCCGGCCTCGGCCGTTCCCGAAGAGGCCGGCGAGCCGATCATCGTCACCGGCTCGAAACGCGACACGCGGCTCAGGGACTTCGCCGGATCGGTCAACCTCCTCGACGGCGCCGATCTCCGCTTCGGAGGCGAGCAGGGCATGGAATCGATCCTGTCGAAGGGCGCGAGCCTGTCGTCCACTCATCTCGGTGCGGGCCGCAACAAGCTGTTCATCCGCGGCATCGCCGATTCGAGCTTCACCGGCCCGACCCAGGCGACCGTCGGCCAGTATCTGGGCGACATGCGGCTGACCTACAACGCCCCCGATCCCGATCTCCGGCTCTACGACATACGGTCGGTCGAGATCCTCGAGGGACCGCAGGGCACGCTCTACGGCGCGGGCTCGCTGGGCGGGGTGATCCGCATCGTCCGCAATCCCGCGCGGCTGGGGGAGATCGGCGCGGGGCTGTCGGCGGGCGTCTCGGCGACCCGGCACGGCGATCCCTCGGGCGACATCGGCGGGCTGGTCAACCTGCCGATCGCCGGCGATCGCGTGGCGCTGCGCGCGGTAGGCTACGGCATCGGCGAGGGCGGCTATATCGATGATAAATGGCGGCAGAAGAAGGATATCAACCGCACCCGCATCGTCGGCGGCCGCGCCGCCCTGCGGATCGATGCGGGGGATGGCTGGACGGTCGATCTCGGTGGCGTGTTCCAGGACAATCACGGCCGCGACAGCCAATATGCCGACCGCGACCAGCCTCCGCTGACCCGCGCCAGCCGCACGCCGGGTGGCTTCGACGCCGAATATGCGCTGGGCGAGCTGGTCGTCGCCAAGAGCTGGTACGGCGGCATCTCCTTCCTCTCCTCGACGGGCCTGGTTCGCCAGCATCTCGACGAGCGTTACGACGCGAGCTTGGCGGGCGGCCCCGACCAGCAGTTCACCCAGCGCAACCGCACCCGCATGTTCGCCAGCGAAAACCGGCTGTGGCGGCCGACGCGCGATGGCTATGGGTGGGTGCTGGGGGCGAGCTACACCCGCAACCGCACCGATCTCTACCGGTCACTGGGGCCGGTCGGCGCGCCGGCCCCGGCCACCGGCGTGGCCAACCGCATCCGCGAGCTCACCGTCTACGGGGAGGCGAGCATCGAGCCGGCCGGGGGCCTGACGATCACCGGAGGCGTGCGGCACACTTGGTCGAAGCTTGGCGGCGGCGCCGACAATCCCGCGCCGCTGCGCGGCTTCGGCACCGCCACCGACCTCGCGGTCGAAACCGCGCGCCGCGCCGCCATCGTCGCCAGCCGCGGCGAGAAACGGCTGCTGCCGTCCGCCTCGGTCTCGGCTGCGCTGGTCCCCGGGCTGATCGCCTATGCGCGCTATCAGCAGGGTTTCCGTCCTGGCGGGCTCGCGATCGAGGCGGGCTATGTCCGGCGCTTCCGCAACGATCGGGTCCAGACGATGGAGACCGGCCTGCGCTACGGCCTGCGCGGTCGCGATGCGGTGGATCTGTCGCTCAGCCTCTCCTACACCAAATGGGACGATATCCAGGCCGACTTCATCGACGGCGGGGGCCTGCCGAGCACGGATAACATCGGCGACGGGCGGATCTATTCGCTGAGCGCCGCGCTCGGCTGGCGGCCGCTGGACGGACTGATCCTCGATCTCGCCGCCACCTACAACGACAGCCGCGTGACCGATCCCTCGCCGTCGCTGCTGCTCGTGCTTGCCTCTGACCCGGTCAACGTCTTCACCGGCGCGCGCACCGGCGGGCAGAGCCGCATCCCCAATGTCGCGCGCCTCACCACCCGGATCGGCGCGGACTACCGGATTCCGATCGGCGGGACGCTCGAGCTCAGGCTCAACGGCTGGGCGCGCTATATCGGTAAGTCGCGGCTCGGCATCGGTCCGATCCTCGGCGATCTCCAGGGCGACTATCTTGACACCGCGCTGATCGCCCGGGTCGGCCGACCCGATCTCGGCGTCACCCTCGGCGTCACCAATCTGACCGACGCAATCGGCAACCGTTTCGCGCTCGGCACCCCTTTCGCGGCCAGTGGCGGCGGGCAGATCACCCCGCTGCGCCCGCGCACGATCCGGCTCGGGATCGACACGAGCTTTTGACGAGGATTAGCCCACGCGCCGGGCCTCGATGATCTTGATCGGCTTCTCGATCAGTTGACCCTTCATCGCGGCCGAGCCGCCCGGCCAGGTCCTGGCCTTCAATATGCGCTTGACCACCGGCATGCCCGACACGACCTTGCCGAAGACGGCATAGCCGGCATTGTCGCCGCGCGCGCCCGGCTGGGCGTCCATCGACGGCTGGGCGCCGACCAGGATAAAGAAGTCGCCGGTCGCGGAGCCGGGCTGGTTTCGCGCCATCGACAGGGCGCCGTCGACATGACGAAGGCCGGTCTTGCTCGTCGGCTCATGCGCGATCGGCGGCAAGGTACGGACCGGATTGTTCCGAATTCCGCCCTGGACGAAGCCCAGCGGCGCACCGCCCTTGGCCCGTGCCGCGCGATAGAAATAGCTGTTGTCGAACCTCTTCTTGTCCACATAGGCGAGGAAATTGCCGGCGGTGATCGGAGCGCGGCGCCGATCCACGGCGACGATGATCGTCCCTTCGCTGGTCTTGATCGAGACCTCGACCTGGTCGGGGGCGGCGGAAGCGGGCGCGGCCAGCAGCAGCCCGAGCGCGGTGAAGATCGAACGAAGCGTCATGGCGGCTTTTTAGCGCGGCCCGTCGAGAAGAACAGCCTCGACGAGATGCGCCGGCCCGTCCGTACTTCCCCCAGGGCTGACGAGAAATGGACGGACCGGCGCTGTGGGCCCGTAGGGCGCGGGCCGCAGAAAGCTCATTATCTCTTTTGCAATTTGTTCGCAATAGCAATCATACGGTGTGGGTGAAATGGCGGGGGCTGGTGCGGGGCGGGCATAATGCGGTAGATATCCAGGCATGGTCGGTGGGAGTTGCATATGAAGCGGAATCGCACAGCACTGGTTGCGGGGCTTCTGCTGGCGTGGCCCGTCTCCGCCTCGGCGATGGTCACCGATTCGGCGTCGGAGATGCGGCAATATGTGCGCGCCCGTCTCGCCGATGCCGGGGGGATGCCCGATGCGGCCGCCGCCAGCTATGCGCGCCTGCTTCAGGAGTCGCCGGGCGACAAGCGGCTGGCGCTGCGCACCTACCGCCAGGCCTTGACCGCCGGCAACTACAAGCTGGCGAGCCTTGCCGCGCACCAGCTCGACAGGGCCAAGGCGCTACCGCCCGACGGGGTGCTGATGCTGCTCGCCGATGCCGTCACCGCCATGGACTGGAAGCTCGCCTCGTCGATCATCCACCGGATCGAGCGCGAGCAGGTGTTCGGCTTTCTAGTGCCCGTGATGCGGGGCTGGGTCGCGGTGGGGCAGAAAGCCCATGATCCGGCCCGGCTGGTCGCGCCGGTGCCGGGTTCGCAGCTCGCCAACGCCTATTCGCGCGACCATCACCTGCTGATCGCGCTCACCGCCGGGCGCACCGAAGTGCTCGCCGATCTGCGCCGCCTGATAGCGGCCAACGACGCACGCGCGCTGCGCCTTCAGCTCGCCGCAGCGGCGCTGCTCGCCAAGCGCGGCGATGCCGCCAAGGCGCGGGCGCTGCTCGACGGCGGCCGCCCCGAATTCGCGATGGCGCGCGCTGCACTCGACGCGAACAAGCTCTCGGCCGGCGCGATCGACACGCCCGCACAGGGTCTGGCCGAATTGTTCGCGCAGCTGGCGATCGACGTGAAGGGCGACGGCCGCTCACCGATCTCGCTCCAGCTTGCCCGGCTCGCGACCTATCTGGCGCCCGACAATGTCGCGGCGGTGATCGCCACCGCCGATCTGCTCGCATCGAACGGCTATTCCGATGCGGGGCTCGCCCTGCTCGGGCGCATCTCGCAGGACAATCCGCTGTGGGAAGCCGCACGCCAGCAGCGTACCAGCATCCTGTTGGCGACCGGTAATCGCGAAGGCGCCCTCGCCGATGCGAAAAGGGTCACCGAACGGCCCGGTGCGGACGCGGGCGCCTTCGTCGAACTGGGCAGCATATTGTCCGATCTCAATCGCCATGCCGAGGCGGCTCAGGCCTATCAGCACGCCATCGATCTGGACACCGCCCGAGGCCAGCCGAACTGGGCCCATCTCTTCCTCAGGGCCGGCGCGCTCGACCGGGCCGGCGATTGGCCCGCCGCGAAGGCTTTGCTGCACCAGGCGAACAAGGTCGATCCGGGTCAGGCGATCGTGCTGAACTATATCGGCTACGGCATGCTCGACCGCGGCGAGAATCTCGCCGAGGCCCAGGCCTACATCGAACGGGCGAGCGCGCTCGATCCCAATGACGCGGCGATCGCCGACTCGCTCGGCTGGCTCCACTACAAGCGCGGCAATTATGCCGGCGCGATCGCGGCGCTCGAACGTGCCGTATCGGGTGATCCCGGCCAATCGGTGATGAACGAACATCTCGGCGACGTCTATTGGACGACCGGGCGGCGGATCGAGGCGCGCTATGCCTGGCGCGCCGCGCTGGTCCAGGCCGACAAGCCGAGCGCCGAGCGCATCAACCGCAAGCTCGCCGACGGACTGACCGACGCCTTGACGGCGAAGTGACGACCCAGACGGCCCATGCCAAGATCAATCTCGCGCTCCACGTCCGGCGGCGGCGCGCGGACGGCTATCATGACATCGAGACGCTGTTCGCCTTCGCCGAGGATGGCGATCTTCTGGAAACCGTCCCCGGCCCGTCGCGGCTGTCGCTGACCGGCCCCTTCGCCGACATTCTGCGGAACGAGGATCCCGAAGATAATCTGGTGATGCGCGCGGCGCGAAGGCTCGCGGCGATGCTCGGCCCGGACGAGCCCCCCGCGGTCCGGCTCGATAAGCGGCTGCCGGTGGCCGCGGGGATCGGCGGCGGATCGGCGGACGCGGCGGCGATGCTGCGGCTGCTGGCGGACATCCACCGCATCGGCATCGAAGACCCGCGCCTGAGCCGGCTGGCAGCCGAGCTGGGGGCCGACGTGCCGGCTTGCCTGGCCTCGGTGGCGGTGCGCGGCGACGGGCGCGGCGACGAACTTGTTCCGGTCGAAGCCGCCGGGCTTGCCGGGATCCCCTTGTTGCTCGTCAATCCTGGCGTGCCGCTGGCGACCGGACCGGTGTTCAGCGCGTGGGACCGAGTCGATCGGGGGCCCCTGGCGGTGGGCGATCCGCTGTCGGTCGCACTGGCCGGCCGCAACGATCTCGAGCCGCCGGCGCGAACGCTCTGTCCGGTGATCGGTGAGGTCGTGACGACGCTGGCGGCGCGATCGGGCGTGCTGCTCGCCCGCATGTCCGGATCCGGCGCGACCTGTTTCGCGCTGTTCGATCGTGCCGAGGAACGCGACGCCGCCGATCGGGCGATCGCCGCCGCCCGGCCGGGCTGGTGGCGGCTCGCGACCAGGCTTCGCTAGGAGACCTTGGCGACCGCGACGCCCTCATATTTGGCGTCGGCGGGATTGAAGAGCGACTGGACCGCGAATGGCTCGGCGGTCAGCGAGACATTGTTCAGCCCTGCCAGCTTGAAGGTGCCGAGCTTGAGCTCGGCGGGGACCTTGCCGTCGCGCAGCATCGCCACGCCGTCGATGAACAGGTCATCATGCTTGGTGTAGAGGATGTGCGGGGCGATCTGCATGCTGGTGCGGTTGTAGATCGCGACGATGCACAGCTTGCGGCGGATCGCCTGAGCGATCAGTTCGGCTTCGGTCGACAGGGCGGCGCCGGCGATGGGCGTGGCGACGCGGCCAAGCGACAGGGTCTTACGCGGAGTGGACATTGGCGGGCGCATATCGGGGCATTGATGACAACGCAAGCACGGCGCGGTTCAGGCTGGCGCAAGCGGGGCGATATTATGGGGCCCGATATGATCCGCTGTCTGCTCGCATTGTCGATCCTAGCCGTCCCTGCCCTCGCGCGGGCCGAGAGCGCGGAACGCCGCGCCGACCGGCTGCGCACGATCGAACTCAACCGCCGGGCCCAGTCCGTCGTCGACCGGCGCGACCGTTCGAATGCCGATGTGCGCGAATCGGGCCGCCGTGCGCAGGAGCGCTACGAGCGCCAGCGCGCCGAATGGCGCAGACGCGTCGCCGCCTGCCAGGCGGGAGACTGGGATGCGTGTGATCGTTGAGCATCATCGCCGCCCCGCCGGGCGCGACAACAGCTACATGTTCGGATAGTTCGGCCCGCCGCCGCCCTCGGGCGTGACCCAGTTGATGTTCTGGGTCGGGTCCTTGATGTCGCAGGTCTTGCAGTGGACGCAGTTCTGCGCGTTGATCTGGAGGCGCGGCGCACCTTCGTCGCGGCCGACGATCTCATAGACGCCCGCCGGGCAATAGCGCTGCTCGGGCGCGTCATACAGCGGCAGGTTGATGTCGATCGGAACGCTCGGGTCCTTGAGCTGGAGGTGGACCGGCTGATCTTCCTCATGATTGGTGTTCGAGATGAATACCGAGGAGAGACGATCGAAGCTGATCACGCCGTCGGGCTTGGGATAATCGATCTTGGGCGCGATATCCTGGCGCCACATCCCCTCATTGTCCTTATGGTGCTTGAGGGTGAAGGGCAAGCCGAAGCCGAGATGGCGCATCCACATGTCGACGCCCGCCAGCAGCGTGCCCGCGAAGGGGCCGAACTTCGCGACGAACGGCTCCGAATTGCGGACGATCTTGAGCTCCTTGGCGATCCAGCTGTCGTCGAGCGCCGCCGGATAGGATGACAGCTCGTCGGCTTCGCGCCCGTGTGAAATCGCGTCGAACGCGGCCTCGGCGGCGAGCATGCCCGATTTCATCGCGGTGTGGCTGCCCTTGATGCGGGGCACGTTGACGAAGCCCGCCGAGCAGCCGATCAGTGCGCCGCCGGGGAATACCAGCCTGGGGATCGACTGCCAGCCGCCCTCGTTGATCGCGCGCGCGCCATAGGAAACGCGCCGGCCGCCTTGGAGGATCTCACGGATCTTCGGATGCTGCTTCCAGCGCTGGAATTCCTCAAACGGATATAGGTGGGGATTCTTGTAGCCGAGACCGACCACGAAGCCGAGCGCGACCTGGTTGTTCGCCTGGTGATAGAGGAATCCGCCGCCGACCTCGTCGGTGAGCGGCCAACCCTGCGTGTGGATGACCCGGCCGGGCTGGTGCTTGTCGGGGTCGATGTCCCACAATTCCTTGATACCGATGGCATAGGTCTGCGGCTGACAATCGGATTCGAGGTCGAACCTGCCCTTGAGCATCTTGGATAGATGGCCGCGCACGCCCTCGGCGAAGAAGGTGTATTTGGCGTGGAGCTCCATGCCGGGCTGGTAATCGGGCTTTGGCTTGCCTTCGCGGTCCACACCCATGTCGCCGGTCGCGACGCCCCTCACCGATCCATCCTCATTGTAGAGGACCTCCGCGGCGGCGAAGCCGGGAAAGATCTCGACGCCGAGATTCTCCGCCTGCCCGGCAAGCCAGCGACACAAATTGCCCAGCGATACCGTGTAGGTGCCCTCGTTGTGCATGAAGCCGGGCATCGCGATGTGGGGCATCGAGAACTGGCGGTTCTTGGTCAGGATCCAGTGGTGGTTCTCGGTCACCGGTACGGTCAGCGGGCTGTCGAGATCGCGCCAGTCGGGCAGCAGCTCATCGAGCGCGATCGGATCGACCACCGCGCCGGAGAGGATATGCGCGCCGACCTCCGAACCCTTTTCGAGCACGCACACGCCGAGTTCGCGTCCGCTCTCGATCGCAAGCTGCTTCAACCGGATCGCCGCGGCAAGCCCCGCGGGGCCCGCGCCCACGATCACGACATCATAGGCCATCGAATCGCGCGTCGACATGCTAACCGTCCTCGTTCATGCTTCCGATCATCGCGTCAAAAAAACGTCACGCCCTAAAGCCGCTGCCCGCAGATTGACTGGTTCGTCAACCCATTCCTTTAGTTCCGGTCATGACCCAGGGGGGAAATAGCGGAACTTCGGCGGATATCGCCAGCCTGATGGGCTGGTGGCAGGATGCCGGCGTCGACGTGCTCGTCGACGAGGCCCCGCGCGACTGGCTGGCCCGGGTCGAGCGCCCGGCGCCTCCCGCCCCCGCAGCGCCGGCCCGTCCCTCGGCAGCTCCCGCCGCACCCTCCTTTCCCGACACTCTGCCCGGCTTTCAGGCCTGGCTCGCCACCAGCGAGAAGCTGGCCATGCCGCTCGCGGCGCGTATCGCGCCGGCCGGCAATCCCGGGTCTGGCCTGATGGTGCTGATCGACCTGCCCGAAGCCGAAGACGCGGCCTCGGGCACATTGCTCTCGGGTTCCGCCGGCCAGCTGTTCGACAAGATGATAGCGGCGATCGGCCGCAGCCGCGACAGCCTCTACCTCGCAGCGATGGCGCCGGGCCGTCCTGCCGGCGGCTATGTCGACAAGGCTTCCGGCGCGCTGTTCGTCGAGCTGGCGCGGCACCATGTCGCCCTCGCCAGGCCCCGGGCGCTCCTGCTGATGGGCGACCAGCCGTCGCGTGCCTTCCTCGACCTCGGCTTCGTCGAGGCGCGCGGCCGTGTGCATGCGGTCGAGCTCGCCGGGGGGACCGCCACCGCGGTCGCCACCTTTCACCCCCGTACCCTGCTCCAGCATCCGGAGCAGAAGCGGCGCGCCTGGGAAGATCTGCAATTGTTTATGAAGGCCCTCGGATGAAGCGTCACCTGTTGCTTGCGGGCCTCTTGGCAGTCACGCCGGGCCTCGCCGCGGCGCAGAATGCAGTCGCCGTGCCGATGGCCGCCGCGGGCGTCGCCGCGGCCGCCCGGCCGCTTCCGCTCGTCTCGGGGCTCACCGCCGATCAGCGCACGAAGTATCGCGCCATTTTCGCGGCGATCCGCAATGGCGAGTGGACGATCGCCCAGAGCGGCATCGACGCGCTGCCCGGCGGCCCGTTGAACGATGTCGCACAGGCCGAACTGATTCTCGCGAAGGGCTCCCCCAAGGTCCCCGATGATGCGCTGACCACGTTGCTGGCCGGCGCGGCCGATCTGCCCCAGGCGCCGGATCTCGCCGCCCTCGCCTCGCGGCGCGGCTTGAGTACGGCGGCGCTGCCGGTCACGCGCGACATGGTGCGCTTTGCCGGTCCTTCGAAGCGCCAGACGGCGCGCGCGCTGCGCAACGACCGCGCGGCTGCGGCGCTGACGCAGATCGTGATGCCGCTGCTGCGTGGCGACCAGCCGAGCGAGGCCGAGGCGATCGTCTCCGTCCGGCTCGGCGATCTCTCCCCCGAGGCGCAGGCGGAGTGGTTGCAGCGGGTCGCCTGGTCCTATTATCTGACGGGGGATGACGCCAATGCCCGGCGGGTCGCCGATCGGGCGCGCGCCGGCGCCGGCGACTGGGTTGTCCAGGCGAGCTGGGTCGCGGGACTCGCCGCCTGGCGCCAGAAGGACTGCCTGAGCGCCGGTATCGCCTTCGAACAGGTTGCCGCCCGTGCTCGCGATCCCGAAATGATCGCCGCGGGCCTGTATTGGGCCAGTCGCGCCGACATGGCGTGTGCCCATCCCGAGCGGGTCGAGACACGGCTGCGCTCGGCGGCGCGCATGAAGGAGAGCTTCTACGGACTGATCGCCCAATCCGCCCTGGGCCTCACCGACGACGGCGCGGCGAGCCTGAAGCTGACCGCCAATGACTGGGCGGCAATCGGCGCGATCCCCAATGTCCGCCGCGCCACCGCGCTCGCCGAGATCGGCGAGACCGGCCTCGCCGAACAGATGCTGCGTTATCAGGCCCGGATCGGGCTCAGCCGCGATCACGAGTCGCTGGTCCATCTCGCCGCCCGGCTCAACCTGCCCGCCGCCCAGATCTGGCTCGCCCAGAACGGTCCGTCCGGCGCGCGGCTTTCGGCCGCAGCGCGCTATCCGATGCCGGGCTGGACGCCGCAGTCGGGATGGCGGGTCGACAAGGCGCTGGTGTTCGCGCACGCGCTTCAGGAATCGCAGTTCCGCGTTGATGCGACGAGCCCGGCGGGTGCGCGCGGCGTGATGCAGCTCATGCCCGCCACCGCGCAGATGGTCGCGCGCCACCAGGGCCGCCCGTTCGATTATGCCGCGCTCGCCCAGCCCGCCACCAGCATCGAGCTCGGCCAGGCCTATCTGCGCGAGCTGGCGGACAATATGAGTTCGACCGGCGGGCTTCTGCCCAAGGTGATAGCCGCCTATAATGCCGGCCCGACATCGGTCGCCAACTGGAATGCGCGCGGGCGCAACCTTGCCGATCCGCTGCTGTTTATCGAATCGATCCCGTTCACCGAAACCCGCGCCTATGTCGCGATCGTGCTGCGCAACTATTGGATGTACCAGCGCCAGGCGGGTGCCAAGCCGGCCAGTCTGATGGCGATCGGCCAGGGCCTGTGGCCGCGCTTCCCCGGCCTGCCGGGCCGTGAGGCGGTACGGCTGACGTCGCTGGGTGCCACGGCGTCGGCGGACTGACCGCCACTCGGCGTCCCCCTTTACCCGCTCGTCGGGAGGAGCCATTGGGCAAGCGCAGTGGTTCCTCGGAATGAGCGGAAGAGGATTGTTTGATGCCGATCAGGGAAGATCTACCCTTCCATCCCGTCCGCATCGCGGTGCTTACCGTCTCGGACAGCCGCGATCTCGCGCGGGACACCTCCGGCGACGCGCTCGTCGCGCGGATCGAAGGCGCGGGGCATATCCTCGCCGGCCGCGCGATCGTCAGGGACGATGTCGACCTCGTCACGGCCCGGCTGCACGGCTGGATCGACGATCCGCAAGTCGACTGCGTGATCACCACCGGCGGCACCGGCGTTACCGGGCGCGACGTTACGCCCGAAGCGCTCGAGGCCGTCCGGGACAAGGAGATCCCCGGCTTCGGAGAACTGTTCCGCTGGCTCAGCTATGCCAAGATCGGCACCTCGACGATCCAGTCGCGTGCCACCGCCTGCGTGGCGCGCGGCACCTATATTTTCGCGCTTCCGGGCTCGACGGGCGCGGTCAAGGACGGCTGGGACGACATCCTCGTCCACCAGCTCGACAGCCGCTTCATGCCCTGCAACTTCGTCGAGCTGATGCCGAGGCTGATGGAGAAATAAGAAGCCCCCTCCCAGCCAAGGAAGGAGGGCGAATCAAGCCATCTTCAGCCCCTCCTGGTTCATGACCTTCGTCAGCTTCGCATTCTCCTCCTCGCTCAGCGCGCCGCGCAGCTTGGGGAAGACCTTCTCCTCCTCCTCGCGCATGTGGGTCTCGATCATCGCCCGGAAATCGCGGATCTTGGGCAGGAACTGGGGATGGTCGGTGTCCATGCTGTTCAGCTCGAACAGATATTGCTTCACATAGCCGTGGTCGCTGTTGAGCCGATCGGCCTCGGCGACCTGCCCGTGGACGCGTAGCGCGGCATATATGGCGTTTTCCTCCTCGACCGCATGCTTGGCGAGCGCATGGCAGATTTGGGTGAGCAGCATCGAACGGCGGACCTTGTGGCTCTCCTCGGTTTTCTCGATCTGGTCGAACAGCTTGAGGACCGCCTGGTGTTCGGCGGCAAGCGCAGCGTCCCATTGGCCCGCCATCATGCTCGGCGCCTGGATGAAGATCTTGCGAACGGCGTTGGCGGCGAGCCCGGCCGTCAGGCCGGCTGCCGCACCGATCGCGAAGCTGCGGGTGGTCTTTTCCTCCAACATGGCATCTCTCCTGCTGATTTCGGGATTGGCCCAGAGAACGAAGCAGGCTGTAGGGAGTTGCTGAGCCACAGGCGAAACAAGTGCTTAAAACAAGCTGAGTTGATTGGTTGGCACGCGGAACAGATCGGAGCGGAGCTCGAAGCGCTCCGCGTTAAGGCCATGCTTCCGACAGGCCAGCCGAAAGCGCGACTGGAGCGCCTGCGCATAGGCGCCCTGCGGCCGGAAGCGACTGTGGAAGTCGGGATTATTGTCCCGCCCGCCCCTCATCTCGTTGATCAGTGCCATCACCTTCGCGGCGCGCTCGGGATAATGGATCGCCAGCCACTCCCGAAACAGCGGCGCGACCTCGTGCGGCAGCCGCACGACGATCGAGAAGGCCGCGCGCGCGCCGGCTTCGGTCCCCGCCGCGACGATCGCCTCGATCTCATGGTCGTTGATCGCGGGGACGACCGGCGACACGCTGATCGACGTCGGCACGCCCGCCTTCACCAGCGCGGCGATGGCGGCGATCCGCTGGCGCGGCGCCGAGGCGCGCGGCTCCATCCTCCGCGCCAGCGCAGGATCGAGCGTCGTCACCGACATCATCACCGCTGCGAGCCGCTTCGCCGCCATCGGGCCCAGCAGATCGATGTCGCGGATGATCCGCGCCGACTTGGTGGTGATCACCACTGGATGATCGTGGTCCGAGAGCACCCCGATCACCTGGCGGGTGATCTCGAAGCGCTCCTCGATCGGCTGGTAGGGATCGGTGTTGGTGCCCATTGCCATCGGGCTGCAGCGATAACTCGGCTTGGCCAGTTCCTTCCTCAGCAGCGCCGCCGCGCCGGGCTTGGCGAAAAGCTTGGTCTCGAAGTCGAGGCCCGGCGAGAGATTGTGAAACGCATGGCTCGGTCGCGCGAAGCAATAGATGCAGCCATGCTCGCACCCCCGATAGGCGTTGATCGAGCGGTCGAAGGAGAGATCGGGAGATTGGTTGCGGGTAATGATCGTCCTCGGATGCTCGATCGTCACCTGAGTGCGCAGCGGCGGCCCCTCGCCGTCGATCTCGTGACGTGCGTCGGCCCAGTCGCCGTCGCTCTCGCGCGCCTTGTCGTCGAAGCGCGCGCTCAAGTCCGCATTGGTGGCGCCCCGCCCCTTGACGGCGGGTGGAAGGATCGATGGCGAGTCGGGCATCGTATGGAACATAACAGGAACATAGCCGCAGGCAAGCTTGCGATGCGCGCGGGGAATGATAGGGTCGGTTCCAAGGAGAGACGATATGGCAGTGCTTGAGCATTACAATATCAGGACGCTGGATCTGAACGCGACGATCCGCTTCTACGAGGATATCATCGGCCTCAAGTCCGGTCCCTTTCCCGGCGAGGAAGGCATGGGCGCCTGGATCTATGACGACCGCGACGTCCCGGTGGTCCATGTCATGTCCATGGAAAGGGGCAATAACGACATGGCCCTGAACTTCACCCGCGCACGACTCGATAAAATCGCGCCCGGCACCGAGATCGAGACAAAAGGTAGCGGCGCCGTGGACCATGTTGCTTTCCGCTGCGACGGTTATGATGGGTTCGTCGAACGGCTCGAAGCGCGCGGCCTGCCCTATCATGCCGTCAGCCTTCCGGACTTCCATCTCAAGCAGATCTTCGTCGCCGATCCGAGCGGCGTGACCTGCGAACTCAACTTCCTCAAGGAAGATTTCAAGGAAGGGGAAATTGGGACGCTCGATACGGAAAGCCTGACGTCCTAATCGGCGTCCTTGGCCGGCTGGCTGCCGATCAACCCGCCCGACTTGCGCCGGTTGCCAACCCAGTCGACGATTGCGCGACCGGTGGCGTTGAGCAGCGGATGCGTGCGCGAATGGCGCATCCAGCCGGGGCGTTCGCCGGCCTGCCCATAGATGGTGTCATAGCCCAGGTTGATCAGCAGATAAGCGAGGGTGACGATGATCAGGCCCTTGAGCGCGCCGAAGCCGAAGCCCAGCACCCGATCCAGCGGCCCGAGTACCGAGGTACGCGTCCGCCGGCCAAGCGACGCCGCCACGAGCTTGCCGCCCGCATACACGATCAGAAAGACGAGCGCGAAGGCGAGCACGCTCGCCCCGCTCGGGCTGCCCACAATGCCGGTCAGCATCTTCGCCACCGGGCCGTGCAGAAGCTTGAGCGCGAAGATCGCCGCGACCCAGGCGAACAGCGAGATCACCTCGGTGACGAAGCCGCGCATCACGCCGAAGGCCGCGCCGCCGAAGATCGCCAGCAGCACGATGATGTCGAGACCGGTCAAGCCATGCATGTCCGCGCTTAGCTAGCGGTGGCCAAGGACATGGTCAACGAGCGTGCCCAGCGTCGAAAAGCTCTCCACCCGCATTCCGGCCTGCTTCTGATCCTTTCCGCTGGGGCCCCAGGCCTTGCCGAAGCCCAGCTTCGCGGCTTCCTTGAGCCGGAGACCGGCATGGGCGACCGGACGAATCTCGCCCGACAGCGCGACTTCGCCATAGGCGACGCAGTCGGCCGGCACCGGCCGTTCGGCGAGCGCCGACACCAGCGCGGCCGCGACTGCCATGTCAGCGGCCGGATCGGACACGCGATAGCCGCCGGCGATGTTGAGATAGACCTCCGCCGTCGAGAAGCTGAGTCCGCAACGCGCTTCGAGCACCGCAAGGATCATCGCCAGCCGTCCCGAATCCCAGCCGACCACCGCGCGTCGCGGCGTCGCTCCACTCTGCAGCCGCACCGTCAATGCCTGGATTTCGACCAGCACCGGCCGCGTCCCTTCGATCGCCGGGAAGACGGTGGCGCCACTCATCCCCTCACCGCGTGCGGTCAGGAAGAGGGCGCTCGGGTTGGGGACCTCGTCGAGCCCCTGTTCGGCCATCGCGAACACTCCGATCTCGTCGGTGCCGCCGAACCGGTTCTTGACGGCTCGCAGGATACGATATTGGTGGCTGCGCTCGCCCTCGAAGCTGAGCACGGTGTCGACCATATGCTCGAGCACGC
>CAMLSA010000016.1 GCA_946482655.1 uncultured Sphingomonas sp. | reverse complement strand
TCGCCTGTCCCGTAAAAACTGAGGGTGTGGGCCACCGCTGTCACAGTAATGTCCTGCGTCGCCAAATTGGCGCCGTCGATCGTCACGTTGAGCAGAAGGTTCGTCCGCTGCTCCTCGATCAGCAACCCCTTGGGCGCCAGCGTCCCCGGATCATAATCAAACCGAGGCTGATTGGTCCCAACACTCTCGATCACGCCAAACGAATTGACCCGCGTCCCCGCCGATCCCCGCGTGAATGTGATCCTGCTGTCCAGCGTGCCGGTCAGGAAGTTGAGATCGAGCGCCGGAATAGTGGAGCCGGAGCCGCCCGCGGGCAAACCCAATCCTCCCCCGGGTCTCAGCGAAGGCTTCCGCAGCTTCCGAAGCAACCGCATTTCTGCATCAGGGATCATGGCGAGACTTTCTGTTGTTCGCGGAGCCACGCCCGCGCGTTGATCAGTCGGATGCTATTTTCGGCGCAGATGTCGAGATCGGAGACAGAAATGACGGTATCCGCACCGGCTTCGTCAGCGCGTCCGGCCCCATCGGGAAAGCGGGGCAAATCCGCTCCTTCGCCGAAAGCCCGATCGGTTTCGTCGCGCACCCGCTCGACATGAGCAGCGACGCGAAGCCGAGTATTCGCCAGCTCGGATGACAGGGCATCATTCTTCTCCTCGGTGATTGTCGCGCGCCGGCGTTCGGTCGCTACGGCCCGTTTGAGGTCGGCGATCTCCTGCTCCCGCTGGGCCAGCATTACCGCACTGCGGTCGACCTTGTTCTTCCCGGCATCCGCGACCTTTTCGATATGGCGAAGGGTGAACCATAGGCCAATCATCAAGGCGGTCGTCATCATGGCGCCGGTGAGAAGCGGCGGCGGCCGCAGCGCCCAGGCCGGCATCAGGCGCCCTTGGCGACGCCGTGGCGGATAGTCGCCCCCAGCACCGCGGTCACCACGAGCTGGGCGGTCTCTACCAACGAGGCGTCGCCCGTCAGCCAGGCAGCGACGGCACCGATGACGGCGACAGCGGCGGTGATATAGGTCTTGTATCCGGCAAGCATAGGAATGTCCTTTCAGCTATAATGAACAAGTCGAGGCCGGCCGCGCTGGTAAGGGGCCGGCGTTGGCGATTCCGATGGGAGGGTTTGATCAGTCGTCGGCGGGACATGTGGGCTGCGCGCGTCGGCGCAGCTTCGTGACCGTCCACTCCCCGATCCGGATCAGATACCAGACGCAGGACAGCAAGGCGGCCAGCGCGGGCAGTACCTTCGCGAAGGCCGCCACCGTCACCAGCAGCGAGGCGGTATCGAGGGCCTTGAGCGCACCCTGGGCAGCTGGATGGTCGGCGATCATCAGCTTGCCCTCTGGATGCCGATGACGATGGTGTTCGACGTAGCGGTGTTGCCGTCACCGTCCGTCACCTTGCACCGCGCCGTCACGCTCTGATACTCGCCGACCACGAACCCCGACCAGGACATATGGGCTGTCGATCCCGCTGCGCTTTCCAGCGTCGTTTTGGCGCCCGTGTTCTGCCGGGTCCAGCTATAGCTGTAGGGAGGATTGCCCCCCGAAGCGCCAGCGCTGAATATGCGCGATCCGCCGCCGGGGAGCGAAAGACTGCTGCCCGATGCGGTGTTCACGGACACCGGAACCGAACCGCCGCTCACCGATGCGCCGATCGACAGCGGAGACGCGGGGGGTTCCACCTTACCCACCGTGGCGAGCATGATGCCGCTCATCAGCTGAGCCCCGAGCCGGAGGAGACCCATTCGTCGGACCCTACCTTCCGCACCGAACACCATCCCCTTTGGGCGAGGGTTCGATTCCCGGTCGTGGCCGTTCCCGCCAGCCGAAGGGTGACGCCCGAGCCCTGCGTGATGGTCTGCGCCGAGCCGCCGTTGTTATAGATGGATATGGTATCGCCCACCGCGAAGGCGACGGTCGCATTGGACGGGATCGTGACCCCGCCGGTCGTGATGTCGACGCATTTTCCGATGTCGGCGAGGGCGATCGTGTAGCCCGTGCTCCGCGGATTGGACGGAATGTTGCGATAACCGACGGATTGCGCCGCGCCGCCCGGATCCTTAACCGTCGACCCCGAACCCATGTCGGAGAGATTGCCGGTCATGGTCCCGCCGGCCTTGGGCAGGAGCGCGGTGATGGCGCCATCGCGCCAGGCGGCGATCTGCGCCATCAACTCCCTGAGCGCATTATTTATGCCGGCCGCGGGGCAGCCTTCGGCGATGTTGATGCCTCCGACATCGCTGTTGTTGGCGGCGACCGTGTCATAGTCGCCGATGCTCGATTTGGGCATATGAAGATCCCGAAAATAAAAGGGCGGCTCACGCAGCCGCCCGATAGTTGTCGTTTGACGGATTTGAAGGCCCAGCTAGAACTTTATCTTGTTGGCAACACTGGTGCCCAGACCACCGCCGATCGTCTTGCCGAACTCTCCGAGAGCAGTCCCCATAAAGCCGCCGAGCCCCCCGCTCGTCTTGGTCGTCTGTACGCCGTAACCGTTCGAAGCCGTCCGGATATTGCCGTTGAGCGCGCCGACGCCGACATAAGGCAGATCCCCCGCCGTATTGAGCAGGTTGATCGCCGGCGCGACGCCGGCATATTCGGCATCGCGCAGGCCGCCCGTAAGCCCAAGCGCCGCGAGCATTTGCTGCACCTGGTCGCTGCGCGCCGCATCGCTCGCCTTCGCCGCCTCCAGCGAACGATCCTGCGCCTGGTTATACTGCCCCCCGAGCTGCTGGGCCGCCGCGAGGCGCTGCTGCGCATCCGATTGCGCCGCCTGAAGCGATCGATCCTGTGCCGCATTGTAATCGGAAGACAATTGACCGGTCGCGGAATCCATCCGCCCGCGCTCGCCGCTCCATGCCGCGTCGGATTGGCTCGCGGCCTGCAGCCGGCGATTTTCCGCATCGTTGTAATTCTGATAACGGAGGCTGTTGCCGCTGTCGGCCAGGTTCCGGCTCATCACGTCGGCAAAGGCCGATGAAACGCCCGATCCCATGCCGCGCGCGGCGAACATGCGATTGGCGTTGGTGCGCACGTCCTCCCCGGTCTGGCGGATCATATCCTCCAGATAGGGATTGGACGTCGAATAGGACCGGTCCATCATTCCCGAATAGAGCCCGGCCGAAGGCTGCTGGTTCAGATAACCGCCCCCGGCGACGTTCGATGCGAAGTGCGTCGCCGGATTGCCGCCGCCGGCGGCGAGAGCCGCGCCCGCGGGATTGGCGGTCGCCATGTTGCGCAAGAGGCCGGTTGACGGATCCGAAGCGTGCTTCGACCCGAACAGTCCTCCCCCGCCCCCCGCATTCTGCATTCGCTCATAGGTCCGCTGCCCGGGATTATTCCCCAGGAAGAAGCCGTTGGAGATGGTCTGCGCTGCCGCCTGGGCATTATCGACGAATGGGGTCGCGGCAAAGGCGCTGGGCGCCATCCGTCCAAAGGCGTCATAGGCCTGCCTCGACATGTCTTGAAGGCGCGGCTGGTTCTCGTCGAAGGTCTTCGATGTCTGCTCCATCCCCTTCAGGATATAAGGCTGCGCCGGAGCCCATGGCTCGTTCTTCACCTTGGTCTTCTTGCTGCCCATCGCTACAATTTCCTTTCCAGTACAACGGCCTTCAGCCGATATTGGGGCAGCATGCGCGCCCAACCCTTCCGGCCGGTCAATTCGATCGCGATGCACCCTCGCTCCCGCGCGCTGCTCTCGATGCGGTCGATGAAGTGAAGCCATCTGGCGCGCTCGCACCCGCCCATCAGCCATATCTCGCAGACCAGCCCGCGGACGGTTCGCGCCAGGCAGGTTACGACGCCGCAACGGACCTCGTCGTCCTCGCCGATCCATAACTGCGCCATCCCGCTTTCCAGTTCGGCCGTGACATCCCGCTCGCTTTTCTCACCCGCCCACAGGATCGCCGGGATCAGCAAGTGCCGGACGTCGGCCCAGCGCTCCGCCGGAACGCACCCGAACCTCATGCGCCGGCCCCCGCCGCGTCCTTCCACTGGGCGTCGTCCGCATTCCACCAGACCGGTTTCTTCAGCGTGCGGTCATAGAACATCTGGCCGTCGGTCGGATATGCGGGCCGCTCGGCGGTCGTTCCCTTCCCCAGCAATTTGCGGATGAGACCGTTCACCGCGTCGCGCGCCTTGCGGTTCCACTCCCTCTGGCTGCGCTCCTCTTCTTTTATGAGCAGCGTCATGCCCGGCCCCCCGGCACCGCCTCGATGTCGTAGCCCTGCGCGTAGGACCAGCTAACGCCAGCCGGGATCGCAAGCTTGACCGCGGATAGATTGCAGCTCTGGCGCGTCCGCACGAAGCCGCCCGCGCTCCGCGTCGTATACATCGCCTCCCCCGGCATGTCCGAATGCGCGTCGGAACAGGATATCGAGACGACCGGCTCCGCGGCGTCGCACAGTGGGCGTACCGATCTGATCCTGGCGCGCAGCCCTGGAAACAGCTCCTTGCGCGCGTCCATCAGCGTCGCGGCCATGTTGGGCCCGGAAAGCGTGCCCAGCCTGTGCGTGCCGTCGAACATCATCAGCAGTGGATAGCCGCCCCGGAACAATGCGCTGTCCAAGGCGAGCGGGATCGAGTCCAAGCCGCCGTAGATCGCATCGAGCGCTTCGAGGCCGACGCTCTGCGACAGGGCCGGAAAAATCCGCTCCGCCATGATCGAGGCGGTGGTCCAGCGCTGGAGCGCGAACTGATAGAGGAACACCTGGGTAGCCGGATTGGAACTCGGCACCGTCACGATCAGCAGCGAATTACGTGGGTCGATCGCCGCCGACATGTTGTCGAGATAAGCCCTGTCGAGCATGGCGAGGAAGGTCCGGTCGACTTTCTCGGAGCCGATCGCCTCGACGCTCACGCCGTCGCACGCCATGAAGCCTTTGTTGGAGAGGAAGAAGGACAGCCTGCCATAGGTCGCCAGCGACCAAGGCGCGACGCACCCGACGTCGGTCGCGATCTCGTCGAACTGCCAGATCGCGTCGTCGGCGGTATAGCTCATCCGCACGATCCGGTTCTCCTGGAAGATCAGGCCATATTCGCCACCGACGATTCCGGTGATGTCGCCGCCCGTCGACAGGATCTGGAAACCGGCTTCGCCACTTCCCGCCGTCCACTCCGCCGGATCGCCATTGTCCGACCAGGCGATCCTCAAAGGGTCGTTATCGCAATGTCCGGCCACCACGAAGCCCCGGACGACCGCGAGGAACCGCGCGATTGGCGCCGCCGCATCCAGATTGGACATCGCCGAAGGCGATGCCGGGTCGAACTTCTGGATCGCATCGGCGCCGTTCGCCGCCAGCATCAGGTTGTTGTAGGGACAGAAGCGGACCCCGATACCGGCTGAGGATGCGAGCCCGACCTTGACGCTCGTATAGCCGCCCGCTCCATAAATATAGATATCGGTGGCATCGGCCGCGAACAGCCAGACGTCTCCGGCTGCGCGATAGGCGCCCGCACCGATACAGGTTCCGCTCAGCGTCCCGTTGGGTGCGGGCGAAAAGGACGGCAGCGGCGCGTAGCCGTTCGCGATGGGGTAGACCCCGTCGGCGGTCAGCAGGCCGTCCTGAAGGTGCGGCGGCTGGTCCGGCTTCCATTCTCCGAAGATCTGGCGCATCGGTCATAGCTCCCCACTTAGGAAGGACGCCATGGTCATGGTCCTGCCCGTGTGGCCGAGATGGGCCGTCTCGTTCCTGAGCGACGAACGGTCGACCGGTGTGGGATATCGGGCAATGATCCCGTCCACGGCCTGCGCGAACAGCGTCGCGACATTAGCCATGCGCGCGTCATTCCACCCGAATAGCTCGGCCTGCGCGAGCGTGCCGTAGAGATAGGCGTTGCGATGGCTCGCCAGCACCCAATTGGAAGCCACCTCGTCCGACAGCGCAGGCACCTTGGCGAAGCGGGTGAACTCGGCGGCGAAGCTCTGTCCTGGCGCGGGAAAGAAACGAAGTTGATCGCCGATAACCGTATAGAAGCGCGGCACCGGCGCGCCGGCCATCAGCTCGACCGCAACCCGCTCGGCGTCTTCCTCGGGCTTCATCGCCAGCAGCCGCCCGGCCGCGACGAACTTCACCTCCCACGGGGCCCCGATCCCGCTTATCTCCATCGAGATCGGCAGCACCATGTCGCCGTCCGGCAGGTCGATATATTCGGCGTCGATGGTCAGGGCGCCGCGTACCGCCATCGGCCGGATGAAAGCGCCTTGGTCGAGCCCAGCCGCCAGCCGTGCGTTGATCTCCTCTTCGCACAACGCGATCATGTCGGCCTCGCGGCCGCCCAGGTCGGATCCGTCGAGCCAGCTGGATATGCTTTCGGCCAGCTCGGAATAATTGCTGAGCGCCATTCAGGCCTCCAAATGGAAAAGGGGCCGGTTTGGAACCGGCCCCCGAAGAGTGCGGCTATGCCGCAGGATCAAGCCGTGCCGCTGATCCTCGTCGCGAGCCGCGGATCGATCGCCTTGACGCCGTAGAGTACGTCGAGCCGCAGCGTGCTGACGTCGGATGATCCGTTGTAGAAAGGGATCATCCGCACACTGGTGCCCTTGTAGCTCTCGCGTGCGACATCAATCGCACCCGGCGGCGACACCATCGGCACGATGGCCAGCGCGAAGGCGTTCTTGTGGAACACCAGATTTTGCGGATAGGTCGTCGAAGCCGAACCGATGAAGGTGACCGCCTGGTTGTTGAGGTCGCTGACCCCCACCACCGAGATGTTCTGGAACGCTCCCGACCAGATCATCGCCGGATAGATCACCACATCGGTCTCGTTTGACGAACAGGTCGCATCCGATACCACGGTGAACTGCTTGAGCCACGGCAGCCGCGTCTTGGTAACGGGGTTGACCGCATAGACACCGGCGATCGTGAACACCTCGCCGGCCTTCACCGTGTCGGTGGCGCCGGTGAACGCGTCCATGTGGACCGTCTGGATCATCGTATCCTTTACGGTCGCATAGTCGATCGTCGACGCCGTGATGCTCAGGTCGATCAGGATGCTGCCCGATCTGCTGCCCGTTGTGATCGACTGGACGTTCTGCGACATGAACGTGTCCACACCGCCGATCCGGCCGAGATCGCCCTTGCGATAGGCTTCGTTGGCCGCCCCCTGAATGTAGAGCCCGGTCTGGGTGCCCAGCATCCCCCAATGGTCCGCCGGCGACAGGATCGCCGTGCGGCCGTCGCTCATCACCGCCTGCTCGTCGAGCCGCTGCGGCGCCAGCGCGAAATCCTGGAAGCTGTTGACGTTCTGGCCCGGCGAACCGACCCAGTTTGGTACTTTGGCCGCGAGCGCCAGCACGTCGCTGTCGATCTTATTGGCCAGCTGCACCATCGCCGGCTTGATCACCCGCTCGGACAGATCCTTGATGTTGAGGGTCAATTCCTGCGAACTGAAGGCGAAATCGACGCCCTTCTGCTGATCCACCGTGATCGTGGTCGAACCCTCGACCACATCCTGCACCGATGCGGTCGATCCCGAGCGCACGGTGAAGTCGGTCGGCCGCTTGATCGTCACGGTGGCGCCGGATTGGTAGCCGTTCTTGGCGTTGCCGAACTCGGATTCGAGGCCGCGATGCACCCTCTTGGCCGCGATCAGCTCGTTTTCGAGGACCATCAGCGCCTCCTTGGCGATGACGTCGACGGTCAGGAGCGAATTACCCATTCAATTGATCCTTATTTCTGCTTCGCGCGCCACGCCCGATATTGGGCCATGGTCATGCGCGACGGGTCGGAAGGACCGGCGCCGGCACTCGTGCCGACCTCGGCCGCGGGTCGAAAGGCGCCCCGGTTGGCAGCGCGCTGCCGCTCCAGTTGCTGGGCGCCATAATAGGCGAGATGGAGAATCCGCATCTCGGCAGGCGAGGCGTGATCGAGATGATCCTCGGGCACGCCATGATGGACCGCGAAGCTTTCCAGCAGGTGCCGCTGCTCGGGCGACCAATCCTGGATTTCGCGCGCCATCGCCTGATCGGTCTCGGCCCGCGTCCTGGCCGCCTCCTGCTGTTCGCGGGCTGATCTGTAGTGGTAATGCTCGGATAGCGCGCCATGAAGCGCGACCTGCTCCTGCGCGAGCTGCTCCACCGTGAAACGTAGCTGTGCGACCTCGGGATGACGCGGATCGAGTCCGCTCCAATCGAGCTGAGCGAGGTCCTCCAGCTCGGCTTCGACTTCGCTCAGCCGCGACGCCGCCCGGAACTCGTCGGCTGTCATCGCATGGGCATGCTCGAGCTCGGCCTGGCTGGCCGCGAGCGCCCGGCGCTGATCCGCCAGTTCCATCGTCTTGCGCGTGTAGTCCGCCTGCCGCAGCAGCGCACCCTTCAGCGGGCGCGGCACCTCATAGCGCCGTCCCTCATATTCGACCTCCTCGGTCGAATCATCGTGGTCGTCAAACGGATCATGCTCCTCCCCTTCCCCGCTGCCGGGCGGTTCGGTCATGCCGTCGTCCACAGCATAGGCTTCCGCCCCGGCCTCCAACGATACGGTCTCTTCAAGACGCGAGTCGTCGTCGCCGGCCGGATTGGCCGTCGTGTCATAGTCCATTATGAGGAACTCCTGATGTCCAGTTCGACGGGAGGCGAGGTGGATTGCCGGGTACGAGTTCGCCCGATCAGCCCACGCCGATAGCAATCATACTATGCCCCTAGGGTATAAGGCGACGTCATACCCTAGAGGGCATGCCAGAATTGTTCAAAGCCGCTCCGGAGAGACAGGATGACGATTATTATCCACCCACTCCACCGAGCCGAACCTCGGGTCGCTCCGCAACAAACCGTACAAGGTCTGTAGATAGTCCAAATAGAAATCCCGCCTGTTGAACAAGCGCTTCAACCACGGTGACGCCCCCCAAACAAAGAGGAACCTCTCGTCGTCACCAAAGTCATAGATCTGAGTGGAGTGGCGCTTTCCGTCCATTTCAGCCGTGAACACCCAAGATTCATGTTCAAGATCCATCTCAGGCTCGGATACCGGCAGCCCGACGCCTTTGAGAAGTTCGACAATGGCATGAGCGATGGCCATTCCGCTTGGCCTAACCACCAGAAAGACCTCCCCTTCCTCCTCCCCCTCAGTAATAGCATCGTCGGGGAAACCGGCCGTGAACTCAAAGCCAAGGTTTTTCATTTATCCTCTCCGTAGCCGTAACGAAGCCTTTGTACTTATTTTGTTCCTCGGAAAGAATCAAGCGTTCGGATTCCCCGCTCACCGCCTGCCTTCGTTGATGCGACATCGATACCATGGCAATCCGGCGCCGCTACTCCTCATCATTGTTCATACCCACGGCCATACCGGCAGCAACACTGCTTAATCCAGCGCCTACTTTCATCCCAGGGGTAGTGCAGCGCCATGCCCATCCTATCGGGTCATATTTCTCAAGTCCCTCCTTCTGGGCACTCCATCCTTTTTGATTCACGCGCCGCGGCAATTTTCCCCCGCCATAGTTGTTGTCGCATGCGTGATGGAGTTCAGCCATTCCTCCTCTCGTAATTCCCGCCGGCTTAAGTACGTTAAAACGGCTATTGATTACGGCGGCCGGAATAAAGAACCTCTTTCCCCATCTGCGAGGCACGACATGCTCCCCCATAGACCTCGATGGGTTGGGCTCGGCCCAATAATCCGCGAGAACATGGTCTCCGCGTCGGCGGGCATTTTCTTCTAAGGTCGATAAACTGCGACGTCCTCGATCCAGCGTGAGCAATCGCGGTAACAGCGGAGGAAACGCCAGTCCTGCGCCCGTCAACGCCGACCCGGCGATGACCTGATCTAGGGTAGGATTGAACGGCGGGTTGAAATGGGGATTCTCGTAATATCTGCCGCCTGCCAGGACATGCTTGTGAGTATCGGGTATCCATTTCCGCCCGGTGACGACGATTTCTTCATCATCGCCGGTTGTCGGCAATGAGAACCAATGTCCGTTCCCGCCGCCGGCACTCAGGCGATCGCCGGCTGAACCGCCTTGGAGAGTATCGTCTTGCTGGTAGCCACCGATTATATCGTCGAATTCGCCGCTCTCTTCGGCAGCATACCGCTCGGCTTCGGGTCTCCGGGCACCGTCCGGCTCAAGCAGAATCTTCGGCAACGAGATCGGCCCGGCATCGCCATCCGCCAAACCCCATCGCCAGCGGAATGCGCGGTCGGCCGCCGACATAGGCATCAATGTCATCCAAACATCCTTTCAAGATCATTTGCATCGCGGGTCATCAACCCTGCGCCTCCGGCGTCATCGGCGGCACCCGCGCTGCGGTCTGCTCCACATCCTGCAGCGTCTCGATCACCATCGCCCGCACCATGTCGGGCGTCATCATCGCCGAGACCGATGCGAGCCGATCGGTCACCGCCTTATAGGCATCGATGTCGAGCTTGCGCTCGTCGCGCCCCTTGTCGGCCTGCGCCGCCTGGAGTTGCCCGCTTAACTGCTGAAGCGCCTGGCTCAACTTCTCCACCTGCTGCTGTGCCGCCTGTACCTGCGGGTTTGCGCCCTGCTCTGCCTGGCGGACAGGCTCGGGCAGCACCGCCTGAAGCCGCTTCACCACCTTGTCGCCCCCCGGCAAGTCGAGATTCTCGACGATTAGGTCGCCCAGGATCGCCGCGCTCTGCGGATTGGCACGGACCAGCTCGGTCAGCATCGTCGCCGCCTCCTCGCGCTGGGTCGAATAGGAGGGGCCCGCCTTCACCGTCAGGTCATATTTGCCGATCGTCAGATTGTAGATGTCCGCCGCCGGATCGGGCACGCCATCTGGATCGGTGATCCGCACCATCGCCGATTTGCCATCCTGCCCCAGCACCCGGATCATCCGCTCGCTGTTGTAGATCTTCGGGATGAGGTCGATCAGGATCTTGCCGGTGTGGCGAATAGCGCGGCTGAGATTGTCGACGAAATGGAACGTCGAAACGTCGCCTTCGCGCTGCCGCGCCAGGATCGCCCGCCCGCTGGTTTCGTTCGACCGAGCGCCCAGTGAGGCATCGTACAGCCCCATCACGGCCTTCATGTCGTCCGACGCGTTCATCGCCTCCTGAAGCTCACCCGCAGGCACGCCGGTGAAGGGCTGACGCATCGGCGGCTCGGGTCCATCATATTCAAGGAAGGCGTGGGTCGCGTTGTTCGCCGTCGCCCAGCGCGGGTCGGAGGCGAAGGCTCCCTTGCGTCCCACCCAGGGCGCCTTGGGCGCGAGCGCGACCAGTTCGGTCGCCATCGTCCTCCAGTAATTGAACATCTGCTGTGGATCGCGCGCGTCGCGGATCAGTGACCGGAAATATCGCTTGCCCTCGACATTCACCTCCTCGCCATAGACCGGCACGATCGGGATATAGCGCCCCGCCCAATCCTCGCTCGCGAGCAGCTCGACCGCGTTGAGCACATGCTGGGTGACTTTGAACGACCTGATCGGCCGCGGCGCACCGATCAGCTCGATCGCGCCGAAGGTCCGCTTGAGCTTGGGCAAATCCTCCTCATAAGCTAGCCCGACCCCGCCCAATCCCGCGGAACTATACTGGACGAGCTTGCGCACCACCTCCTCGCGCTTCCAATATTCGGCGACGCGGACGCTCTTCTCCTGCCCGTCCGCCCATCCACTGGTCCCGCTCCACGCCGAGCTCGTGAAGTCGATCTTGTCCGCGCCCGGAAAGCGCCGTGCGAACTGGTCATCGTTGATCTGCTCGACGACGAAGGCGCTCATCCAGTCCGAGCTGTCGGCCGCCTGCGCGAACGGATCGCCATAGATCGCAAACGGGTTCGGCACCGGCCGGATGACGATGTCCTTGTCGAAGCTGTCGTCGGCCGCCCAGTCGAGGTTGATCCGGATATAACCGATCCCCATCGTCGCCGAACAGTCGACTGCGGTGTCGTAGGCGACGTCGGCATTGGACATGGTCTCGATGTTGCGGATCAGCCCGCTCATCACCTCGGCGGTCTTCATGTCGCCGCGCTCGACGGGATGGACCGAGATCGCCGGCTTGTTCTGCCGGCTGTCGTTCACCACCTGGCGGATGAACGCCGGCATCTTGTTGATGGTGAGGCACGGCCGCCCCTCCAATTCGCGCTGCCGACGCACCTTGTCGGGCCACTGCCAGGCGCCACCCAGCCGCGCGAACCGCAGGTCGTCGAGCGCCGCCGCCCGATTGTCGCTCTCATGCGCCTCCGCGGCCGCAAACACCTCGAGCGCCTCGCGTACGATATCGTCCATATTGCGCTCCGTTGAATGATGGTGAAATAGAAGATCGGCCGCCAGGCTCGCCGGAGTCCATGCCTCGCTTCCGCAGGCGCAGCGTGGTGTTGCAAACCAAGATGGATCAGAGTGCGTGCAAGGCGCGCTCGTCGCAAAACAGCAAATTGGGAGGGTCGACCTGGTAAGCAGGCGTTCCGAAATCTATTCGGGTGTTGAACGCTTCTGCCGTTTGCGCCGTGCAGTCTTGGTAGCGCTTTCGGTGTTCACATATTCGCCTGGCAGGTCGTATTTGACCTGACGGTCATATTGCCGATCATGCTTCGCCGAAATGGTGAGCACCAATCGCAGGGTGCGCCATCCCACGAAGCAAAGCCACGCTAAACTGACTCCTATCGAAATCGAAATAATGACGTTCTCTGCCCCTTCATAGGGAAAATCCAGAAATGGAAAAGGCGCACAGGCGAGCAACAGCGCAATGAAAAGGGACCACGTGCCGGCTCTGATGAGGCCGGTTTTGCTCCAGTCCCAATCAATGAACCGGCAGAGACGTGCGAAAAGGGTCACTGGCCAAACATCATTACGAACATTGCGACCTCACAATCTGGTCGGCCATGTGATGAGATCCTGTGCCTGAACATAGCGTCCGACTTTCCGATGATCGAAGCGAGACTCATGCAAATTATCTGCTGAATAGCTCGTCGGCAATGGCTTCGATATAGCGCTCGGTGGCGGTTTGGCCGGCCTTCTCGATCGCTTTGTTGTTCAGCCTCGAAGGCCGGAAGCGTCCCGCGCCGTCGCGTAAGGCTCCCGTGGGACCACGGACCGTCTTGAGACTTTTCTGCAGCAATCTCCCACCCGGGATGTAGCGGGCGGGAAAGCTCGCGGCCTGCGCCTTGAGCGGTCCCCAGTTGCCGTTCGCGCAACCGTCATAGACGTTCACACCGGCCAACCCGATTTCGGTCGCCGTATTCAAGACCTTGGCTGCAGTGGCCGCGGGAAGGGTGATTCCCCCGGCGGCGAAGCCGATCGTGGCAATGTCAGAAGCAAGTGCGGCCTTGTCCAAGACCGCCCGGGCCGCCTCCACGGTGCTCATCAGCCGAGGTCCGCCGGCAGAAGCGCGACCAGCCGGCGCGGGCGCCGGCCCGATCTGCCGCACCCGTACTCCCTGCCTGTCCCGCTGCATCTCCAGATTTCGCGCCTTGTCCGGTTGCAACGTCGGACTTTCCAGACTGACGGGCACCGGCACATCGGGTCCAAGACCCCTCAGCCTGCGATACTCGTCTTCGGGGCTCAACTTGCCGGCCATTGCCATGGAGTTCTCCTCTGTTCCAATATGAGCCGCCCACCGTCCGTCCGCGTCGGGGTCCATGTCTCTCGACCTCATGCAGCATCGATCGATAGCGTCGCGACAGACATGGAGCCGGGCCCGCGCCGGATGCCGGGCGGGAGCTAGCCTTTGGATTTGTCCCTGAATCTCTGGCCCTGACTTCAACGGCGCGTGAGGCTCGAGCGCCTCACCCCATCCAGCTCCCGGCCGCGAACTGCGGCGCCACGATCTCCCGTGTCGCTGGCGGCACCACCGCCCACCGCTTCATCATCATCGCATAGCGCGAGGCCGACAGCCGGTCGTCCTGCGCCTTCACGATCAGTCCGTCCTTGCGGTGATAGAGCCGGAACTCGGCGAACCAGTCCTCGAGATGGTCGAACACCTTCCACCGGCCGCTGAGCATCCGGTCGAGCATCTCGCTCACCCCGGCCTCCACGCCATTGCCGCCATCCTCGAAGCTCGCCTTATCGGGCAGCAACGCGAGGCCCTGGTCGCGATATTGCTGCGCCAGCGCCGCCCCTGATCCCTTGTCGTGCTGCAGCCCGTCATGCGGCCAGGCCCAAGGCAGCCACTGCCCCCAGGGCTTGAGCGCCGCCGCGTGCAGGATCGGCGTCGCCTCGCGCACGCCATAGCTCGCGGTCACATAGATGCAGTCGGCGTCGCGGTCCCAGGCGAGCCGCACCGCCGCGGTCGGATGGTCCCAGCCGAAATCGATCCCTCCGATCTGTGCCCAGCCCGACGGCACCTCGAACGCGCGCACCTTGATCGCATCCTCGTCGACGGGGAACACCCGCCCGGATCCCAGCATCGGAATCCCCTCGGCGCGCGCCTTCCTCTCATGCGCCGGATAGGCCGCCACGATCGCCGCGCGCTCGGCCAGGCTGTAATGCTCGGCATCGTCGATCGTCATGCGGGTGACGTGACGGGTCATGGGTGCCTCCATCTGGTGGGCAAAGAAGCGGGCGCTGTCTCAGATCAGATCCAGGCGCGGCTCACCCAACCAGGTCACTTGCCGGCCCAGCCGCTCCTCGATGATGGCCAAATCCGATCGAATGCGTCGGAACGCCGATGTGACGGATTGCAGTTTGTCCGCGCCGACGATCGGCACAGATATTTGCTGATCCCAACCGGGGACGTTCAATTGATATTCGCAGATCCACTCGTCCTGTTCGAACGTGGGTTCGAAGACATGCAACACAACCCTCTGCCCGAGGCCCTTCACATGAAATTTCCGCTCGAACATGAGCGTCTTGGTGGCGTCTTCCGGCGGTGCGGTCATCAATAGAAATCCCGATCGATCAAATCGATATCTTCATCACCCCTGAATGATACCAACGTCCCTGACCGTCTCGAAAGGGCACGAAGTTGGATCGTGATAAGGATAAGCGCGGAAATGAAAGCGTCCATTTTATCGTCGCCATGCCCCCAACGGGGTTTATCTTCCCAACCCAGCCAAGGGGCTTCCAATCTATATTCACAGCCCCATGCCCAGCCGTTCTTCTGCGGCTGGGGATCGAAAATCTGAAGGAGGATTTTCTGCTCGTAGCCTTCGACATCGTACAGGCGCTCATACATCGGCGCTTTTCGCATTGACCGGTTTTCTCCAATACAATTCTTCGAAGAATGTTCTTGTTTTGATCCATCCCTTGAGCATGTCAAGTGTCCGGTGTGATCAGCCGATGGCTCACGCCTCTTCCAGAAACATCCGCACCACCTCGCTCATCCCCTTGAGCGGGGTGAACGTCATCATCGCGATCCCGCCTGTCGCATTGGTACGCGTCAGCCCCTCGACATAGATGTCGAGCGGCGGCTCCTCGTCGAACCAGACGCCGTTGAGCGTGTCGCCCTGCCATTTGGCGCGTCCCTGCTCATAAGCCTTGAACAGCAGCGTCGAGGCCCCGCCCGCCACATGCGCGACCGTCACCGCGTCGATCGCATTGGCCACCCCCGCCGCGCGGTGGGTCGTCAGGATCGCATCGCCGGGTATCGCGCCCATGCCCCACGCGTCGGGCCGCTCGGGATCACCCAGCAGCAATTTCTGCACCGTGTCGCGGGTCGAAATCCGCGTCTCGCCCGCCGCCCAATAGCGCCCCGGTACGCCGAAGCATCGCCCTCGCCACCAGTCGGGATAGCGCCCGGTCAGGTGCATCGCCCATTCGAAGCTTCCCGCCAGCGTCTTGCCGAGCTGGTTGCCCGCCATGAACAGCCGTTCGCGATGCTCGGCGCCGGCGTCATGGAATTCGCGCTGCCGGGCATACGGCCGATAGCCCGTCAGCCGGTCGCGCGCCAGCCGCCGCGCCTGCTCACGTGCCAGGATCAGCGCCTGCCGCCGCAAGCTGCGCGAGGATGCGTCGGAGTTCATCGGCGATCTCGTCGTCAGACAGCGCGTCGATCGCGTCGGCTCGCTCGTCCCCTTCGGGTTGTTTCGCGAGGCTCGATGCCACCAGCCGCAGATAGTCGTGCGGCCGCCCGGTGCGGACCAGCTCGATCGTGGCGGCGCCATGCCGTGCCCAGCTCGCCCGCAATTCGGTCAGGAAAGCTTCGCTCGGCCCTGTGAGCGCCGCATCCACAGCCACCCCGGTCGGTCGCCCGGCCTTGCGCGGCGGCTTCGTCGCCATGAATCGTCCTCGCGCGTCGCGTTGCGCCGGCATCAGGCGGAACGGAGGCTGAACCTGTATCCCGCCCGGGGCGCCAGCCATATCCGCTCACCCGCGGCGACATAATTGCTGTTGGCGACGGCGGTGATCGCCCCCGCCTGGCTATATTCGAAGCGGAACGCCTCGGTGCCGATCAGGCTCAGCGCGGTCTGCCCATCGGGTGTCGCCGCGCTCGCCGCGGGGGTCGAGGTGATGGCGACGCTCTGTGCCTCTGCGCTCGTCCCGTCCTGCCCCGGATCCGCCGCCACCGGCAGCCCGCCCGTGGCGACGCGCGCGAAATAGCTGATTTCAACCGTCATGAACCACCTCATGTCAAAAGATTCAGGGCACGGGATAGGCCGCGCCGCGCCGCATCTCGCCGCGCAAGCCGATCGCCCGAATGTAGAAAAGAAAAAGAGCGGGAAGCCACCAGCGCGGCTCTCCCACTCTCTATTTATGCACTAGCCGATCGGCCAGCGAATGTCAAGAACAAAAATAGAACGAACAGGTGGCCTCAAGCCGCCTTGCGCGCCTCGTCCACGGCACCACGCCGCACCACCGGCCGGAACGCGATGCACAGCTTGTAACCCTCGTCCCCCACCGCCGGCAGCGCCGGCACCAGCAGCGCGGCGCCCTCGACGCAGCGAAACAGGTCGCCGGCGATCGGCTCCATTCCTTCTTGGACATAGGGGGCCATGATGTCGGGCTCGGCCGACATGCAATGCTCGTCGACCGGGGTTAGCAACGGCTGAAAGCTGACATCCTCGATCTGCACCGCCTCACAGATCCCGCCGAGCAGCACCGCTACGGTGAGGTCGGCGCGTGCCGGCACGGTCAGGCGATAATAGCCGTCATGTGTGGGGAAGGCCTCGAGCTCGACCAGGCAATCCTCGCGCGCGGTCGCCATGATCACCGGAAGCTTGATCCCGCCCGCCAGGAAATCGCCCTCGCGTACGTCCAGCCCGCCGCGGACGATCCCGAACAGCGCCAGGTTGAGCGCCAGCCCCTGCTCCTGCAGCTCGCCGGGTAGATACATCCGCGCCGTGCTTTGCACATAATGCATGCCCCGCCGGCGCAGGCCCCGCGTCGATCCGCTCGCATCGAGCATCTTCAGGTGGCTCGAGGACCCGAGATTGGCGTCATGGGTGAAGTCGCCGATCACCGCCACTTCTTCGGCCGAGGGCAGGTACATGAAGCGCGCCAGGATCGCCGCCGCGCTGCGGCGCCGGCAGTCGGCGTCGTCCGAAGCGGCGCCTTTCCCCATCGCCGTCGCCGCCTCGCCATAGGCGATGGCTGCGGCCTGGATGGCGTCGCGCGTCGCGCTTTGCGCGCCTTTCGCGGTCGGCTTCTCGTGGATCGTCTTGCCGTTCGGATAATAGTCGATCACCGAACCCTTGGCCTGGGTGCAGATCTGCTCGATCACCGCGATCGAGGAGCCGAGCGCGGTCAACGCCTCGCGTCCATAATAGCGCTTGTCGAAATAGCCCTTCTTGTCCAGCCCGCTCGGCTCATTCTCGCGCAGCAGCAGATAGCGACCCGCCACCTCGACGTTCATCCGTGCCTTGAGCAGCGGCGCGATCCGGTCCTGGACGGTGCCGTGATAGCCAAGGTCGACCACCATCGCCATGTCGCCGTCCTCGAGCCCGGCACGGCGGAGGTGCGCGATCAGCCGCTCGGCATATTGTGCCGAACGCTTCACGATCTTACGCGCCGTCTCGCCCTGGCTGGCGATCCGCTCGAGATCGGTGACGTCGCCCCCGGGGCCGACCAGCCTCTTCGCCTCGTGCGTCTCGAGCAGCAGCATCCCGGCGAGCACGTCGAGCCGTTGCTTGCCCGCCTCGCGCTCGATCAACGCGGCCACTGCCGCTTCGTCGACCAGGCCACCGCGCCCCGCGGTCAGCCGGCTGATCGAGACTTCGCCCGCGGCGATCCCCGACTTCAGCGTTTCGAACATCTTCATAGGCAGATAGCCATCGCGCATCAGGAAGAGCAGCTTGACCGGCCGGCCGCAGCTTTCCGTCAAAGCGATGGCCTCGTCGCGTATCCATTCCGAAAAGCCATGCAGCATCGGCCCGACCACGTCGTGACCCAGCACGACCGCCGGGTCCCGTTCGGTCCTTAGCGAGACGAGCGGCCGGTGCGGCTGCATCGCCGGCACCGTCTGGCGCGTCGCGGGGTCGATCACCACCGCAGCCATCGCCTCGTGGCGAAGTCGGGTTTCGGTGCCGCCATCGAACTGCTCGAAATGCGCGGTCGCGACGCCCAGCGCCGCTGGCGCCGACTGATCGGCATGAAGATTATCGCCGAGATGCAGGATCGCCTTGGCCGGCACCCCCAACGCCGCGATCACCGGCGCGAACAGCCCTTCGGTCTTGCTCATGCCGTGCTCCGACGAGGTGAATACCCGGTCGATCGCATCGGCGATCTCGGCTCCTGCCGCGCGCGCGATCAGCTCGCGCAGCTGCTCCTGACTGAAGTAGGTGTCGCTGACGATGATCACCTTCATCCTGCGCGCCTTGGCAACGCGGATCAGCTTCATGACTGGCGCGAAGCCGAAACAGTGCCTCGCCTCCGCATCCAGCTCCGCCCGCACCGAGGCCGCCAGCTCGGCCTCGCCGGCGGCTGGCAGCAGCCGCGCATGAATCGCCTCGATCGGCACCTCGTTGCGGCCGTGACGGAAAGCCTGCGCCTGCCGCGCCTTGCGTTCCGCTCGCACGCGCGGATCGATCGATCCCCCTTCGAAGCCCAGTTCGGTGAAGATGTCCGACGGCGCCTGCGTATTGCGCCACAAAAGCGTATCGAAGCAGTCGAGCGACAACACCGTGACACCCAGTGGCGCGCGATCGAGCAGGCTGGGGATTTGCTGCGCTGAGACGCTGATCTTCATGAGGCTTCCATCCGGCGAGGGGTCTTCCACCCGCTATCGCCGATTGGCCTTACCAAGGCGTTAACCATGACTCCGCGAGACGACGGCGCCTGACGGGCGATTTGGCAGGGTCACGCCAAAAAGCTCGGCCAACTGGTCGACCATTTGGTCGCCGCTCCGTTGCTTCTTCGATGAGATGACGAGGCCTAAGAAGTATTTGCCTCGGCTGGAGATCGCCTGCCTCTGGCCGGATCTGCCGGTCCGGTCGCGGCAGGGGAAACTCCTTATGGAAAATTAACGGAACGCGGCCGATAACATTCGCCGAAATAGCGTAGCTTTTGCAGGGGTTTTTCGATGGGGGCGTCCGGCCGGGACGAGGAGATCGACGCGGATCGGGTGTCGTCCGAACGCTGGTCGCTGCTGGCGACCGCGATCGAACAGCTTGGCGGCGCCCGTAAGCTCGACCAAGTGATAGACATATTGCGCAGTTCGGCGCGCCGGATCGCCGGCGCCGACGGCATTGCCATCGTCCTGTCCGATGACGGGCAGTGCCACTACGTCGCCGAAGACGCCAAGTCGCCGCTTTGGGCCGGGCAGCGTTTTCCTCTCCAAAGCTGCATCTCCGGCATTGCCATGCGCGATCGGGAGACGATCGTCATTCCCGACGTAATGGCCGATCCGCGCGTGCCCCACGGGGCCTATGCACCCACCTTCGTCCGCGGCATGGCAATGGTCCCGATCGGCTCGCCCGATCCGGTCGCCGCGATCGGCGCCTATTGGTCTGAAACCGGCGATCCCGATCCCAATGCCCTCGCTCTGCTCGAGGCGCTCAGCCGGGCCGCCACGACCGCCCTCGAAAATGGCCGCTTGGTCGCCTCGCTGGAGGAACTGAACAATGCGCTGGAGAGCCGCGTCGCGGCGCGTACCGCCGAACTCGAGCGGACCCTGGAAATCGCCCGCCAGGCGCAGAAGATGGAGGTCGTCGGCAAGCTCACCGGCAATGTCGCGCATGATTTCAACAATCTTCTGACGCCGATCATGGGCAGTCTTGATATCGTTCTCAATGCTAGCGAGCTTACCGGCAACGTCTTGCGCAGCGCGACCATGGCGATGGAAGCCGCCGAGCGCGCCAAGCTCCTGATTCAGCGCCTGCTCGCCTTCGCCCGACGCCAGCCGCTGGTCCCCAAGCCGGTCGATATCAGGGACTTGGCCGAGGGAATGAGGGATCTGCTGATCAGTTCGCTCGGTCCTCGTATAGCTCTGGTGCTCGACATCGCTCCCGGACTTCCCGCCGCCCGTGCGGATCGCCATCAACTCGAGCTCGCTTTGCTCAATCTCGCGCTCAACGCACGCGACGCGATGCCCGACGGCGGCAGTCTCACCCTGTCCGCGAGCGCCGGCAGCAGCCAGGATCGCCCCACCAGCCTGCCGCCGGGTGATTTCGTCCGCATATCGGTGCGCGACACCGGCGTCGGCATGGATGACGCCGTTCTCGCCCAGGCGGTCGAACCCTTCTTCACCACCAAGGGCGCCGAACATGGCACCGGGTTGGGCCTCTCGATGGTCGATGGGCTCGCCGCTCAATTGGGCGGCGCGCTGCAGCTCTTCAGCACGCCGTTCGCCGGCACCGAAGCCCTGTTATGGTTTCCGGTCGCCAGCGCTCCGCCGGCGGCGGCCGAAGCTGGGCCGGGCGATGATAAGAACAAGGGGACTATCCTCGTCATCGACGACGAGCCCATCGTGCGTTCGGGCACCGCCGAGATGATCTCGGCGCTCGGCTATAACGTGGTTCAGGCCGCCAGCGCGCGAAGGGCTCGACCTGATCTACGACGGGCTCGATCCCGCGGTCGTCGTCACCGATCATGTCATGCCCGGCATGACGGGCGCGGAGCTGGCGCTACGGCTGCGCGCCGAGCGGCCGGGCACTGCGGTGATGATCATCTCCGGCTATCAAGGCATTGACCTGATCGCGCCCGAGGTCGTCCGCCTGTCCAAGCCCTTCCGCCAGATCCATCTCAGCGCCAGCATCGCCGCGGCGCGCCAGCGGGTGGCGGCTTAATCCTCGCAGCTCCTCTCCATGCGCAGCATGCGGAGGATCTTTGGCGATGCTATTTCCCAGTGCATGGCCCGATCCGGCGACCGATGTTCGTCGTCGTCATCCGCATGTTCATGCCCCCGCTCATCACGGCGCTTGACGTCACGTTGAAGCTTGTCGGCGTGTAACTGCCGTTCGCCCGCGCGGTCATCGTTCCGCCATTGTGGGAGCAGCTCATCTCGGTCGAGATCGTGCCGCCTTTCATCGAATATTTGGTGAAACGACACGAGGGGTTCTGCTTGAGCATCTCCTGCGGCCCCTGAGCCGCTTGCTGGGGCGTGATGCAATAGGTCATGCGGTTCTTCTTGCCGCCTGCCATCTGGCTCTTCATCATCTGCGCGACCTGAGGCGGCGCGCCCGGCATGTCGATCGAATTAACGGTGTAGCTCGCCTCCCACTGCCCCGGCTGAACCCGCGCGTTAGCCACGGAGGCCGAGGCGGCGAGCAGACAGACGGGCATCACGTTGAACCAGCGGACCATGGCATTCTCCTCTTCCGGCGGGACCTGCCGCCTGATTGCAGCTACGCAAGGCGTACGCATCCGGTTGACGCAATTCGACGAATTTCGGCGATCGCCGGGCAAACATCTGCGACGGGTCCAATTTCTCCTCGAAGCCAACGATGGCGTGGTTACAAGACCCGCAAAGAAGGTGTTGCCTATATCGTGGCTTCCACCTTTTATTATGGGGCCACCAGCCTCCCGCCCCTCCAACTCCCGCGCGTTTTCGATCTCGCCCACAAATGAAGATCCACCTGGAGGCCGTTGATCTATATCAATTGCTTCTGTTGGAACCTCGCCCCCCGCACCTCCGTTCTCCCTGCAATCCAACATCTTGAGCTTCAGGAAGAAAAATGGCCAGCCATTATCAGTTGAATACTCCTGTCGGGCGATCGCAATTTACGACGGATGGTTTCCAGCGTGGGCTGGCACATTGGAACCGGGAGCGGCTCGCGCCCCAATTTCCAGCCGAGAACTGGCACCAGCGGCTCGAGCATGACAAGCGCATGCAACGCCTCGAGCGCGGATTTCTGGAAGAGTTGCGCGCCGAGATCGCCTCGGATGCCGCTCGGGCCCCGGCCGATCCCGACGGCTTCATCACCTGGTTCGAACAATTGAAAGAGGTCGGCCCCGGCCAAGGCGATCCGCTCTTCCCGTGGCTTGCCGAGCACGCCAGCCGAGAGCAGCTGCGCTGGTTCTTCGAACAGGAGGCTGCGGGGGAGGCTGGCTTCGACGATCTCGTCGCCTACACGCAGGTCAGGCTTCCGGTCCCTGCCAAGCTTGAGCTCGCCCGCAATTATTGGGACGAAATGGGACGGGGCCATGCCGTCGGCATGCACGGTCCGATGCTCGATGCGCTTGTGGAAACGCTCAAGGTCGACCCGATGATCGAGAACACCGTCTGGCAGAGCCTCGCCCTCGCCAATGCGATGACGGCGATGGCGACGAACCGAGACTATGCGTGGCATTCGATCGGCGCGCTGGGAGTGATCGAGCTCACCGCCCCTGGCCGTTCGAAGATGGTAGCCCACGGTCTGCGACGAATCGGTCTATCCGATCGGGAGCGCCGCTATTTCGATCTCCACGCCACGCTCGATATCAAGCACAGCGAGGAATGGAATCGCCAAGCGTTGCGGCCGCTGGTTTCCGAGGATCCGCGTCGCGCGAATGCCATCGCCGAAGGCGCGCTGATGCGTTTGCTGTGCGGCGCACGCTGTTTTGACGCCTATCGTGGAAAGCTTTGGAATAGCGGCTGAACAGGCGGATGTTTTTTACAAAGAATTTACCGGACGGCAGGTATTGCTACCAATGTCTAATAGGCCGTTAACCATTTGTTGCCTGAATCGCGGCCAGTTTGGCCTCCGAAAGGAGTTCAAGTCATGGCCACCCATCCCGCTTCCCTACTCGCTACCCAGGATATCGACGCTCTCCTCGACCTCGGCTTCGCTTATTCCACTGGCGCTCGAGGATATGAGATCGATTTAGTCTCGGCGCACAAATGGTTCAATCTTGCCGCGCTCGGCGGTTCGCAAGAGGCGCAATATTGCCGCGCCGACATCGCCGGCCAGATGACCGGCCGCGAAATCGCCGAGGCCCAGCGCGGCGCTCGTACTTGGCTGGCGACCCGCAGCGCCCATTAAGAGGTTAATTGGAGGTTGGCCATAACAGCTAACCCGTTGGCAAATGCTGATCTGATAGGGCGGAACGATGTCACCCTTCGTTCCCCTCACCGTTGCCAGCGTTGCGGCATTGCTCCTCTACGGTAGGGCAAGGCGTCTCGCCGCCCGGCCCCCGCGATCCTATTGGGGTGATCGTCGGCCTCGCGCCCTCGCCGAAGCGGCCGCCAGTGCGCTGACGGTTCTGATCGTCGGATGGGTATTGGCTGCCGCCACGGCGTCGACGCCGCATTACACGCAGCCAGTATTCACGACTCTCGCCCTCGGCGTCGGCGTCACTCAATTCATCAAGTCGATGCGAGCCAGGCGCGCGCTGATCACGGTCAGGCGTTAAAGAACATCTTCCTCCGCGACCACCGGACGGCTCTCACGGGTAGCCCGCACAATGCTGTTGGGATCGTCCGGTGCGGAGATCAGCATAACATAGTCGTCATGCACCTCGGTCAGCGTGCCGACGAAGGGCCAGTCGCCAAGGCTTCCCGTAACCCGATAGCTTACCGTATCGCCGACCTTGAAAGTCACCGGATCAAAATTGAATTCGAACGGGCAGTTTCCGTCACCGATATTCTGCATGGCCTCTTCTCCCGGGGCAAGCTTACAAGAATCGGGGCGCAGCGATCAAGCTGTTGCGCTGAAAGCGCTTGCCTCGCAGCGCCATTGACCGGAACATCGCGGCCCATCCACAGTTGGGCAGGGCCATCATTTTCACGGATCCGCTCTGCTTCGCGCCGGGTATGATGGCTTTCAGAAGCGGACAGCGGCGGTTCCCGATGCTATGCGGAAGGCCATGATTGCCCGGCTCGGTCCCCTCAAATTGAAGGCGCAGATCCTCTGTGGCGATGAACCCGCTATCGGGCCGGGCAAGGCAGACCTGCTCGAAGCGATCGACCGCGAGGGCTCGATCTCGGCCGCGGGCCGCGCGCTCGGTATGAGCTATCGGCGGTCTTGGCTGCTCGTCGACAGCATGAACCGCTGCTGGATAGACAAACTCGTCGAGACTACACCGGGCGGTGGTCGCGACAAGGGCGCCAGGATCACCCCATGCGGCAAGCAGGTCCTCGCTGCCTATCGCGCGCTCGAGCGCAGTCTTCTCGAGACCGCCGATGCCGGCAAGCTCAACGTATTTGCCCCGCTCCTGCGCGAGATGCCCCTGCCGCCGGGCTGAACGCCACTTGCCATATACAGACGGATATAGCATCTGCCGCGCAGCCGCTACCGCCGGAGAAGGTTTTGTGACCGCCGTAACCCTCGTCGCACGCAGCCTCGTCGCGCTCGCCTCGCTGATGGCCGCGCCGCTCCTCGCCGCCGAGACGCGGATCGCGGTCGCCGCCAACTTCATGGAGCCAGCGAAGGCGATTGCCGCCGGCTTCGAAAGGGCGACCGGCCACGAGGCCGTGCTCTCCTTCGGTGCTTCGGGTGCTTTCTACACCCAGATCAGCCATGGCGCACCATTCGAGGTTTTCCTCTCCGCCGACGCCGAGCACCCGGCCTGGGCCGAGAAGGAGGGTCTTGCGGTGTCGGGCACGCGCTTCACCTATGCCATAGGCCGGCTCGTCCTCTACTCGGCTACCCCGGGGCTCGTCGACGGCAAGGGCGCCGTCCTCAACGCGGCCCGGTTCGATAAGATCGCCATCGCCGATCCGGTCACCGCACCTTATGGCGTCGCCGCGGTCGAGACGATGCGAAAACTCGGCATCGAGCGGTTACTCAGGCCGAAGATCGTCACCGGCAGCTCGATCGCGCAGACCTATCAGTTCATCTCGACCGGCGCGGCCCAGCTCGGCTTCATCGCGCTCAGCCAGGTGGTCGCCACTCCCGGCGGTTCGCGCTGGATAGTGCCCGCTGGACTCCACACGCCGATCGATCAGCAAGCCGTGCTGCTCAAGACCGGCACGAACAACCCCGCCGCCCTCGCCTTTGTCCGATATCTGAAGGGCCGTCCCGCGCTCGCCATCATCAAGCGCTACGGCTATGCGGGACGCTAGCTGATGGGTCTCGTCCTCGCGACGACCGCCCAGCTCGCGCTGGTCACGACGATCCTGCTCATCTTGTTCGCGACACCGCTGGCCTGGTGGCTCGCCCGCTCCCGGCGATGGTGGAAGGAGATCGTCGGCGCGGTGTCGGCACTGCCGCTCGTGCTGCCGCCCACCGTGATCGGCTTCTATGTGCTGATCGCGCTGGGCCCCGAGAGCCCGCTCATGACGCTGCTTCAGCCGTTCGGCATCCGCACCCTCGCCTTCAGCTTCACCGGTCTGGTCATCGGTTCGCTCTTCTATTCGCTGCCCTTCGCGGTCCAGCCGCTGCGCAACGCGTTCGAAGCGATCGGCGATCGCCCGCTCGAAATCGCCGCGACCATGGGCGCGGGGCCGTTCGATCGCTTCTTCACGGTGGCACTTCCCCTTTCGCGCCGCGGGTTCCTGTCGGCCGCGATCCTCGTCTTCGCGCATACCGTCGGCGAGTTCGGCGTGGTGCTGATGATCGGCGGCAACATTCCCGGCAAGACGGAAGTGTTGTCGACCCGCATCTATCAGCTCGTCGAAAGCCTCCAGTTCGGCGAGGCGCACCGCATTGCCGCAGCGCTCATCGCCTTCTCCTTCGCCGCCCTGCTCGCGCTGCTGCTCGTGGAGCGGCGGATCAGCAACCTCCAGCCATGACGATCGCGGTCGCGCTCGATGGCAAGATTGGCAGCGGCTTCCCCCTGCGGGTCGCGTTCGAGGTGCCGGCCCAGGGGGTCACCGCGCTGCTCGGCCGCTCCGGCTCCGGCAAGACCAGCGTGCTGCGCGCGCTTGCCGGGCTCGATCGGACCGCCGGCACGATCATCGTCGAGGGGGAGGTCTGGCAGGACAGCCAAACCTTTCTCCCGCCCGAGTTGCGCCGCACCGGCTATGTCTTCCAGGGCGCGGGGCTCCTCCCCCATCTGACCATCGCCGCCAATCTCGATTATGCCGGGCGCCGCGCCCCGCGGGGACCTTTCGCCCGGACCGACATTGTCGAACGCGCCGGCATCGCCCATCTGCTCGAGCGCCTGCCGGCCCGCCTCTCGGGCGGCGAGGCCCAGCGCGCCAGCATCGCCCGCGCGCTGCTCAGCCAACCGCGCCTGCTGTTGATGGATGAGCCGCTGTCGGCGCTCGACAGTGACGCTCGTGCCGAGTTGCTCGCCTGGCTGCGAGCCTTGCTGGCCGAAGTGTCCATCCCCGTCCTCTACGTCACCCACGATCAGGGGGAAGCCCGCCGGCTCGCGACCAGGACCATCCATCTTGAAGCTGGGACGATCGACCGCGCGGGTGGATGACGTCCAAAAATCGCCGATTCACAATTGTTAACACCGGAAAACCGCGGCTCGCTGCTACAAGCAGGCGGGAGAGCGATATCCGGGAAATTGCCATGATCGAAGTCAACGACGCCAAGATGAGCCACTACACCAAACGCATCCAGCGGGAGCGCGAGGCTGCTGAGGCCGCCCCCAACCTGACGATCCGAGAGCTCCATCTCAGGATCGCCGAAATGTACGAGCACGAACTGGCGACTATTCGCTCGCTGTCCTGAACCGCAGTGTTCAGCCCGTACCTGCCGGATCGCCCGCAGAGTTTACGATCGCCTGATCGTGGCGGCGGGCGGTCGGCAACCACCCGGTCTGCCGCTCGAGCATGCGATGGACGCGCAAGGGTTCGCCCGGTTTCTGCAGCTTCTGAAGCGCCGCACTGTTTTCCGCATCGGCCTGGGTTCGCCGCTGATTGTGGCGAACATAGTCGAGCCATGTGGCGACATGGTAGCGTTCGATCCACAGCTCCGGATCGTGAAGATCGCGCAGCAAGGTCCAGCCATGCGCGCCATCGCGCCGGCGGATCCTCCTCCGCTCGGTCATCGCCGCCAGGAAGGCGACGACATTGGCGGGCTCGATCCGATATTCGATGGTGATCACCACCGGTCCGCTGCGCGGTTCCAGCGGCACGGCGGCTTCCGGCTCTTTCCATCGACTCAGCGGATCGAGATTGAGATCCTCGACCTGCGGAAGCGGCAGCACCAGTCCGATCAATATCACCGCCATCAGAACCGTTGCCCCGACGAGCAGCCCGATCGAGACCGTGTAATGTTCGGCCACCAGTCCCAGCGCCCAGGCGCCGATCGCCATCCCGCCGAACGTGGTCATCTGATAGATCGACAGAGCGCGGGCGAGAACCCAGCGGGGCGAGGCCAATTGTATCGTGACATTGAAGGTGGAAAGCGCCACCACCCAACTCGCTCCGGCCAGCATCAACGCCGCCAGCGTGACGATCAGATAGGGACTAAGCGCGGTGATCGCGGTCGCTGCAGCGAGGCTCGCGGAGGCAAGCCTGATCGTCGCCTCCGTGGCAAACCGCCGCCTCAGCCGAACGCTGCCCAGCCCGCCGAGCACCGCGCCGATACCGAAGGCGCCGAGCAATAATCCGAACGTCAGCGGTCCGCCTTTCACCAGATCGCGCGCCACGATCGGCATCAGCGCCGGCAGCGCGTTGGCGGTCAGGCCGAAAGCGCTCCCCCGCAAGGTCACCATCCGCAGATGGGGAGACATTGCGACATAGCGCAATCCAGCCGCCATCGCGGTGAACAACCCCTCGCGCGGCAACAGGCGAGGCGCGCTGTTGGGGCGCCAGCGCAGCAGAACGGTGATCAGGCCGATATAGGACAAGCTATTGACGAGGAAGGCCGCTGCCGCACCCGCGGCGGCGACGATCGCGCCGCCGATCGCGGGCCCCACGCTACGCGCCATGTTGAAGCCGGCGGAATTGAGCGCCACCGCTGCCGGCAACTGGTCACGACGAACGATATCGCCCACCGAGGCCTGCCAGGCGGGGCCGTTCATCGCCATGCCGCAGCCGATCAGGAAAGTGAAGCCCAGCAGCAGCCAGGGTGATAGCCAGCCCTGCCAGGCGAACAGCGACAGTGTCGCCGACACCACTAACATGAAGCCTTGCGCAACGAGCAACACGCGACGGCGATCCAGATTGTCCGCAACTGCCCCCGCCAGCAGCGCCAGCAGCATGAAGGGCAACGCATTGGACGCCTGCACGAGCGCGACCATCTGGGGCGATCCGACCAGCGACGTCATCATCCACGCCGCGCCCACCGACTGGATCAGCCCGCCGAAATTGGAGATGACCGTGGCAAGCCACATCGTGCGGAAAATGGGGTTGCGGAACGGAGACTCGGCCATGGGCGAAGAGGCAGCGGTCTTGGCATCGACAGTCATGGCGAAGGGAATGCCGGAGCCTTGACTTCGTGCCAATAGCTTTCGACGTCACGACCGCGTCGATCAAACTTCAGGCGAACAATCGCTTTTAGGAGGATCATTTTGTCTCCGTAGATCTACCTAGCGTGAAACCCCCGTCTTCATCCGATCCGGTCGTCCGCTATGCTTGGCGGGCTGTCGCGGTTCGGGGGGATCGGTCAGCCGGTATGTGATCGGCGCAGTGATGAACCATATTTCCTCGATATCTTTCGACCGTCGGCAGAATCAACGGCTAGCCATCCAGCAACATTCGCGGCTGCAGCTGACGCTCGACGGTCCGGCTCCCGATGGCGAGGCCATAACCGGCGTGACGCTGACCGATATCTCGCAGGAGGGCCTGATGGCATCGGATGCCGGCCAGATCGTCCCCGGCGCCAATATCCTGCTCGAAATCCCGCTGGTCGGCTGGCGCGAGGCGCAGGTCCGCTGGATCTCGGGCAATCGCGCCGGCTGCCGGTTTACGCGGCCCCTCAGTCTCGACGAACTCCGTCTCGCGGCGGCAAGCAGCGAACGGCTCGCCGCCGAATGTCCGAAACTGGCGGCGCTGATCAGCCAAGATGCGACCGCCAAAACGCGTGCCCCGCAACCGCAGCTCGTGACGCGACAGCCCCGCTTCTGGTCATGGCGCAGCATCGAAGTCCTGCTGGCGCTGACCGCCATCAGCTTCCTCTGCATCACTTGGCTACTCGATTATCTCACCTGATCCGGTGAATGGGTACGACAGGCAGCGCCTTCCACGAAAGTCTTAGACACGCACCACATTAAATCGGGCTTAGCGCGATGTTCACCAATTCCCATAACCGGATGCTATTGCTCGGCGCGTACTTTACGATCATCCGCTACCGGTCCGTTCCGGTCGCGGCTGTAAAGGTAGCGTACCATGTCTCTTGCTTCAGCTTTGGGATTCCGGGGCCGACCGAATGCCCGTCAGGGGGAGCGTACAAGAGTCCTGCTGCAGGCATCCGTGCTCGCCAGCGGGCGGCCCATGCGCATCCACCTTCTGGATCTCTCCGCCAACGGCGCCCTCGGCCATGCCGCCGAGCCTCCCGAGCATGGAGAGATCGTCTGGCTGGTCTGCCACGGGTGCGAGATCCTGTCCCGGACAGCGTGGGTGCGCGGCAGCCGTTTCGGTCTGGCCTTCGACAATGCCGTGCCCCCCGCCAAGCTGAGACCCCTGCTGTCGGAAGGGCGCCGCGGGCTGGAATCTTGCACCGATGCACCCGCCTTTGCCTGACAATCAGAGCGCGTCGTGGAAGATGATGCCGAGCGTATGCCTATGCCCCGTGCGCACCGTCGAGACGCCGTGGCGCATCGTCACTCGATAGTCGCCGCGCAGACGGCGCTGCGGCCGATGCGCCGCCGCGAAGATCACTGCGTCGCCCCGTGACAGCGACACCACCTCGGCACGCGACTGCATACGCGGCCGCTGCTCGGTCAGGACGAACTCGCCGCCGCTGAAATCCTCCCCCGGAGCCGACAGGAGTATCGCCGTCTGCAGCGGGAAAACGTGCGCGCCATAGAGATCCTGGTGGAGGCAATTATAGTCGCCCGCGCCATAGCGCAGGATCAGCGGCGTCGGCCGTTGCTGTCCCGCCCGGTGACAGCGATCGAGGAACTCCCGATGGCCGGTCGGGAAACGAACATCCAAGCCCATCCGCTCATGCCAGCTATTGGCAATCGGCGCGAGCCTCGGATAGAGTCCGTCCCTCAGTCCCGCGACCAGCGGCGGGAGCGGATAGGCGAAATAACGATATTCGCCACGCCCATAGCCGTGGCGCTCCATTGTCACATGGCTGCGAAAGCCCGCACCCGCATCGTAGAGCGTGACCGTGGCTGCGCATTCGGCGGCGGTCAGCAGGCGCGGCAGGATCGTCCAGCCGCGCGCATCAAGGTCCGCCGCGGCGGTGCTCCAGTCATGGCTGTCGATCTTCGTCATGCCGCGATCATGGCACGGCCTCGGACGGATGCCTCCCATAACTTGCGGTCAATTGTTCAGCACGCCGCGCTCGATTATGAGTTGGTCGACGCCGGCGCGGCCGCGGAACATGACTCGCCCCCCGAGCCGGACTATGTCAAGCAGCCGAGAAGGCCGGGCGGGGAAAGCATGAGCGATCCAGTCGAAGTCGAATTGAAGCTCGAATATGATCCCGCCGACGGAAATCGCCTCGTCGCTTCGTCATTGCTCGGAAGTAGCGGCGGCGAAGCCAAGCATCTCGTCGCCACCTATTTCGACACCCCCGATCTTCAACTCGACCAGGCGGGCTACGCGCTCCGTATCCGAAAGGAGGGCCGCCGCCGGCTGCAAACCGTAAAGGCAGGCTCGAGCCTGGCCGCCGGCCTGTTCGTTCGGGGCGAATGGGAGCGCCCCGTCAAGGGCGACCAGCCATTGCTGGATGCACGGGCCGGCCCGCTGGGCGAAAGGATGAACGAAGCGACGCTTGCGAAAATCGCGCCCATTTTCATCACCGATGTCGAGCGCCGCTCCGGAACGATCGAGCGACCAGAGGGGGGGCTGATCGAATATGCGATCGACATGGGCGAGGTCCGTGCCGGTGCCCGCAGCATGCCGCTGTCCGAAATCGAGCTGGAACTCAAACAGGGATCGCCGCGGGCCCTGTTCGATCTCGCCCGGGCGCTGAACGAGGAGGTGCCACTGCGCCTGGGCGTCCGATCCAAATCGGACCGCGGCTATGCCCTTGTCGAAAACAAGATTGCCAGAGCCGCCGAGGCCGAACCGATCCGGATCGATCGGGAAGCGAGCGCCGCCGCGGCCTTTTCCGAGATCGCCGGTTCCTGCATTCGGCACTATCGACTGAACGAATCCCTGCTGCTGCAGAGTGGCGCCGCGGAACCCGTCCATCAGGCACGGGTCGCGCTGCGCCGGCTGCGCTCGGCCTTTTCGTTGTTCAGGCCACTATTTGCCGGGGACGACCGCGCGGCCGAGCTCGCCGGCGAACTGCGCTGGCTTGCCCGCGAACTTGGCAATATCCGCGACATAGATGTACTGCTGCCGGCCGTGGAAGGAGAGGCACGGGCGTCACTTACCGCCGTCCGCAAGAACCATTTCGAGACTTTCGTGAAGCTGCTCGCCGGCCGCCGCGTCCGCCTGCTGCCGATAGAGCTTGTCGAGTGGCTGGCGGTGGGGCGATGGCGGCGGCTCCAATGGGCCGATTCAGGCCCGAGCGGCTGTAACATCGTGCCATTCGCCGCAGAGCGGCTCGACCGCCTGTTCAAGCGCATCCGACGCGAAGGAGCGAATCTTGCCCGAAGCGACGATGAGCATCGCCACCAAGTCCGCAAGGATGCCAAGAAGCTCCGCTACGCTGCCGAATTCTTCGTTTCCCTCCATCCCGGCCGCAAGCCGCGCCGCAGGCTCGACGCGTTGCTCGGCTCGGTCGAAGCATTGCAGGACAGGTTGGACCGGCTCAACGATGCCGCCGCCGCGCCCGAATTACTCTCCCGCCTCGGCCTGCGGATCGACACGCCCAAACTCGGCCGCAAGGAACGGGCTCGGTTGCTCGACGAGGCGCAGGAATGTTTCGAAGCGCTGATCGATGCGAAACGTTTCTGGCGCGCCTGAACGATCTATGGCGCCCGCCTTGTTCTCGCGGCGCGAGGCTCTCGGAGGCGCCGTGGCTGCGGTCGGTCTGACGGCAGCGGCCGCCCGGCCGCCGGGGCTTGGCACCGCAGCCCCGATGGTCCATGCGAGCCTCGTCAATCGCGCGCTCGAAGCCCTGTTCCGCCACCATGCCATGATATGGTCGCGCGACGTCATCGCCATCGCCGATTTCAGCCTCCCCTCCTCCGAACCGCGCTTCTTCCTGATCGATATCCTGAAGGGCACCACCACCAGCCTGCTGGTGGCGCATGGCAGCGGCTCCGATCCCGAGCATAGCGGCATGCTGCAAAGTTTTTCCGATGTGATCGGCTCGGGCGCGACGTCCGAAGGCGCCTATCTCACCGGCGAGACTTATCATGGCATACACGGGCCGTCGCGCCGCTTGACGGGACTCGATCCGACCAACGCCCATGCCGAGGTGCGCGCGATCGTCATTCACTCGGCTTGGTACGCCAATCCCGACATGCTCGTAAGGCAGGGCAAGCTCGGCCGTAGCGACGGCTGCCTCGCTTTTGGAGAGCAGGATATCGCCCTGGTCTTGTCGCGCCTCGGGCGGGGGCGGCTGATTTATGCGGGGCGCGGCAGCGATGCGTAGCTGGCTTGATCTGTTCCAGCGCCACCTCGGATGGATGGTGGGAGTGGGCGGACTGATGGCCTGGGTGGCGCTGCTCTACTATATGTTTCATGACGTCCTCTGATCGCGGCCGCGCCACTAGCGCGGATCGCCGGCGGACAAAATGACCCCATGTTTTTCCGCCTTTTCGGGAAGCGAGGGATCGATCGCGACAGCGGCTGTGAGATCCTCCCGTCCTGCGGCGGCGAGGCCCTTCCGAAGCTTGGCCAGACCGCGACCGTAGCGCGACCAGGCAAGGCCGGGCTGTTGGGCCAGCGCGGCGTCATAGTCGACGATCGCCTGGACCAACTGGCCCATGCGGAGCAGGACTGTCGCCCGGCTGTCGAGAAAGGCGGGTTCATCCGGCCGCAGGCGCAGGGCCGCATTGCAGTCGTCAAGCGCCTGCCGCAGCGCTTCGTTGAGCATAGCGCGCGCCCAGCAGCGCGCGTTCAGCGCAGGCGCCTGACGATGGTCACCGGGATGCGTCGCTATCCAGAGGTCGAACTCTTCCAGCGACCGGCGCCAATCCTCCATCCCCGCATAAAGCGCGGCGAATGCGAATCTACGGTCGTCTTCGCGGCTTGCGGCGCCGGATCCCGCGTCCAGATCTGTGCGGGCAAGGGCGAAGTTCTTTTCCGCGACGCGCAGTACCGCCCGCGAGAGGCGTGCCGCCACGAAGTCGGGCTTCATCTCTATGGCCTGGTCCAGATCGGCCTTCGCGAGCAGATCCTCCTTGTGTTCTAGACGCGCCGTGGCCCGTTGCAGGCGATAGCGCGGCTCGTTGGGCGCCATTTCGATCGCGCGGCTGAAGTCGGCGATCGCGTTCGCCAGTTCGCGTCTGGCCGCCAGCGCGGCGCCGCGCCGGCTATAGGCCTCGGCATCAGCGAGGGCCGGCTGCGCTTGTACGTTCCGCGCTTCAGCAACAGGCGTGAAGTACAGCTTACGCCGGCTATTCGCGACATAAACCCTGTGCGCGAGGAAAAAATCCGCGCCGATAAGCAGATCGAACGGCGCCTCGCCGATGTCGGCGATACGCAACACATCCCCGCGTATTTCGGTATTGCCGATACGGTAATGGACGCCCGGAGCAACCCAGCTCTGCGCTATGGACCCGCCAAGCCCGTTCGCGGCCCCGCCGGGAAGCATAGCGCTATCCCCCGGTCGGATGCCTGCACGACGGGCCGCGGCGAGTGACAGCAAGGTCGTCGGAGCGCCGGTATCGAACACGGCCCGGAGCGCGATGCCGTTGAGCGACGCAATTCCCGAGATGTGCCGCTGGCGGGGGGTCAACGGTTCGATATCCATCCCCGGGAATGGGTGCCAAACTCCATCACGCAGCGCCCGGTCGGCGCAGGCCCCAGCCCGGAGGAGCCGGACCATGCCGCCGGCCAGGTCATATTCGGCGTCGGCGATGCCCAGGACATTCTGGCCCAGCAGGCCCGTCGCGCCCACCTCGCTGCCGCCGACGAAGAAATCGACATCGAACAGTGTTCGGCCCGCCACTTCGAAGCGCCTCACCGTCGCGACCTGCGCGTCGACCGTGCCACCGATGCCGGCCATGCTGAAGCTCCTGGGTACGGGTCGCAACGCCAGCCCAAGGCGCCCGGCCGAGGCCGGCGAGATCATGCTGAAGATCGCCCCGCTATCGACCAGGAACGCCGATTTCGCCCCGTTGACGGTGGCCTTGACCAGCGGCCGCCTGCCCTCCATGACGACCGGCAACTCGGCGATCGCTGCTCCCCTGCAGATATCGTTCGACGAGGCAGCGGCCGGGCTATCCGCCGCCGTCACCAGCGCGGTCCAGCATAGAAGTGCGATCAGCCTGCTCCCCTTGCCCATGACGACATGGCCTATCATGCTGGCATACCGGCTTGTAACGCTTTTTCCTCGCCATTGCGGTGCGGACCATGGCCGCCTAATGCCGCGCCATGCTCCGCCTGTCCGAACTCAAGCTGCCGCTCGATCATCCGGCCGAAGCACTGCGCTCGGCGATTGTCGAGCGGCTGGGAATCGCGTCCGGCGATCTCATTGGTTTCACGATCGCCCGCCGCGCCAACGACGCGCGGCGCAAGTCGGCGATCCTGCTGGTCTATTCGGTCGACGTCGCGTTGAAGGACGAAGCCGACGTTCTCGCCCGCTTCGCCGGCAATCCCCATCTGAAACCCACTCCAGACACCGAATACCGGTTCGTCACCCACGCCCCTACCAATAGCCCCCGTCCCGTCGTGATCGGCGCCGGCCCCTGCGGCCTGTTCGCGGGGCTGATCCTAGCCCAGATGGGCTTCCGCCCGATCATCCTCGATCGCGGCAAGGTGGTGCGCGAGCGAACCAAGGATACCTGGGGGCTGTGGCGCCGCGGCGTGCTCCATCCCGAATCCAACGTCCAGTTCGGAGAGGGCGGCGCCGGTACATTCTCCGACGGCAAGCTCTACAGTCAGATCAAGGATCCTCGCTTTCTCGGGCGGAAGGTGTTGAGCGAATTCGTCAAGGCGGGCGCCCCGCCCGAGATCCTCACCGAGGCTCATCCGCATATCGGCACCTTCCGCCTGGTGACGATGGTCGAGAGCATGCGTGAGACGATCCAGTCGCTGGGCGGCGAATATCGCTTCGAGCATCGCGTCGACGACATCCTGATCGAAAAGGGGCATGTGCGCGGCCTCCATCTTCATACGGGCGAATTCCTGGAGGCAAGTCACGTTGTCCTCGCCGTCGGTCACAGCGCCCGCGACACCTTCCACATGCTTCATGATCGAGGCGTCCATATCGAGGCCAAGCCGTTTTCGATCGGCGTGCGCATCGAGCATCCGCAAAGCTGGATCGATCGCGCCCGCTTCGGGCCCTGTGCCGGCCACCCCGATCTCGGCGCCGCCGCGTACAGCCTGTCACACCATTGCGCGAACGGCCGCAGCGTTTACAGCTTCTGCATGTGTCCCGGCGGCCGGGTCGTGGCGGCGGCTTCGGAGCCGGGCCGGCTCGTTACCAACGGCATGAGCCAATATTCGCGGCAGGAGTTCAACGCCAATTCGGGCCTCGTCGTGGGCATCGATCCGGCACGCGACTATCCGGGCCATCCGCTCGCAGGCATCGCCTTTCAACGGCATTGGGAGGAGCGCGCCTTCGTCGCCGGCGGATCGAACTATGAGGCGCCCGGTCAACGCGTCGGCGACTTCCTCGCCGCTCGCCCGTCGACCGCGCTCGGCGAGGTCCTGCCTTCCTACAAGCCCGGCGTCCATCTCACCGATCTCGCCGCCTGCCTGCCCGATTTCGCGACCGAGGCGCTCCGCCAGGCGCTCCCGGCCTTCGGCCGCCAAATCCCGCGCTATGACGATCCCGACGCGGTGATGACCGGAGTGGAGACCCGCACCTCCTCCCCGGTCCGCATCACCCGCGGCAAGGATTTCCAGAGCCTGAACGTCGCTGGGCTCTATCCGGCGGGCGAAGGCGCCGGCTATGCCGGCGGCATCCTCTCCGCCGCGGTCGACGGCATCAAGGTTTCCGAGGCCTTGGCGCTCAGTATCGCCGTCTGATGTCCGACGGCCGTCGGCCGCTAAGGGTAGGTGTCAGACGGCGAGCGGCTCGTTCCTCGGCACCACCTCGACGATCAGATCGCCGGTCTGAAGCTTGCCTGCCTCGATCTCCCAGAAGCCGTGGCAATCGCCGGCCCGATAGATACGCAGGCCTAGGCCGGTCGTGATCGAAGCAAGCGGCTTGCCGATTTCGTTGGCGGCCACCGATCGTTCACGCAGCGTCACCCGCCCGTCGGCATTGGCGAGGTCGGCCATATAATCCGCGATGTGCGGGCCGTGGGTCGATCCGGCCAGCAGCAGTCCCGCGAAACTGGCCGGATTGATCACCGTGTTTGCGCCCGCCTGCTTCGCAAGCGCCTCGTTGTCCTCCGATCGGATCACCACGCTGATCGGCACATCGGGCGCCACCCGCCGCGCCGTCAGAACGATCAGGATCGACGTATCGTCGCGTCCTGCCGAGACGATGATCGCCCGCGCCCGCGCCGCCTGCACCGCCTCCAGCGTCAGGTTGCGGGTGGCATCGCCATCCACCACATTGGCGCCGCATGCGGCCGCGACCCTAAGGCTTTCATCATGAGGATCGATGACGACGATGGATGACGGGTCGGTGCCGCGCCGGATCAGTTCGCTCACCGCCTCACTGCCGCTGGTGCCAAAGCCCGCGATGACGACATGGTCGTGCAGCTTCGCCTGGATCCCACTCATCCGCCACTTCTCCCACACGCGCTTGAGAAGAAAATCATAGGCCGTTCCCAGGAAGATCAGCCAGACGAACAGGCGGACCGGCGTGACGACGAAGGTGTCGAACATCCGCGCCTGATCGGTCACCGGCACTATATCGCCATAGCCGACCGTCGTGACCGTGATCATCGTGAAATACAGCACGTCGATGAAGCTGATCGAACCGTCGATATTGTCCCTGAGGCCGTCGCGATCGAACCAGTGCCCGCCCAGCGCGATGCCGATCAGCGCCAGCGCCAGCAGTACGCGCCAGACGAGCGAAAGCCACACCGGCGTCCAGCTTTTCCGGCGCAGGGTGAGCAGGCTTTCGGGCTTGGCGATCTCCTGGTGCACCTCTCGGGTCTATCCTCCTCGCCAACGAACGGAAACACTTCTGATTTGATCCGTTGCACAACGTCTCTAGAGATCGTGCTCGATCCGGAATGAAAGGGAATTGATGGCCTCGGGACTGGTAGCGCTGCTGGACGACGTTGCGGGACTGACCAAGCTCGCTGCCGCATCGCTGGACGATGTCGGCGCTGCAGCGGGCAAGGCGGGCGTCAAGGCGGCCGGCGTCGTGGTAGACGACGCGGCGGTGACACCGCGCTATGTCACCGGCCTCACTCCCGATCGCGAACTGCCGATCATTTGGAAGATCGCGCTGGGATCGCTCCGCAACAAGCTGCTCATCCTGTTGCCGGCCGCACTGCTGCTCAGCAGCTTCGCCCCTTGGGCGGTCACGCCTTTGCTGATGCTCGGCGGCGCCTATCTCTGCTTCGAGGGCGCCGAAAAGGTGATCGAGGCGCTGCGGGGCGAAAGCCATGTCGAAGAGGACCTCGTCGTGCTGGATGCCGCCACCCTCGAAAAGCAGCAGATTTCGGGTGCGATCCGCACCGATCTGATCCTCTCGGCCGAGATCATGGCGATTGCACTGGCCGAAGTCGCCGCCGATCCCCTGGCTACGCGCGCGGGCGTGCTCGCGCTGGTCGGAATCGCGATCACGATCGGCGTCTATGGCGTCGTCGGCTTGATCGTGAAGATGGACGACATCGGCCTGCACCTCGCCAAGCGCAGCCTCGCCACGACCCGTGCGGTCGGCCGCGCGATGGTCTGGGGGATGCCGGTCATCATGCGCTGGCTGTCGATCATCGGCACAGCGGCGATGATCTGGGTTGGCGGCGGCATCATCGTCCACGGCCTCGAGGTCTTCGGAGCGCACGCCCCGGCCGAGGCGATTCATCATTCGGCCGACTGGGCGGGCCACGCCGTTCCCTTCGCTCCAGGCATCGCCTCTTGGGCCGTGACCGCGCTCTGCTCGGGGCTTTTCGGGCTCATCCTGGGCGCGACGATCGTCCCGTTCGTCCATCTCGCCGCCAAGCTGGGCGGGAAGCCCGCCCACGGTTGAGGCGGTCAGTCAATTCCGGCGATCAATCCGTCGCCGATCCAGCGCCCGAGCAGCGCCCCAGCCGCGGCGATGCCCTCCTGCTCGCCGAGGTCCTCGACCAGCGCCGCACACAGCGCGCCGAAGCTCGCGCCACTGCCGGCAAGTTCCAGAGCCCTGCTCTCGCCCGGCTCGGCGGTGCGGAAACAGGGGACGAGGTGCTTGCGCCAGACGATCATGGCCGCAGGTGCGGGCAGTTGCACCGCCGCCGGCGGCATTTCTTCCGCCGACAGCGCCGACCAGATGGCGGCGGCATTGGTCCGGAACAGCTTCGTCGCCAAGGTCGGCGCCAGCCGGAGCACGGCACGATCCCAGTCGATCTCTCCCAGCCCAGCCGGATCGATCGGCTGCGCATCGGGCCCGACAAAGGCTTCGGACAGGGCGAGATCCAGCCAGCCAAGTTCGGCGATTTCCGGATCATCCGGATAGAGCCGCTCGAGCGTGTCGGGAAATCCGGCCGCATAGGCATCGAGCGTCCAGGCATGCGGCGGCGTCAGGTCGATATGCGCGGCGGCGATACTGAGGAACGGCTCGTCGCCGAGCCACAGCCGCACGCGCTCGAAACTCTCGCTCAGGCAGCCGACGAGCTGGGCGCGGTAATTATTCTGATAGATGGCGAGCCCCGGCCGCGCCGATCGGCCGAGCCGATCCGCCGCCTCCTCGGATTCCTCCGCGAGCCAGGCGCGGAAGTCGCGCTGCAGGGCGAGCAGGCTCAAGCCGCTCTCCGTGCGCCGGGCCCGGCGATATCGCGGGCGATAGCCAATTCGACGAGCAGCTCGACAAGCGGCGGGATATTGTCGTCGCGCTCGATCATCGTCGCGACCGGTCCGACCCGCGCGAGCGCAGCCTCGTAGAGCGCCCAGACGGGCGGCGGCACCGCCTGGTCATGGGTGTCGATCAGCAGGTCGCGGTCTTGGCTGTGCCCGGCGAGGTGGATCTGCCCGACCCGTTCCGCCGGAACGCCGGTCAGATAGGCCAACGGATCAAATCCGTGATTGGTCGCGCTCACATGGATATTGTTGACGTCGAGCAGCAGCCCGCACCCGGTGCGCGCGCACATCGCATCGAGAAATTCCCATTCGGTCATCGGTGCATCGTCGAAGCAGACATAGCTGGACGGATTTTCGATCAGCATCGCCCGGCCCAGCCTGTCCTGCGCGAGGGCGATGTTGGCGCAGACCACGTCGAGCGCTTCCTCGGTATAAGGCAGCGGCAGCAGGTCGTGGGAGTTGAAACCTTCGATCCGTGTCCAGCACAGATGATCCGACACGACCATTGGCTCGATTTCGTCGGCGAGGGCCCTCAGCCGCCGAAGATATTCGAGGTCGATCCCGTCCGCCGATCCGACCGACATCGAAACCCCGTGTAGCGCCACCGGATGGCGCTCGCGGATCTGGCGGAGAATGGCGCGCGGCTTACCACCGGCGACCATGAAATTTTCCGAGATGACCTCGACGAAGTCAACCGCCACAGGCGCGTCGCCTTCGAGGAAATCGGCGTAATGGGGTTTGCGCAGGCCGAGGCCGAAGCTGGGATTGGGCATGATCTGCCTCATGGAGGAAGCGGCCCGGCCGCGCTAAAAGAAGCACGCGGCCGGGTTCGCCGATCAGCTCTTCTTCGGCTCGGTGGTCCCGCCGGCCTTGGTGCACTCCTCGGCGCTCATTGCCTTGATGCCATGGCCTTTGCAGGCATTCTGGCCCTTGCAGGCGTGCTCGGCGGTCTTGCAATCGGACGCGCCCTTGCAGCTGTTCACGCCGTAGCAGTGGACCTTCTTGGCTTCGGCATGATTATCGCCGGCCATTGCGGGCGCGGCATTGACGGCGGCAATCGCGAGCAGCGCGGCGGTCGTGGCGGCGCTAACGCCGGTCTTCACGGTGATCATGACAGGATCTCCCCTTGATTTGTGCCGGATGTGGCAATCGGAATTACGGAAGCAAGTCCGACCGGGTTACAATAGCCTCGAAATATTTCACCAGCGTAGCAATCTGGGACCCAACAGCGCACCGATCGCCGCCGCCGAAGCGATTCCCAGCGTGTACCAGGTCAGCACGAAGATCGCCGACACCTCGGGACAGTGCAGGCAATAGAGCGTCGCCGCGCAGGCGCCCGCCGCGAGTCCGGCCACCGCGCCCGCCGCCCGCAGCTGAGTCGGGGCGAGACGGCGATAGGACCACAGCAGTCCGACGAAGATCGGCACCGACAGGCGCAGCACGATCGACGGGCATTGTTTCCAGCTCTGACCCAGCCACATGGCGAGCCATTCGCTCCGCGGCACGCGCATCATCTCGGCGACACCGATCGCGGCAAGGAGCAAGACCGGCACCGCCAGCACCCACAGCCAGCGCAGCCTTGCCGGTTCGGGGCGGGCGAGTTGGACCGTCGCGCCGACCGCGCAGATGGCGAGCGTGCCGGTGTAGATCCACTTCATCCAGAAGGAATAGTCGCGCATCGCCACGTCAAAATCAGGCCGGAAGCCCAGCCACCAGCCGAGCAGCAGGATCGTCGCGGCGCCTCCAGCGAACAATCCTATGGCGATTCGCCGGCCGACCGCGTGGCGCGGCACCGGCCGCACATCCTCCGCGAGCGAACGGATCAGGGTCGCGGTATCCATTACCCCTCTCCCTTCACGCGGGCGGCGAGCGCCTTCAATCCGCGGTGGACCGAGACCTTGACGTCGGAATCGCCGATTCCGGCCTTCGTCGCCGCCTCGGTGATGCTCAGCCCTTCGATATGGGTGTTCCTGATCGCACCTGCCTGCTTGGGCGGCAGCGTGTCGAGCAGCCGGTCGACGTCCATGCGGGCCAGGCTCGAAGCCTCGAAGCTCTCGCTGATCAACATCTCCTCGACATCTTCGATAGGGCAGCCTTGCCGCTGCCGCCGGAAATGATCGATCATCTTATAACGCGCGATCGCGAACAGCCACACGCCAAAGGGCCGATCGGGATCATAGGTCGCCCGGCGGCTATGCACGGCAATCAGGGTTTCCTGCACAAGGTCCTCGACATCTTCGGCAGCATTCGGCACGCGCCGCCGGTAAAAAGCCTGGAGCAGCGGAACGAGCGCGGTGAGAAGCGCGGCGTGATCGCCGGCATCGCCCTTGAGTCCGCCGATCATCAATCGCCGCAACTGATCCTCGCTCGCTCTCATATGCGCTCCCCTGGACGCATTCGAAGCAGGTGCCGCCGAGGTTACAGAAGGATCTATCACCGCGGGAAAATATTTTTTCGAGAACCGGCTGTAACGATCCTCACATACCTCGCGAACTGGCCTTCCGTGACCAGCGACACCGCCTTCCGGTCACAGAGCGGCATTCCACCGCCGCGAAGGCACGGAAAAACAGGAGACGACCATGATCAAGACCCAAGCCACCATCGCCGCCACCCTGGCGCTGGCCGCCCTCACCGCCGGCGCCGCCAATGCCGCCGACAAGGCCGAGAAGACCGAAAAATGCTACGGCGTTTCGCTCGCCGGCAAGAACGACTGCGCCGCGGGCGCCGGCACCAGCTGCGCCGGCACCTCCAGGGTCGACTATCAGGGCAACGCCTGGAAGCTCGTGAAGGCTGGCACCTGCACCAAAATCCAGACCCCCAACGGTCCCGGCTCCCTGACCCCGAAGAAGGGGTGAGGCCATTCCTCGTCCTTCGCGCGCCATCCCAGGTGGCGCGTGGAGGCTTCTCCCGGAGCGGTGCCATGCTCAACCCTATCATCAAAACCTATCGTGGTGCGGCGTCGCTTGCCGACCGGCTGCTGCCGGACGACCTGCTGCTGCTCGTCGCGCGGCTCGCCGCTGCGGCGATCTTTTTCCTGTCGGGCCGCACCAAGGTCGAGGGCCTTCTGACGATTACCGACACCACGTACGAGCTGTTCCGCAGCGAATATGCGCTGCCATTCGTCGTCCCTGAAATCGCAGCGCACGCCGCGACTTGGTCGGAACATCTCTTCCCGATCCTGCTGATGCTCGGCCTAGCGACACGTCCGGCGGCGCTCGCCCTGCTCGGCATGACCGCGACCATTCAGATCTTCGTCTATCCCGACGCCTGGCCCACCCATCTGAGCTGGGCGGGCCTGCTGTTGCCGCTGATAGCGAAGGGCGGCGGCGCCTTGTCGATCGATCGCCTGATCCGTCGGGCGCTCGGCGCGCGGGCAATGTCATGACAGCTCCGGCCACATCTCCCCAGCCGCGTGTCGTCATCGTGGGGGCCGGTTTCGGCGGCCTCTCGGCGGCGAAGGAGCTCGCGCGGCACGACGTCGACATCGTTCTGATCGACAAGCAGAACCACCATCTGTTCCAGCCTCTGCTCTATCAGGTGGCGACCGCCGGGCTTTCGCCGGCCGACATCGCCCAGCCGATCCGCTCGATCGTCAAGAAACACGCGCGGACACAGGTGTTGCTCGACAGCGTCGAGGCGGTCGATCGCTCGGCCCGGCAGGTGCTGCTCGCGAGCGGCGCCAGCGTCGGCTATGACGCGCTGATCATCGCCACCGGCGCCCGCCATAGCTATTTCGGCGCGAGCTGGGCCGATCGCGCACCCGGTATCAAGACGATCGACGATGCGGTCAGCGTTCGCCGCACGATTCTCCTCGCGCTCGAAAAGGCCGAGACAAGACGCCAGGAACATCTCGATGAGCGAGCCGAATATCTGACCTTCGTGGTTGTCGGCGGCGGCCCCACCGGGGTCGAGATGGCAGGCGCGATCGCCGAGCTGACCCGCGCCGCGGCCGAGGACGAATTCCCGCACATCACGCGGCATTGCGTGCGGATCATATTGGTCCATTCCGACGAACGGCTGCTGCCCAGCTTTCCCGCGACGCTCGGGGCAGCCGCCAAGCGGGCGCTCGAGGGGCTGGGGGTCCAGGTCCGCTTGCGCAGCCGAGTGACCACGATCGATGATGACGGCGTGATCATCGGCAATCAGCGGATCGCCGCGAGCACCGTGGTCTGGGCGGCGGGGGTATGCGCCTCCCCGGCCGCCGGCTGGCTCGCGGCATCGGCCGATCGAGCCGGCCGGGTCATTGTCGGCTCGGATCTCGCGGTTCCGGGCGAGGATCATGTCTTCGCGATCGGCGACACCGCGGCCGTGATCGACGCTGGCGGCAACACTGTTCCGGGCATCGCGCCCGCCGCCAAACAGCAGGGCCGTCATGCGGCACGAACCATCGCCGCGCGCCTGCTGGGTCACGAGGCGCCGGGCCCGTTTCGGTACCGGAGCTTCGGCAATCTCGCCACGATCGGCCGTAAATGCGCGGTGGTCGATCTGGGGTGGGCACGGTTGTCAGGCTTCTTCGCCTGGCTGCTGTGGTCGGTCGCGCACGTCTATTTCCTGATCGGCTTTCGCAACCGCCTGGTGGTCTGCGCCAATTGGGCGTGGAACTACGTCACCTTCGACCGAGGTGCGCGCCTGATCACCGGCATCGATCGCCGCTTGTAAAGCCGAGGCCCGATACGGCCGCCGGCCGCCTCGAACCGTC